>CAZJQN010000200.1:0-1600 GCA_964548125.1 uncultured Bacteroidales bacterium | reverse complement strand
TTGATAAAAATTGGATTAAAGTCAATACTTACAGAACACCCCGTAAAAGGGTTGTTTATTCGTCAGGTACGGAGAATTCCAATAATCCTGAGAAAAAGAAGGAAGACATCATCTGGTTGACAGGCAATGTACACCGTCTGAAAGCATTTTCCCCTTTCAATCAGGATGAAAATGTGGTAATTGTTAGGGACACTTTCAGATTTATCAATCATACGGATAAAACGCTAAAACTTGAAAGACCCTATTCTGACAATCCACGGATTTTTACTTTGAGCCAGGAGGTAAAACCAAACGACACCGGATTTGTATATTACACTGAATATCTGACCTTTCCGCAAGAATATCCGGATATTACAGAACGCATTTTATTCCTGAACAATCCGGGATATGTGAACCAGTATTGCAAGGTTCAGTTTGTATTATCAGGTTTTAAGGCACAGCGGATTTATTCAAAAACAGGTGAAATTGAAAAGGAGTTTTATCCGCATGTTTCCGGTAAAATGTTGTATGAACTTGATTTTGATGAAAATGGCAAACACACCGCCTTTGGCCTGAAAATGAAAGACAGCGATGAAAGGCAGGGAATATGGAAATTCTGGGATGAAAAAGGAAACCTTACCTACACAACCTATTCAAAAACCATCGGAATACAGGCAGGCAACAAATATTCGGCAGAGCATCATCCCTGCAGGATAGCAGTGCGGGAAAATGGCAAATGGATTCAGCCCTTCAGCTGGGAAAACAGTCAGGCAAGCTGGTGCTGCATCAAAGAAAATTCAGACAGCATCCGTATTTTCACCGATTCATCTTCCAACACTATCAGAATTGATTTTTTCCAGCTGAATGATGGCAGCCGTTTTCAGCTTTTTCTGATTAATCATGGCGATTTCTACATCAGGCAAGGTTATTACAACATGGCTCTGGAACTGAGTCCTGACAAATATGCAGTGGTTTGGGACCGCTATTTTATTCACCTTGACTATGAAAATAAAATCAGCAACGATAGCCTCATGAAGCTATTGGTGGCAAAATATCCCGGAGTCAAATCTTTCAGTGTTTTTGGCAGGGCAGAGCACGATGCACTTGATCTTTCTGAATTAAGCAGCACAAAGAGAAAAGAATACCTTGAAAAACTCAGTAATGAACGCTATATTCTCAAACTCTCGCAGCTTTTCCGTTTTCCTCCCTACCATGCTAACACCTACTCCGATGGACAGCTTGCGCTCACCATCAACCATTACATGAAAAATGATGATATTTACAAAATAGTCAACCAATTTGGTTTCGGACTTGCCTCCCCTGTCCCGATGGCTGGCGGAAACTGGACTGTCCGCTACCTTCCCAAACTCCTTGATAAAAACTTTTTTGAAAACTTCAACAAGCTATGCAGCGACCCGAATGTGATGATGGGAAGTGTGAGTACGTTTGGGGTGATGGATGCGGAATCAAAGAGAAATTCTGATAAAAATTATTGAGAAATATTTTGCGAAAAGTAGCAAATTGTGCTACCATTCGCAAAAATTATCTTGCATGAAATTAAGCAGACAAATACAATACAGAATAAAAAACTGGGCATAATCGAGTAGACTGCCCCGCCACC
>CAZJQN010000199.1:0-1768 GCA_964548125.1 uncultured Bacteroidales bacterium | reverse complement strand
TCCTTTGCATCATAGGCATTGTTCGAGATGGTCTCATAGGCCAGAAGGTAGTGCACTTCTTCTGGGCTGATTCCATACATGCTGATAATTTTGCGGCTGATATTCTTCAACTCATCTTCGCTCACCGGCTCGTTCTGTATCTTAACCCTAAATAGTTTGCGATTGATAATATGTCCGGCCAGTAGCGAAAGGATCTTATCAGGATGCTCCTGCCATACTTTGAGGGAGGCCAAAATGTCACTGTCATCCAGAAGGGCAAAGTGGTCGATGAGTTCTTTCTTACCGAGGGCTTCCATGATTGAAGTACCAGGATGATTTTTCTGGAAATAGAGGAAAAAATACAGGGCGGGAGTGCAAAAAAGGTCAATGTTCTTGTCAGCCAGATCCCGGGCACGTTTCAGTGCAAGGTACAGCATTTTTTCAGCCGAAAGAACAGTTTTGTGAAAATACACCTGCCAGTACATCAGACGGCGGGCTATAAGAAATTTTTCGATTGAATATATGCCTTTAGCTTCCACAACAAGATTGTCATCAACCACATTCAGCATCTTAATAATTCGGTCTGATCCTATAACCCCTTCAGTTACCCCTGTGAAGAAGCTGTCGCGCTTAAGGTAGTCGAGACGGTCCATATCGAGCTGGCTGGAAACAAGCTGGTGCAGGAATTTCTTATGATACTGACCGGTAAATATTTTCAGTGCAAGTGCCATGCGTCCGCCGAAATCCCTGTCGAGCTGTTCCATCATGAGACGGGAAAGAACCTCATGGTGAATTCCTTCGGCAATGGTTTTTTCCAGGGCGTGAGAAAACGGGCCATGTCCGCAATCGTGCATCAGAATAGCTGCCGTAACTGCTTCCGCTTCCTGGTCTGTGATTTCATGGCCTTTCTGCCGGATAACCTGGATGGCTTGTCCCATAAGATGCATGGCCCCCAGTGCATGCTGGAGGCGTGTATGGGTAGCTCCCGGATACACGTAGCTGGTAAGCCCGAGCTGACGGATGCGCTGCATGCGTTGAAAATAGGGGTGTTCAATCAGATCAAGTACAAAATCAAAGGGAATGTTGATAAACCCATGCACGGGGTCATTGATGATTTTCCTTTTATTTCGTCCGGTAAAAGGCATGAAATACAAAAAATAAGAAACAAAACTCGGAATTTTTAACTAAACAAACAATATGAATTACCGTAATTGCAATACTGGGCGCTTTGTGAAAAAGATTTCTTTTCCCAGGGACTAAATTTAATGTTGTCGGGTTATCATAACTGTCAGGTTATAAGGGTTGTCTGGCTTGGGATGCAAGAGTTTCTATGTGAAATGTGGTTTGTAATTTCCTATTTCCGATTTCCCATTCCCCATTAAATGGATTTTTGTTTTTTCGGCATGATCTCGTGTAGGAAATAGAAAATTTCCTCTGGCTTTCGGTCTCTCATTTCCCCGTAGGGGATAAAGGACAATAGCACGATAGATAATAAAATTAATTCAATT
The DNA here is from genome assembly GCA_964548125.1 of uncultured Bacteroidales bacterium. Lineage (GTDB taxonomy): Bacteria > Bacteroidota > Bacteroidia > Bacteroidales > JAAYUG01 > JAAYUG01. The sequence goes on along the minus strand of CAZJQN010000199.1, from coordinate 281 downwards.
CCCCGTCAGGGGATTAAGCACAATGCTATCTAGTTATTAAGGTTATCAGAGTTGTTGAGTCTGTCAGGTGGTCAGGTGCCAGATTTTGTAATTCCCAATTTCCCATTTCCTATTAATTGGGCTTTTATTTTTATGGCGTGATCCCGTAACGGGAATTGAAAACTTGCGTAGCTGCCAGCAATGATACCAATGACAACGTCGAGAGCAATGACAGCTGTATTTTAATTTGTTTAAATATTTATTGTGTTTCTATTGAATAATCTCCTCAAAAAATAGTTTTG
>CAZJQN010000198.1:0-1773 GCA_964548125.1 uncultured Bacteroidales bacterium | reverse complement strand
GCCCCAATCCTGACCTCCCTTCAAACTCTGTCAGCCGGCGAAAAGCTTTGATAAAAGCTTCCTGCATGGCGTCTTCTGCATCGTCAGTGCGCCCTAAAATACGTAGACTTGTGTTGTACATAGCCTTATAATACCGGTAATACAACTCCATCTGCGCATTTCGGTCACCCTTTCTGCACATGTCAATGAGCGTGTTTTCTGAAATGTCTGAAAGTCTTTCCTTCATTCTTTCATGTTAATAGACGAAGTTAGGGAAAAAACGTTGCATCTGCTACCGTCTGATTTAAGTCAATCAAAACAGGAATGAGATCTCCGCACTGGAATAGCAAACTTTTGGTGTCAATTCAAAATAGCAGAAAAGAACCACGGCAAGTGATTTCGCAATGGAACACTGTCAATCTTTTCGCACCAGGGATACTGCACTATACCGGTTTTTTGAATGGCATGCAAAGAAAATAAAGCATCCCTGTTACAACTTTTCCTGTCTCATACTGAAGTTCTGACCCCAGCAAGGAATGGGGAATGGAATATACCAGTATCTGAACAACTGCAGCCAGAACCACAAGTCCCCTCCGTTCTTTCTTTCTGTTCCCTGCCCATGCAATTATCCAGAAAATAAACGCAATCAAAGTCTTATTGTCGGTGAGATCATATCCAAAGGGAAATCCGGTCCACAATGCGCCAAATGCGTATTTCTGGACAATTGGCCCAAAAATCAGTCCGCCGGTAAACAACAGTACCAGTGTGGCCGTCATGGCCGGTCTGTATTGACGCTTTTTGCTTAGTGCAAACAGGCCGGTAAGATTTGAAATCCACATCGAAAAAAACATGAGAAAAATATGTGGAATAAGAACCCATGCAGGCACTGCTCCTTTGAATCTTATGATGATAGGCCCAGTATTAACCGAGGAACCCGTTTGTTGGGAAGTGGAGAGCTGAACCGAATATTCCAGCTTCCCGGCAGGTGGTTGCGAAGGTAGTTCTGCTACCAGAATTTCATTCTCTCGCCGAAAGGGAACAACCTTATAGGCTTCATTGGTCGGGTAACGTTTATACTGCAATGTTGCATACACTGTAGTATCAGGAATAGACAAAACGAGGGTGCAGTTTTCAGTGCTGGTATGGCTGCGGGGCAAATGGAGAGAATACTTATTTTCTCCCAGGTTCATTTGAATCCTGGCCGGATGGGTTGGACCTGTCATCCGCTGATATACAGCTGCAACGAGCGTAATGACCAGAGCTATTATCCAGTAAAGAATTGATTTCATGCCACAATTGTTTATAATTGAATGAACAGAAGTTCCTTTTTTCCGTCCCGCAATACCTCAACTTCAACCAGTTGTCCTGATGATAGTTTGGAGAGGCGGTACATGTATTCATCAATGTTATGAACAGGTTTCCTGTCTAAAGAGATAATGACATCTCCTTTTTTCATACCACCCCGCCAGGCGGGTTTATCACGGGTAACGAAGTCAACCCGCAATCCGTTATTGTCAGTTGATGTAAAATCAGGCATAATCCCAAGGGTAACCTTGAACCGAGGTCTTCCGCTTTCTTGTCCTCTCGTCCCGGATTCCCTGAAAGTAAGGCCTTTCGGTGAGGTGTCCAGTCTCCATGCCAGGTTGTAAACGTAATTTCCCACAAGTACCATGCCGTCATAATTGATTTTTTCAATATCATCAGATGGTGTATGATAGTCAGTATGGGCTCCAGTTGATAGAAAAAATACAGGAATATTTTTGCTGTAGAAAGCTGCATGGTCTGATGGACCAA
>CAZJQN010000197.1:0-2223 GCA_964548125.1 uncultured Bacteroidales bacterium | reverse complement strand
TTGTAAATACCGGAAAAAGTTTCCGCCAGAAATATGGTGTCATTCAGGCCAAGGTTCGGTTCAATAATCCGGGTAAGGTTACACACGCTTTCTGGCTTACAGGCGATCGCATCGTACCCCAGGTGGATTTATTCAAGACAGACAACAGCAAAATACTGATGAGTACCTTCTGGGGAAATATAACCGAAAAAGATGGTATCAGGCACCAAACCATCCGCCTGTCAGCTTCCCGCCTGATGAAGGGATTTTACATTTTCACCCTCGAATGGACTCCCTCTTCCCTTGTTTGGAAAGTGAACGGTGTAAAACTGGCTGAAATGAAGGAAGCTGTTCCTCAGGAACCACTCTATCTTAATTTCAGCTCAGGAATATACAAAGACAATGTGAATGGCAGTCTGCCCGCCACATTCGAAATTGACTGGGTAAGGGTGTATGAAAAAAACGAATAACCTTATTGTTGTTTCGTCCCGTTAACTGTAAGAATACCGTCAGAATACGTGGCCGTTCCGTTAAGTGTATTCCCCTTCCTTTTCAGACTGATGCTGATTTTTTCTCCCTGAATATAAATCACAAATTCGGCCTTGTTCCCTTTAATGACGAGATTTTCTACATCCATGGTCATATATTCTCCTAATCCCATGGTCCCCTTGAAAATATTCCCTTCCTTACTGAATACCAATTTTGAGTTGCTGTACTCCGGCAAAGGAGAGTCAGGAACACTGATATTCCACTTACCAATGAATTTGTCGGGACTTCCTGAGGTGGTACCGGCAATAGAAATGGAAAACATTCCAAGAAGGACAAAAAAAATCAAAATCTTTTTCATAGAATTACATAATTGGTTTGATATAGTTATTTGGTGATAAATGGCATCCATTTCTGCGCACCTGCTGAGGCTTTCACCACAGTTTCCAGAAACTGCATTCCGCGTACCCCGTCATGGACTGTTGGGAAATCGAATCCTTCAGGGGCTTCTTTCCCCTCCATTCTTGCCCTCAGGGCCAGGGCAAAATTCCGGTAAATGTTGGCAAAAGCTTCCAGAAAACCTTCCGGATGACCGGCCGGAATCCGTGCATGCTTTATAGCTTCTGCATGGATAGGTTTGAAGCTTGTACCTGTCCGGTAAAGCTCAACCGGCCTGTCGATCCATTTCACCCATAATGTATTAGGTTCCATCTGACTCCATTCCAATCCACCCTTTTCTCCATAAATCCTGATCCGTAAACCGTTTTCCTCACCGGCACAAATCTGGCTCGCATAGAGAATCCCTTTTGCCCCTCCTTCCAGACGAATCAGTACACTTCCGTCATCATCCAGCAAGCGGCCGTCAACAAATGTATTCAGATCGGAACATACTTCTGTTATTCTCTGCCCAGTAACATATTCGCACAGATTTTCAGCATGGGTACCAATATCGCCCATACATCCGGCAATTCCCGAACGGGCAGGGTCAGTGCGCCATTCAGCCTGCCTGTTTCCGGCAGCTTCAGCCTTGGTAGACACCCATCCTAGCAAATACTCGACAATCACTTTACGGATACGGCCGAATTCCCCTTCCTGAACCATCTTCCTCGCCTGCTTCACCATCGGATAGCCTGTATAATTGTGTGTAAGGGCAAACAGCAGTCCGGTCTTTTTCACCAAATCTTCCAGTTCATAAGCCTCCTGAAGGGAGAATGTCATCGGCTTATCACACACAACATGAAATCCATTCTCCAGAGCCAGCTTTGCAGGGTGAAAATGCAAATGATTTGGTGTAACGATAGCAACAAAATCCATTCTTTCACCTTCAGGTAATTCTTTTTCCCGAATAATCATTTCTTCAAAAGACCCATAGATACGGTTTTCCGGCAGGTACCATCGCAGACCACTTTCCTTTGAACGCCCGGGATCGGAGCTGAATGCTCCACATACCAGTTCAATTTCGTTATCCAGTGTGGCGGCCATCCGATGCACCCCTCCGATAAAGGCGCCCATGCCCCCTCCGATCATTCCCATGCTCAATTATCTATGCATATTCAATGTGTAAATTTTTTTGGAAGAAATATACTGAAATTTACTGAACATTTTCTTCTATGGCAGCCTGACCATATGCCTCATGCCCGGACGGTTAATATGAAATTTCCAGTAAAATCCGGATTGTCACTCGAAAAACTATCCATTCAGCATTTTTCGGCAGAGATCTTGTCCCGGAAATTTTTTAATAACCAGGCATTTTACCAA
>CAZJQN010000196.1:0-2275 GCA_964548125.1 uncultured Bacteroidales bacterium | reverse complement strand
AGACGCTGCTGCTGGCCACCGGAAAGAGCAAAGGCAGATTTCCCCAGATCGTCCTTAACTTCGTCCCAGAGAGCTGCTTTTTGCAATGACTCATATACCTTTTCCTCAATGAATTTGTGGTTCCTTACTCCGTTAACCCTTAATCCGTAAGCAACATTTTCAAAAATCGATTTTGGAAAAGGATTCGGCTTCTGGAAAACCATACCTACTTTTTTACGGAGTTCATCGGGTTCAATCCTGCTATTGTAAATATCCTGCCCTTCAATATATATCTTTCCATCAATACGGACATCATCGATAAGGTCATTCATTCTGTTGAACAGTCTGATGAAACTTGATTTACCGCATCCGGAAGGGCCAATAAGGGCGGTAACCGTATTCTTTTCGGCTTTGAAGTTGATGTTCTTCAACGCCTGAAATTCTCCGTAATAAAGATTCAGGTTTCTGGTTTCCAGAACAGGAACTGATGAAGCCGCGCGGAGGAGGGTATTTTTTTCTATTGGTTCTTCTTCGGTGACGAACATTACAGATTGCATTTCAGTTATTTTGGCGGTCATACAAAACACGGTAAAAGTACCTATCCATTAAAAACTCAGTATTAAACCAATATTAATCTATTGTTAAATATTCGCAGGTATATTAGAACGCTTCAGCGATTAAGACCTATCAGAATTTATATTGTAACCGGACGGTAAGAACGTTATCTTTCAGATCGCTTCCAAAATCTGAAAGCGCTGTTTTTTCGTTTCTTACTATTTCATAATACAGCATAATTTTCAGGTTTGAATCATAGTGGAAGATATAGCCAAATCCATAGGTGTCGTACCGTATATCGGCAGGAGATAGGGTTGCGTAACTGCCCGCGTCGGCTGGTTTTCCTATTTCCTTTCCACTTGCTCTGGTATCAGGATCATACACATCGTATTTAAAAACTAACTGGTGCCTGGATTGGAGAATAGTGTGCACAATATAAATAAGTCCGCCCATGAAGGAACGTTCCATGACCGGAAGGGGAGAGGCAACCGTTGTGACAGTGCCTGTAACCAGATCGGCCTTGCTGACGGCTTTTCCTTTGGGCAGAGAGGAGGGACTGACGGTAGTTTCGGATGTGCCTCCATGGAAACCGCTCAGATATTCCCCCCTCACAAGGGTAGTTCCGAGTGCGGTCTTTACAGACGCCTGTCCGTTGATACCATAATACACCCGTCTTCCTGAATACGGTCTGTCGCTTGAATCGGGCAGAAATACCCTGAACCCGTCGTCGGTGGTAGTAAGACTTTTGAAATATTTTCCTGTTCCGCTTTGCCAGCGTCCGTTGTAGTATGAAAGTCCAAGTGCCCAGACATTCTCTTTGCTCACGGAAATATGGCCGATAAAATCTTTATGGGAGTCGAAATCAGAAGCGATGCCGGTTCCGTTGAAAAAGCCCGCATCAGCTTTGAACCAGCTTAGACCTGAGCTACTTTCGGGATGTACAGAAAGCATAATGCCGGCATCCCGTTCACCGGGAAAGAGGGTTTGATACACTCTGGCCCGTTCGGGCGATTCCCTTATGCTGGATGACATGGTAATTTCGTTTCCAAAGGGACGGTTAAACAAGCCGGCTGTTATTCCAACGGTATGGATCCAGGGATCAGTAAGTTGAAAATATATGTCTTTCGGGGCGATTCCTTTTTCGGTTATATCAATCTGTGTAACAAATTTCGACAGGTTGCCCGACCAGGTCATTTTTACCCTTCCGCGCCTTATCATGAAACGGCTGTCAGAGTTTTCAGGAAAATCACCCCCGGCGAAGGATTTAATCCCTGCCTTTTCGGCCAACTGAAACTGTGTCTGAAGATAGCCCGAAAACTGAATCTTTCTTAACAAACGGATGGTTTCATCGGTTCTTGTTATCACCTTAAAAAGGCTGTCGGCAGATTGGCTATCCTGCGCATTTGATTTCATGCCGGCAGGCCAGAGTAAGAAAGCCACGATGGCGGATAAAATAAAGATTCGGTTCATGTAGATTTAATGTTTCTGCAAATAACAAGCCTTTATATTAACTGCACGTTAATTCTTTATTAGTGTAACATTAATTTTTTAGCTCAATGGCTTGTTGTAAGCCCGGCGTGGCCGGAAAGGAGTATGAAAATGATTTTATCAGGGGGTGAATTGCATTTTCCGTTCAGGCAAAATGCATTATAGTGAAAGGCGCTTAACGTTTGCAATATAATACCCAAGTACCATGAATTAACAAATTCAACCGGGCTAACCCTGATGGAACAAAGTGAAA
>CAZJQN010000195.1:0-2325 GCA_964548125.1 uncultured Bacteroidales bacterium | reverse complement strand
TCCGAGCTAGCGGAATGATTAGATTATTTGGGTTTATTGGATTTTCCGAAGCAGTGCAAGGCATTCGACATGTTTTGTCATGGGAAAGAAGTCGAAAGGAAGAATTTTTTCCACGGAATAATCGTGCTTGCAAAAGACTTCAAGATTTCTTGAAAGAGTTCCGGGACTGCAGGAAAGATAAGCAATGCGGGAAGGTCTGAGCTCAGTAACGACCCATGAAAGGACTTCGGGTTCAATTCCTGTACGGGGAGGATTGGCATAGAGAAGGATATCTTTGCCGGAAGTTTTCTGAACCAAAGCCCAGGCCTCTGCCTGAGGAATTCGCTCACTACATTTACCACGAAGTATTTCTGCTTCCGGATTGTTTTTCCGCGCGGAGGTTACAGCTTCTCCAGATAGTTCAATCCCAAGGGTGGTACTTCCTGCTTCAGCCCAGTATCTGAGGCTGTTTCCTGTCCCTGAATATAAATCAATAACGGCGGATGAGAGGGCCGGTTTCAGCCATGTAATTGCTTCCCTGAGGGAAGCATGGTAGAGCTCAGGAATTAACTGCTGAAAAGACCGGGGGCCGTATTGCATGTTTCTTTCATCAAACGACCATGGTGAACCCCAGATGCATTCCATGGGAGTTTTTTCAAACAACCTGCGTCCGGCAGCGGGATTAAAATGAACCCAAAGCCCTTCAATACGACTGGCAGCAAAAACTTTCTCCACGTCGTTGTTTAGCCAATCCAGTCTGGCTGGTTTCTTCCCTTTCAAAATCAGCGTAATCTGTCTGCCAGCCTGAACATAATAGGCCAGTGGAAATTCTTCCGGAGGAGGCAAGATCTGGCTAAGAAATGAAAGGATCCGGTTCACTTCAGCACCATGAACGGGACAATTCATGACGGGAATAAAATCATCCCGGTTCATCATGCCAAACAGCCACTTTTGCTCAAGGTACCTGGCATGGAGGATAACTTTGTACCTGTAGCCCAGACGGTTATGTTCATCAGGGCCGGTTACCGGCAGAATTTTATCTTTCCAGGGAAGCAGTGTTCGTTTAAGAAAGTCTTCTTTTTGCTTCAGGCTTTCCTGAGCCGACATACTTCTGTGTGTGCATGCGGGGCAGTGCGGATTGCATCCCGGGGGAAGGAGTAGCTGTGTACTGGTCATATACAGAGCTTTTGTTTTTCGGCAAATGCCCTCTGCACAGTGTTTAACGGATCAATGGTCAAAGAGATTTTTTCAGATGCTGGCCAACAAAGGGCCAGGTATTCAATGTTTTTATTTTTTTCCGGAGGTGCCCAGGTGAGGTGAGTGACAGCGAAGCTATACTTTGAGCTTATTGATATGATCTTCTGCAAAACCATCTGGTGGATTAACGGATCCTTTACGATACCGTTCTTGCCTATGAACTCCTTTCCTGCCTCAAACTGCGGTTTAATTAGTGCAATGACGCACCCGAAAGGATCCAGAAAGTCAGACAGATATGGGAAAATGTGTTCCAGCGAAATGAAGGAAACGTCTACTGTGATGCAGTCGGCTTTGTAATTAAGGAGAGCAGTTGGTTCCAGATTCCTGATATCACAGTTTTCATAGCTCACTACCCTGGAATCGTTACGTAACGATTCATGCAGCTGGTTAGTGCCAACATCAACGGCGAAAACCATACTTGCCCCGTATTGCAGGGCACAATCGGTAAATCCTCCGGTAGAAGAACCAATGTCGAGGACAACCTTTCCGGTGAGATCGATGCAGAATTCATTCAGGGCTTTTTCGAGTTTGTACCCTCCCTGGCTGACAAACCGCATGGCATCCCTGACAATGATTTCATCCTTTTCACTGGCTGGCATAGAAGGCTTATCGGCCACTTTACCGTTCACCAGCACAAACCCCTTGCTGATGGCCCAGCGGGCACGAGTGCGGGTCGGCTGAAGCCCTTTTTCGACGAGATATATATCGAGCCGTTGACGGGGCATAGGCTTTAAATAAAATACAAAACTATGTAAAAGCCCTTTTATTTTTATAGAGCTCTCAATTTAAAAGTCGTTAAACTTTTTTAAAAATTTTTAACGAATGCAGATTAAAATATTATAAAACAGACAGATAAGAATATTTTTATGCTCTGGTCTCGCTTTTTCATGCTGATACAGCATTTCAATGTATTTCTCTGGATTATAAATTTGCTGCGGTAAATAAAGCTGAATACAACATGAGACACTTCAGGATGCATTTTTATGGATACGGCAGGATGATTCTGCTGGTAACAGGTTTAGTTCTGTTGTTTGCCACTGTTGATTCCAGAGCCGATGAAGGGGTACGTTTATACACTCCTTATACGAA
>CAZJQN010000194.1:0-2476 GCA_964548125.1 uncultured Bacteroidales bacterium | reverse complement strand
TTAACCCTATTTTCAGCAGGTTAATAAAATGTTAAAATCTATCACTTAATAATGATGTATCTCCCGAAAGAATATTTCTAAATTACACGCACAATTCACATTTTATGAGCGGCTTTTTCGGATGTATTTCAGAAGCAGAGTGTACAAATGATCTTTTTTATGGTACTGATTATAATTCCCACCTTGGAACAAGTGTGGGCGGCATGTGCGTGCTGAACAACGAAGGCTTCGTCAGAGCCATCCATAGCCTAAAAAATGATTATTTCCGGTCAAAATTCGAACCTGAATTGAACAAATTGCGCGGTAATTCAGGAATTGGAATAATCAGTGACTGGGAAGCTCAGCCTATTATCGTTCATTCCCATCTGGGTAAATTTGCCCTGGCAATGGTAGGAAAAGTAGCCAATCTGGCTGAACTTACTGACCGGGCATTTAAAAAAGGCATGCATTTTTCTGAAATTGCCGGAAAAGGTATCAATCAGACGGAACTTGTTTCGATGCTTATCGCCGAAGAAGACTCTTTTCTTTCAGGAATACAGAATGTTTTTCATCATGTAAAGGGTTCCTGTTCCCTTCTGATCCTGCATGAGAAAGGTATTATCGCCGCCCGGGATAAGCTTGGAAGAACTCCTGTTGCTATAGGGAAAAAGGAAGGTGGCATGGCGGTTTCATCCGAGTCAATTTCCTTTTCCAATCTTGGATATTCATTGTATTACTCTCTGGGACCTGGCGAAATCGTGCATTGCACGACGGATTCTATGGAAATACTTAGACCTTCCCTCGATAAAATGCAGATATGCAGTTTTCTCTGGGTATATTATGGATATCCGGGATCGGTTTATGAAGGTATAAATGTTGAAACATGCCGGTATCGGTGCGGAGCTGCCCTGGCAAAAAACGACACAGTGGAAATAGACTGTGCCGGCGGAGTGCCGGATTCCGGGACTGCTCATGCGCTGGGTTACAGTAACGAGCGTAAAGTACCTCACATTCGACCGTTTGTAAAGTACACCCCTACCTGGCCCCGCAGTTTCATGCCTCAGGACCAACAGGCAAGGGATTTCATTGCCCGCATGAAGCTGATACCAAACCGTGACCTGATTGAAGGGAAAAGGCTGGTTATATGTGATGATTCCATCGTCAGAGGAACCCAGTTAAAAGACAATGCACGCAAGCTTTTTGACGAAGGAGCAGGGGAAGTTCATTTACGTATTGCCTGTCCGGTACTTCTTTTTCCCTGCCCGTTTCTTAATTTTTCAGTTTCAAGGTCAAGCCTAGATCTGGCAGGACGCACGGCAGTTTTTGAGCTGGAGGGAAAAGAGGACACGGATTACAACAGGTACGTTGATGAGAATTCAGATCATCACCAGGCTATGGTTGAAAAAATCAGGCAGAGGATGCAGGTCAACAGCCTTGTTTACCAACGCATGTCGGATCTTGTAAAGGCCATCGGCCTGCCCAAAGAAAAGCTGTGCACCCATTGCTGGGACAATTCATCAACTTTCTGAACCTAAATTTTCATCCGTTTCCAGCGTCCTGCCCGAAAAACCATAAAACCAATAAGAGCCAGAGTTGATTCTGCTATAACGATAGCATAATAAATTCCTTCCTGTTGCAGAAATGATTTCGATAACAGCCATGCCAGAGGAATTTCAATCAGCCAGAAGCACAGAAGATTCATCAATGTGGGTGTAAAAGTATCGCCGGCACCATTGATGGCCTGTGACATGACCATGCCCAGTCCGTACATGGAAAATCCGTAACATATTATTCGCAGGGCTTCCGACCCACGCAATAGAACATCCGGGTCAGCAGTAAAAATCCGGATAAACATATGAGGCCAGGCTATTAGAAAGATACTAAGAATTCCCATGAACAAGAAATTGACGGCGGCAGCCTTCCGTGCCGCCTTTTCCGATCGCAGTGGAAATCCGGCTCCAAGATTCTGTCCTACAAGAGTCGAAGCAGCATTACTGAGGCCCCATGAGGGCAGAAGAGCAAAAATAACCACCCTAAGGGCTATGGTATATCCTGCAATGGTCTCATCTCCGAAGCCGGTAATTAAACTCACCAGAAATATCCAGCTTGAAGTGGCAATAATGTTTTGTGCAATTCCTCCTGCTGACAATTTGAGGATGCCCCAGAGTATTTCTCCTTCATACTTCAATTTACTGAATATAATCAGCACCCGCGATTTATTGCCAAAAAGATAGACAAACTGGAGAACGACAGCCAGACCGCGCCCGGTAATTGTGGCAACAGCTGCGCCTCTAACGCCCATTTCAGGAAAAGGACCCCATCCGTAGATCAGACAGGGATCAAGGATTATGTTGAACAGATTGGCAAATAAAAGAATGCGCATAGCTATGGCAGCATTCCCGGCTCCCCTGAATACGGCATTCAATACAAATAACAAGGAAATAACAACATTTGCACCGAGCATCAGAGAGGTATAGCTTCCTCCGTTATCTATGGC
>CAZJQN010000193.1:0-2643 GCA_964548125.1 uncultured Bacteroidales bacterium | reverse complement strand
TACAGGTAATTTATCCCACTCCAAACAGTATTTTACAATTTTACAGAATCCTGTTGCAGAAGACCTCACAATACGATTCCTCGTTATGCCTGACGGGCCTGTCAGGCTTCGCATTTTTGACATAAAAGGAAAAGTCCTTTTCGATATTCCCTCCCTCAGGCCTGTACAGGGAAGTCACTATTCTATCAATCTACTTGGATTGGAGCCCGGTATATATCTTATAACGGCAGCTGACAGAAAAGGAAAATTCAGTAGAAAATTTATCAAAATGGCACGGTGAAGGTTTGGGAGAGGTGCAAAACAAAATTTTTCAACATCCCCGAAAAGATTGATTTTTTCTATAAGCGGAAAATTAAACGAGGATATTGATATATTTACCGCCTGATTTTTAACTGGTAATTCAATCTGGGAGGATATAATTGTGAATGCATTATTTTCTAAAAGAGTGTTTATTAGTTTTTTTGTAAGCTTTCTATCATTAATCAATTCAGATAAAACTTTCGCTCAGAACGGACGACGTATTCCTCCTGAAAAGCCAAAATTGATAGTGGGAATTACAATAAGTCAGATGCGGCATGATTATATCTCCCGTTACTGGAACAAATTCGGGGAAGATGGTTTTAAGAAACTGATAAACGATGGTGCGTTCTGCAAAAACGTAAGGTACAATTATCTTTTTACTCAAACAGCGCCGGGAATGGCAACAATATCTACAGGAGCCCTTCCTGCAGTGCATGGTATAATTGCAGATGAGTGGTATGATAAGGTAAAAAAGGTTTCAGTGAAAGCAACTGTTGATGAGAAAGTGAAAGCTATAGGCGGCAACTATGATTTTGGTTTTTATTCACCTCATCGCATTGTTTCAAGTACGGTTTCTGATGAACTCCGGTTTGCCAGTCCAAGGTCAAAGGTAGTCAGTCTTAGCCTCGATCCCGAGCCAGCCGTTCTGGCAGGAGGACATTCAGCAAATGCGGCCTATTGGTTCGATCCATATAATGGAGGTTGGATGAGCAGTTCCTGGTATATGGATTCTCTTCCACGTTGGGTTGTTGCTTTTAACAATAAGAAAATTGCTGATGTTTACCTTTCCGAGATGTGGAACCCTCTGCTTCCCCTTGACCAGTATTCTGAGAGCCTTCCTGATAAGAATGAATACGAAAAAGGTATTCAGGGCCAGATTACTTTTCCGTATGATCTTAACAAGCTGACACAGAAGAAGAAGGAGAGGAGAAACTATGATCTGTTACGGTATGTTCCTGCCGGAAATACTTATACAAAAGATTTCGCCATCAATATTATTTTGAATGATTCACTTGGAATGCGGCCAGAAACCGATATGCTGTACATTACATTTACAGCAACAGGTAATGCCGCCGCGCTGTATGGAAACAAATCAGTCGAAATGGAAGACCTTTTTCTCCGTCTCGACAGAGATATAGCCCACTTCCTGAATTTTATTGATGAAACGCTCGGGAGAGAAAATGTATTGGTTTTTCTGACTGCCGATCGTGGTATAGCTTATATTCCGGGATATCTTGAACGATCCAGAGTGCCTTCTGGTGTGTTCAATGCTAACCAGGCTATGGCGCTACTCTCCAGCTATCTGAATATCCTGTATGGTAAGGCAGACTGGATCAGTTATTACAAAAATCAGCAATTGTATCTAAACCAGCAGTTGATCGAAGACTCGAAACTTTCGCTGGAACAATTTCAGACCACTGCTGCCAACTTTCTGGTTCAGTTTACCGGAGTTGCCAATGCAGTTACAGCATCTACGCTTCAGCAATCCAATTTTACCAGTGGAATCCTCTGGAAAATTCAGAACAGTTACAATCAGAAACGCTCGGGTGATGTAATTCTGCATCTTGAGCCAGGATGGATCGAAAAGACGGAAAATGCCACAACAGCCAATTCTTCCTGGGCATACGATTCGCACGTCCCATTGATCTGGTACGGATGGAAGATCCGGAGGCAGAACATCAATACCCTGTATGATCCAACCTGCATTGCCCCCACAATCTCCGTTTTTCTCGATATTATGTTTCCCAATGGATCAGCAGGGAATCCTATTATGGAGCTCATCCAATAGTTCAGGTATCTAATAATATTAAATTTATATTTTACATTTAAACATAGGCCAAAATTTGCATGCAGCAGTAATTTTTTTGATTCTGTCATCCCTAATAAGCCTGGTGCTGACTGTCTATTCCTTTCGTTACAGACATAGCAAGGGTATTATGAATTTTAATTTGCTGATGCTATGCGTTACAATATATTCTTTTGCATATGCTTTTGAACTTAATTCAAAGAACCTGGCTGAGGTCCTGATCTGGAATAAAATTGAATACATTGGCATTTCATTTATCCCTGCTTTTTTACTTCTGTTTGTTCTTCGATATACCCATAATGATGCATGGTTAGGAAATAAAACCGCTTTGCTGTTTTTTATCATTCCTATGATTACCCTAACAATGCACTGGAACACTTACCAACATGGTCTTTTTTATCATAATGTGCGTTTGGAACCTATGGGGAGCCTTTTTGTTCTGGTTTTTGAACGAGGTTTTTTTTACTGGCTTCATATTGTCTATATCAATTTGTCTTTTCTGGCTGGTTTTATAATACTATATTATTCATATCGGG
>CAZJQN010000192.1:0-2646 GCA_964548125.1 uncultured Bacteroidales bacterium | reverse complement strand
TTAGATTTTGTTAGTCGATTCGTCAATTGATTTTTTCAATTGACGGATTGGGTTAAAACGAAAAATCCCGGCTCAGGTATTTTAAACTTACCTGCGCATCCTTTGAGATATACCAATTCATTGTATTTGATTATTTTTAGCTTCATTTTATATTCTCTTGACTATGGAAAATTCCCTCCTCAACAATCAGGAACTACGCCGCTATGCGCGCCAGATGATGCTTCCGGAAATTGGTTCTGCAGGTCAGGAAAAACTGAAGAAGGCGAAGGTTCTGGTTGCCGGTGCCGGGGGCCTGGGCAATCCGCTTGTTTTATACCTTGCCGCAGCTGGAGTTGGTGAGATAGGCATTGCCGATAATGATCTGGTTGATGAAAGCAATCTTCAGCGTCAGATACTGTATGGAAGCATGGATCTGGGCAAACACAAAGCCATCATTGCAAAGGAAAGGCTGATCAGCCTGAATCATCTGAACAATTACAAACTGCATGTGATCTTTCTCAACCAGGAAAATGCTGCCAATATCTGCAAGCCTTACGATGTTCTGGTTGATGCTACCGACAGTTTTGAAGCGGCATACGCCCTCGACAGCGCAGCCCGTACATTATCAAAACCCCTTGTGTACGGAGCTTTACACACCTGGTCGGCCATGGTAACCGTATTTCGTTATAACAACAGTCCGGGGTTTTCAGACCTGTTCCCGGAAAAACTGACCCCTGAAAATTCAGCGAGGGCAAAAGACCTGGGCATACCCGGCGGATTGCCCGGAATTGCGGGAACAATCATGGCCACAGAAGTGATCAAAATAATCACAGGTGCCGGAACGCCTATGGCAGGGAAGCTTCTGATCTATAATATGCTAATACCCAAATTACGGATGATATCGTATTCCGCATAGTTTTGCCTTGATATTACCCGCTACAGGTCCTTTTTGCAAAAATGTGTAAAAGAGCCGGATGGTCAGATCATCTTCCTTAATACTCCCATAACCCCTCTGATAAAGGTAGCACTGGTGAGAACCTTAACAACAGGAGGTATTCTCTGATAAGAGGAAGGTCTTTTTGTCCTGCCGTATCGTGGATATCCTGTACCATATGGTGTCTGAACCGGCCTGGATATTTGTTTTTCTTTTCTTTCCCTGTCTTCCTGAATCTGTTCTATTTTCCGTCCGAGTACTTCATAGGCGCTTTCCCTGTCTATCACCTGGTTGTATTTTCTTACAAGCTCCGAAGAACGGTTTATGACAGAAATTTCTTCCGGTGTCAGCACATCCATCCTGCTTCTGGGAGCCCGAACCATAGTTACAGCCAGGGGAGTAGGAATTCCCTTCTCATTCAATGCTGTTACCAGAGCCTCTCCGATACCCAGCGATGTTAAAACTTCGTCGGTCTTATAAAACTCAGACACAGGAAAATTCTCAGCCGTCAGTTTGATGGCCTTCCGGTCGAGAGCAGTAAAAGCACGCAGGGCATGCTGAACCTTCAATCCCAGCTGTGCCAGCACCTCGTTGGGCACATCCATTGGATTCTGCGTCACAAAAAAGATTCCAACACCTTTTGACCGGATCAGTTTTACAATGGTTTCAATCTGATCGAGCAGCGCTTTACTCGCTTCTTCAAAAATCAAATGGGCCTCATCAATAAATACCACCAGTTCGGGTTTTTCCAGGTCGCCCTTTTCGGGCATGGAATTATATATTTCTGCGAGCAGGGAAAGCATAAATGTAGAAAACAACTTGGGTTTATCCTGAATATCCGTAAGACGCACAATGCTGATTACGCCCTGACCGTTTTTATCCCTGCGCAGAAGATCCTGTATTTCGAAGGACAATTCCCCGAAGAAATGCTCAGCACCCTGCTGTTCGAGTTCCATGATTTTCCTCATGATTGTCCCCGTAGATGCTGCCGATACCTTCCCATACTCCTGTTCAAATTCTGCCTTCCCTTCTGCGGTAATAAATTTGATCACCTGCAGAATATCTTTCAAATCAAGCAAGGCAAGCTGATGATCATCACAGTACTTAAAAATAACTGCCATTACACTGCTCTGGGTATCGTTCAGGCCAAGTATTCTGGATAAAAGTACCGGCCCGAATTCCGAAACGGTTGCTCTCAGCGATACACCATCCTTGCCGGTAAGCGAAAGCAATTCTACCGGAAACCCCTTTGGGGAATAAGATAAACCTATTTTCTGATGACGTTCCCTGATAAAGGGTTTTTCTTCCCCAGGCATGGCTATACCGCTCAGATCCCCTTTTACATCCATCAACAGCACAGGGACTCCTTTTTCTGAGAGTTCTTCGGAAATCACCTGCAGGGTTTTTGTTTTTCCCGTTCCTGTGGCTCCGGCAATCAGCCCATGCCGGTTCATGGTACGCAGGGGTATTCGTATATGGGCACCTGTCAGGCATTCTCCTTTGTACATCGCTGCACCCAGAATCAGGCTGTCACCCTTGCAAGTATAACCCTGTTCAATCAGGGCTTTGAATTGTTCCTTCTCGTCCATAAAATTCTCAATTATTCTGTCCGAAATTTACACTAAATTTTCCTGAATCATATTTTATCATTCAGGAATTGGCTTCACTTAAAAAGCACAAAATTTTATCCGAAGTACCATGAATTAACAAATTCAACCGGGCTAATAAAAATT
>CAZJQN010000191.1:0-3200 GCA_964548125.1 uncultured Bacteroidales bacterium | reverse complement strand
TTTTTTTACATCCGGTTTGTGTTGGTTCTTACTCAATATTTTTACAAATTTGAAGTATGAAATACGGGCATATGCCTGGATGGTTTCATATTACATTCCCTCTATCTGACCCGGTGCAGATCTTTCTGCTCACCCTGTTAATCGTGCTGATTACACCTCTATTTTTCAGAAAACTAAAGATTCCTGGCATTATTGGTCTTATTTTAGCCGGGATGCTTGTGGGTCCGCATGGACTGAATCTCCTTGCAGATGATGTCAATTACAAAGTTTTTGGATCAGTTGGCCTGATATACCTCATGTTCCTTCTCGGGTTGGAAATGGATTTCAGTGGGTTGAAGAAACAAATTGTCCAAACGGTTACCCTGGGTATTCTGACCTTTCTGATACCTTTCGCTTCAGGCTACTATGTTTTTCGCTATTTTATGAACTATTCAACTTTAAGCTCACTGCTAATTGCCTGCACAATGGCTACCCACACTCTTCTTTCGTATCCTATAGTACGGCGACTTGGGATACATAAAAATCTTGCAGTGAACATTACAATCGGAGCAACTATTATCACTGATACTGCTGTACTTATGATCCTCTCTTTTCTGGCTGATATGTCAGGAATGGACAAAAGCCCGGGGATCCTTGGAGTAAGTATGGCACTGATTCTGCTGATTTTTCTTACCCTGTGGGTTATTCCAAAGCTAAGCCGGTGGTTTTTCAAAGTAAATAAAGGCAACAGTCAGAATCAATTCTTGTTTGTGCTTACAATTGTTTTTCTGTCTGCCTATTTAGCACAATTTTTAGCCATAGAGCCAATTCTCGGAGCCTTTTTCGCCGGACTTGCACTGAACAGAGTCATTCCGGTAACATCTCTTTTAATGTCACGACTGACATTCCTTGGAAATACTTTATTTATTCCTTTTTTTCTAATCAGTATAGGAATGATCATTGATCCTGGAATTATTTTCCATTCGCTGTCTACACTGCAGATGGGAATAATTCTTTTGTCCATAGGCCTTTTTTCAAAATTTTTGGCCGCCTGGGTAACCCAGATAGTTTTCAGGTTATCAAGCATTCAGCGCAATTTGATATTCGGTCTTAGTTCTTCCCGAGCTGCAGCTATACTTGCTGTGCTTCTGGTAGGTTATCGTCTGGAATTAATTAATGACACAGTGCTGAATGGAACCCTTTTATACATTCTAGGTAGTTGTCTGATAAGTTCCTACGTTTCTGAAATGAGCGGGAAGAAGCTTGCCATGACCGAACCAATTCATAAAGTTCCTTCCAGGCAAATACCTGAAAGGATTCTCGTATCTATTGCCAATCCTGAAACTGTCCCTTCACTTACCAGTCTGGCCTTATCAATTAAAAATCCGGCAAACTCCGACCCAGTATATTTTCTTACTATTGATTCAGATAAGCACATTGAATCGGCACAAATACAAACTGTTTTTAACATAGTGTTTAATACGGTAGAGAAACTAGGATATGAACACGACATGGTCCAACCCATAAACCGCAATGACGTAAATATTTCTCAAGCAATCCTCAAAAGTGCAAATGAACTGATGATTTCGAAAATCATCATGGGATGGAGTGATAATACCGGTACTGATTTTTTGTTTGGAGGACTTCGTGACAATGTTCTTTATGGAACAGAACGAATGGTTGTGATTACCCGTTTTATCAAGTATCTTTCTCTGAAAGGGAGAATAATTATAGTTTTTCCACCATTTGCTGAATTCGAAAGCGGGTTTGAGGAAACGATTTTTACGCTATACCATTTGGCACTGAACACACATAGAGCAATTATTCTTACCGGAGCTACCAACGCAATTTTAAAAACCGAGTACTTGTTAAAAGAAGTCAGGCCAGGCATAGAGTACCAAACCATCCCGATTTCAGGATATCCTGATTACGGACAAATACATAATATACTGAAGCAAAATGACCTGCTCATTCTGCTCCATGCCCGTCCGGGAAGTATTTCATACCATTCCGCACTGGAAAGCCTGTACAAAAAATTATTCAAAGATACACGACCATATGATGTAGCTGTCATTTACCCAGCCCAGCAGGAGATTGATCCGGTCGTTTTTATCAGCCAGCTCGAAACAATCGGAAATGGAATGGTTACACAAATCAGCTGGTTCAGTAAAATCCTGAAGAAAATCATTAATTTTATTGCGAAAAAGTTAGAGTAAAATAAATATAATGAATATGCAAAAGTTCACCTCCTTTGCAGAAGCTATTAAGGCCAACAATATGCTGGCTGTAAAAGAAATGCTGGATGAAAATCCTACATTGATACATTCGGTAACACCGGAAGGTATATCCATGGTTATGCTTGCTGCTTATCACCGGTATTCCAAACTTCTGGAAATACTGGTAGTGCGCAAGCGACATCTTGACATATTTGAAGCAGCAGCTACAGGAGTTTTAAGAGAAGTTGAAAGGAATGTCATTAAAAACAAAATTAATCTGATTGAATATTCTCCTGACGGATATACAGCTTTGCATTTTGCTGCCTGGTTCGGGCATTACGAAGTAGCTAAATATCTTGTTACAAAAGGCTCGAATATAAATGCAGTATCAAAAAATGACAGCAAAGTAGCCCCGTTGCATTCAGCTGTTGCTGCCGGATACGGTGATATAGCCTCCCTGCTGGTGGAACGGGGAGCCGATGTAAATGCAAGACAAGGTGATGGCAATACCCCTCTTCATATTGCTGCTGCTAATGGGCACGCACGCATTGTTCAGATGCTGATGGAAAAAGGAGCAGATCCCTCTATCAAAAATAATGAAGGCAAAACTCCGGCTGATGTGGCCAGGGAAAAGAAAATGGAAGAAGTTAGCAAACTTCTTGAAGGAAAATGATACTTATTCATTGCTGATTTTCATGAGTCTTTTTTTTAAATACATCACCCATGCTGTCATAGTTTTTCTTTTATTCTCCTGCTCAGAATACAGGGAAAACAAAATACGTAATGAATACTGTAAGCTGAAAAGTGAAAAAGAAGCATTTGATAAATTCTCGGCTGACCTTGAAAAAGGCGCTTTAAAATACTTTTATCGCGGGTATAATTCGACAGCCGACATGGCAAAAGACTGGAAATCGAAATACAATATTCGAATTATTGATACCCGTAATGATTTGTGTGCCGGATATCTCTGGTACAACAAATACATAGAAAATTATGTAGCATCTG
>CAZJQN010000190.1:0-3232 GCA_964548125.1 uncultured Bacteroidales bacterium | reverse complement strand
CCTCAACATGATGGGAGTGCATTCTCAGCTTTTCCCATGCAAACCGCATCACAGAATCAGCAATGGCATCTACCTGACGTGACGAATCCCCGTGGCAAATAATGAAAGCATCACAAACGGCACCTTCATTCTTACGCAAATCAATGATTACGATCTGCTTTCCTTTCTTCTCCTGAATCCCGGCAATTACAGCCTGTACAATATCATCATACCCGGGAACCTTTCGTTTTGCCATGTATATATGCTCTCTGCGTTTTTTTGTTTAATCTTTTACAAAAATACAATATCCTTAACGATTTCTTTTATTTACCTATGTAATAATTTTCAACTTACTAACACTTTAGCACCAAAAATTGTTCCAAAATCCTCACACCAAAAGCATCCGTATTTTACGGCTCAGAATACGGATGATCTGATGGGCAACTAGCCTGTTGCTTTTACCGGAAATTCAGGATTTTTGAGTAAAAACCGGTTAATGACGACACAAACCGCCTGAAAGGTCAGATTCAGTGCATCTGGTGCAGTAACCGGGGTTCATCACACGATTCCTTTTTTCCTGCCCGGACCAAAAAACCAAAATCTGTGAAACCCCTGGCACAAAACAAATAGCATATATTTGCACAAAAGAAACAAAATGTCTGATCGGGCTGACTATATTTTTCTGGAGCAGGTTTCATCAACCAACGACTATGCTGCTGAACTGCTGAAAAGCGGAAAAGCTAAACATCTTCAGACGATCCGCACTGACTTTCAGTCAGCCGGCAAAGGACAAAAAGGCAGTTCATGGGAAAGTGAACGAGGCAAGAACCTTCTTGCTTCCATCATTCTTTTGCCTGAGCAGATGGAAGCTGATAAGGCATTTTTTATCTCCATGGCAGCCTCGCTGGCCATTACAGACGCATTGCTTCCTCTTGTGCCAGAGGTGAAGATAAAATGGCCCAATGATATCTACTTCAGGAAACGGAAGCTTGGCGGCATTCTTATTGAGAATTCCATCGGCCATGGCAGGATTCTCTCTTCCGTTGCCGGAATCGGGCTCAATATAAATCAAAGCCGTTTCCCTGATCATTTGCCCAATCCCATATCGCTTGCACAAATTACCGGAAAATCGTGGCCGGTTGAAACCATTTTTCACAGCATCTATGATTCATTCAGAACAAGGGTTGCCCATCTTGACAAAAACTTATCCGGCCTGAAGAAGGATTACACAGCACGATTGCTGGGATATCAGGAATTTCTTGACTATAGTGCAGAAGGGGAAATTTTTCGTGCCCGTCTTACGGATGTGCTTGACACTGGGGAAATTATTCTTGTAGAAAAGGAAAACAAAAAAAAGAAATTTGGTTTCAAGGAAATAATTTTACTGCTGTAATGAACTTCTTACGTGCGACCTATTTTACCTGGTCGTTCAATCTTCGAAACAAGTCCGTCTATATGCTCGAAAAGATCGGGTTTTATAGGATTCCACATCGGATCAAGAATAAAGTCTATTCCTTCTCTCCTGGCTAATTTGGCTGCGGGGACAAAGTCACTGTCACCTGAAATCAATATGATCTGATCGACCAGTTTTTTCAATGACATTGAGGCGATATCCAACCCTATTTTATATGTCCACCATTTTTTGCATTAGATCATAAACCACGTCATTTTCGGTGAGATCCTTAATACTTATTTTGGAAGCCAATAATTCTTTAGTTTTTTCGGGGCGCAAGATCCAGCGATTTCTATCTTCGAGTACACCCAATCGCAATGCTACCTTTCTCTTTTGACGAAGAAATTTATAAAAATCATGCTGAAACCTGTATTTTTCAGTTTTAGAAAAATCAACTGATTTTCCGGTAATTGGATTATGCTGTTTCCTGCTATAAGGCAAGCAGTCATAATAAAAAATTCGATACAAATCATATTCCCCGTCTGATTGTTTAAGATGATTCATACACATCTGCCATAAATCTTTTGCAGTTTTTTCTGGATTAAGCGTCTTTATCCTTTTAATAACCTTATAACGTTTCAAAAAAAGGATCCGTCAATTAGAATGGCTGTCTTTTTCATAGTTAATAAATATAATACCCCCGGGTTGGCATACTCTCTATAACTTTAGAAACAAATGAGTATACGTAACCGGGGGTAATTTTATATTAATACAAATTAATCAACCTCAGCTTCAAATTCAATGCAAAAAATTTAATCTCAGCCAATATTTAACATTTTTTAACATTTCATTGCTGGGAATAAAAATCAACAATTTTATCCAGTAACATATCAAGAAATTTCTGCAGAGGGCCTGAAGCCATGCTCGAAAAGAGAAACGGCACATCAGCATGAAGTGTCAGCCTGATATGTGTTGCATCCGGTTCCGCTTCCTTCATCTGGATCCACAGAAAAAATGCCAGAGCGTGAGGGCCCTCTCCGGTAATTTTAATCAGCCGGAATGGTTCCCGTTCCACCATCCGCAGTCCGGCCATTCCCAGGTTGCTGAGCCTGAAACTGCAGGAATCAGCTTCTGCTTTCCAGTCGGTGAGCATTTCCGATGGAACAAGATGCGTAAAGTTTCTGAAATCGGAAAGGAACGAATAGACATTCTGTGGCGGAGAACTCACCGTTCCCGTGCGGCTTTGCAATTTGATCATATAGTATTGTTCAACTGGTAATCAGGGGGTCCACTGAGAAGGATTTTCCCTCCAGCGCCGTAAAACTTCCATCTGTTCCGGCAAGATATAGCCGGTTCGGCTCGCCTCATCAATCAGCACTTCATAGCTGGAGCGCGTTTCGAGCCGGCAGCCTGCCGTTTTGAAATTGTCGGCCGCTTCAGAAAAACCATAGGTAAAAACGGCTACCAGTCCCAGCACGTGATAGCCTGCTTCGCGGAGAGCATTGTATGCCTTGAGCCTGCTGCTGCCAGTAGAAACAAGGTCTTCGATTACAACCACCTTTCGCCCGGGAAAAACCTGTCCTTCAATTACATTCTCCCTCCCATGATCCTTGGGCGATGACCTTACATAGTTGAAAGGAAGTCCGAGAACCTCGGCAACCAATGCTCCCTGGGCAATTGCTCCCGTGGCAACACCGGCAATAACTTCCACTTCAGGAAACACTTCCCTGATCTTCTGTACAAATGCATCCCGGATGAAAGTACGTATTTCGGGGTACGAAAGGGTAATCCGGTTGTCACAGTAAATGGGCGACTTCCAGCCCGAGGCCCAGGTAAAAGGATTTGCAGGTTCGATGATTA
>CAZJQN010000189.1:0-3423 GCA_964548125.1 uncultured Bacteroidales bacterium | reverse complement strand
CTAACAAAATCTAATCATTCCGAAGGTTCGGAATGAAAGATTTTGATAAGTCGGGATTACCTCGATAATTTGTCAATAGAAACAAGCTGTTTACATTTTTATTGTGTTTCTATTGACAAATCTCGGGTAAAATTATCCATATTAGAAAATTACGGTATTTTTCAGATTGTTTGCTAAGCGAAGTTCGCTGTTCGCTAATTGAGGGTAGGGACGAAGAGTGTGCTTTGTTTTACCAGCTACATAAAAGTATATCTTAATTTTGTACTATTAATCTAGTTTCATAGGGGGTCATACAATATTGCAGTTCCCGATTTACAGAGTAATCTCGTACGGTAAATCATCTTAAGAAAAAAAGAATAAAAATTATTAACAAAACGGTCAACGTTATTTAGGCATTGACTTATTGACTAACTAAAAATCATAATTCACAAATAAAAACTCTCATCGCAATTCACAACCCCAATTATCCGACAAAAGCGACAACTCTGATAACCTAACAACCTGACAGCATTATTCATTTTCCTCGACGGGGAAGCGGAAAGATGCTTTTTTGCCAGTTCTGTATAACCGGTGCCAAAAGTTAGAGAGGGTGTATTCTTTTATTTCGGAGCCAGTCGATAAAGAAACACACAGATCACCAGGTAAATCATATTAGGAATCCAGGCTGCTACCATCGGAGGTATCGAGCCGCTGATGGCGAACTGCGATGAAAACTGCATAAAGAAGATATAGGAAAAAGCTAGTCCCAACCCGGCGCCGATATGCATGCCAATGCCTCCTCTGACCTTGCGCGATGATAATGCTACAGCGATGAAGGTAAGTATATAGGTACTGAAAGGCGCTGCTGTTCTCCTTCCTCTTTCCACCAGAAATACATTGATGTTGTCAGCACCTTGAAGCCGGAGCTGATTAATATAGCGGTTCAGGTAGGGAAGCGTCATGGTTTCAAAGATATAATTATCCTGTACGGTGAAATCATTGGGACTAAGGTTCAGAGTAGTATCCAGACTGGTTCCAGTAAGGATTTGTTCTTTTCCGTCGTAAATATTTCGTATATAATAATTTCTCACATTCCATTTGCCCTTTATTGAATCCCAGCGTATGTAATCGGCCATCATCTTCGAAACAAGCTTGTTTCGGTCGAACTTTTCCATGGAAAATTTATACCCAATGTTGGAATTGTTGCTGTAGCTCTCCATGTAAATGTACACATTGGGCTGTATTTGCTTGTGAATGTTTCTCTGGCTGAAATAGCGGGGTCCGCTCCGGAAATATCTGTCGGAGAAGTCGAGGCGCTTTTTGTTGGCCGGAGGCAGCATGTAGTTGTTCATGTAGAACGAAAAGAGGGCAATGATGGTGGCCGAAATAAAATAAGGGCGCATAAGGCGGGCAAAGCTAACCCCGCTTGAAAGAATAGCTATTATTTCGGTATTATAAGCCATTTTCGAAGTAAAGAAAATGACGGCGATGAAATTGATAAGCGAGGAAAAAAGAATGGCAAAATAGGGAATGAAGTTGGCATAGTATCCAATCAGAGCCTGTTTTAAGCTAACGTCGTGTTCGAGGAAATCATCAATATGCTCTGAAAGGTCAAATACCGTGGCAATGACAAGAATAAGTGCCGTAGCAAAAACAAACGTGCCAAGGAACTTTTTGATAATATACAGATCAAGTAATGTAAGTCCAGGGCGTTTCATAAGCGTTGCATTAGTTTCGGGATCATGCGGTCTTTCCAGGATGCATAATCTCCTTCGGCAATATGCCGGCGTGCTTCACGCATCAACCATTGAAAAAAAGCCAGGTTATGAAGCGAGGCAATCTGGGCTCCGAGCATTTCCTTTGAAATCATCAGATGGCGAAGGTAAGCTTTTGAATAAGTATCATCAACAAAAATAATACCAGCAGGGTCGAGCGGGGAAAAATCGTCTTTCCATTTGATATTGCGGATGTTAATAATTCCCTCGGTAGTGAACAGCATTCCGTTGCGGCCATTGCGTGTGGGAATCACGCAGTCAAACATATCAATTCCAAGGGCAATGGCTTCCAGCAGATTGGCCGGGGTTCCTACACCCATCAGGTAGCGGGGCTTTTCAGCCGGCAGGATAGCTGTTACATGAGCAATCATTTCATACATCAGATCAGCCGGTTCTCCCACAGAAAGCCCTCCGATGGCATTTCCGTCAGCATTTCTTGATGCAATAAATTCAGCTGAAGCTTTACGAAGATCGGCAAAGACACTGCCCTGAACAATGGGAAACAACATCTGTTTATGACCGTATACCGGGGAAGTATCCCTGAAACGCCGAAGACCTCGGTCGAGCCAGCGGTGGGTTAGTTCCATTGAAAGACGGGCATATTCATAATCGCACGGATAGGGAGTACATTCGTCCAGTACCATCATAATGTCGGAACCAATCGTTCGCTGAATGTCAACAACATTTTCGGGTGTAAACAGATGTTCCGAGCCATCTATATGACTTTTGAACATGGCTCCCTCCTCTCTTATTTTACGGATTTCGGAAAGAGAGAATACCTGATATCCTCCGCTGTCGGTGAGAATAGGTCCGTTCCAGTTCATGAACCGGTGAAGCCCTCCTGCCTTTGCGAGGACCTCAAGTCCCGGACGAAGGTACAGGTGGTAGGTATTGCTCAGTATGATCCGGGCTTTTACATCATGGAGAAGTTCCCGCTGATGAACTCCTTTCACAGTTCCCGCTGTTCCTACCGGCATAAAGGCAGGGGTGGGCACTTCTCCATGGTCCGTGACAAGAACACCAGCACGGGCAGAAGATCTGGGATCGGTATGTTCAATACCAAACATGTTTTTCAGATAAAAACACGGCAAATATACGGTTTTCCGTTTCGAATACCCTACAATACAATAGTTTTGTGATCCTCATTCCGGGTTTGTATATTTTGCATAACTTGATATGACAATAACCTGAAAACATTGTCCTTTATCTCCTGCGGGGGAATATGATTTTTCTATTGTCTCTTTTGCTATTGTCCTTAATCCCCTACGGGGAAGCAGAATTGATTTTATTGCCTATTGTGTTATTGACCTTCATCCCCTACGGGGAAATCAACGAAAATTTCCTATTTCCAATTTCCTATTTCCTGTGCGAGATCGCTCTATGAAAACAAGAATCTCGTTTATTGGAAATGGGAAATCTGAAGTTTCGAAGTACAAATAAAAACTCTCTCTTCACAAGCCCGACAGCCCTGACAACCGGACAACTATGATAATCCGACAACCGGACAAGCCATAAATTATTGGTTGTCATTGTTCTCATTGTTCTCATCGTTGTCATTGTTAGTAATCCAGTAAATTTTCTATTCCCCGGATGTGATCATTCTATGAAAACAGAATCTCACTTATTGGAGATGGGAAATTGGAAATAAAGATGTCGGAGGCATCTAGGC
>CAZJQN010000188.1:0-3504 GCA_964548125.1 uncultured Bacteroidales bacterium | reverse complement strand
TTCAACCGGGCTAACCCCGATGGAACAAAGAGAAATCGGCCTGAGAGGCACAATACGCATAGCATAATGCGTATTGGGGGTTAAATCCTACATGACTTGTTTATATTGACTTATCAAGGCAACCCCGACTTACAAAAATCTTTCATTCCGAATTTGCGGATTGATTTGATTTTGTTAGTCGATGGGTTGAATTGACGAATTGGGTTAAAACTGTTTTCCTGATGAGGAACTGAATGCCGGACTCGAAACACAAAACATTTTTACTACCTTCGTAAAAAACACTTCCCCATGTCTGCGGCCGATATTACTCCCAGGCTTGTTCTGGTTGACGCCTATGCACTGATTTTCCGGGCATATTATGCTTTCATTAACAGCCGGATGACCAATGCAAGGGGTCTGAATACTTCAGCAATTTACGGATTCACTGCTGCACTGGAAGATGTGATTCGAACGCAAAAACCAACTCACATGGGTGTGGTATTTGACCCTTCTGGTCCAACCTTTCGAAACGAACTATACCCTCCATACAAAGCTAATAGGGAAGAAACACCTGAACCGATAAAAGTAGCTGTACCCTGGATAAAGAAGGTGATTGAGGCATGGAATATACCTTTTCTTGAAGTAGCTGGTTTTGAGGCCGACGATGTTATAGGAACCATGTCACGCCTGGCAGAAAAAAAAGGATTTTACACCCTGATGGTAACTCCAGATAAGGATTTTACTCAGCTGGTTACCGATAGGGTAAAAATGCTAAAACCCGGCCGTTCGGGCGGAGATGCTGAGATTATCGGGCCGGAAGAAGTAAAAATGCGTTTTCAGGTAGATCATCCTTCCCAGGTAATTGATATTCTTGCTCTCTGGGGGGATACTTCCGACAATGTCCCCGGAGCTCCCGGTATTGGCGAAAAGGGAGCTATCAAATTGATCAGCCAGTTTAAGTCTATTGAAAATCTCTATGCCAACATTCATCTTCTACCTGAAAAAACCCGTAATATTTTATTGAATAATAAAGAGTTAATTGAGCTTTCAAAAAAGCTGGTTACTATTAACTGCAGTGTTCCGGTTGAATTTATTGAACCGGAACTTAAAATGACAAGTCCTGATATTCAAAAAATCAGTGAAATATATAGTGAACTGGATTTCAGAAGCCTCTTGAACCGCATTCGTCAGAATCCGCCATCTGAAAAGGAAGATACGACTAAGAAAATAAAAACTTCGGTAAGTATTGCTCCTGAACAGACTACACTTTTTCCAGTCGAGCATGAGCAAAGTGTGACTGCTGGTTTTGCAGGCCGAATTCCTTCTGAACCGGATGCATCCGGATCGGTCTTTAAAACAATTAGCGATGTCCCGCATGACTACCGGCTCGTGGTTTCTGAAAAGGATGTGCAGGAACTTGCTGATTTGCTCGGAAAACAGAAAGAATTCTGTTTCGATACCGAGACTACATCCCTCGATACCCATACAGCTGACCTGGTGGGAATTTCAGTGGCTGCCGAACCTGGTAAAGCATGGTTTGTTTACACGTGGAACAATGAACAGGTCATCGAAATTCTCCGGCCAGTCCTGGAAAATGATGCAATACGGAAAATCGGCCAGAACATGAAATTTGATCTGGCGGTGATGGCTCACAAAGGAATTCATGTGAGAGGGGAATTGTTTGATACCATGGTTGCACATTATCTGTTACAGCCAGAGGAAAGACACAGCATGGATTACCTGGCACGGAAATTTCTGGGATACAATCCGGTACCTATTACACAATTGATAGGCGAAAAAGGTAAGAACCAGCTAAGTATGGCACAGGTTAAACCTGAAGAAGTGTCTGAATATGCGGCTGAAGACGCTGATATTACTCTCCAGCTGAAAAACGTTCTGGAAAAACTTCTTTCGGAGGCTGGCCTGCTGCCACTGTTTCTCGAAATTGAAATGCCTCTTGTGCGTGTGCTCACCGAAATGGAATGCTCCGGAGTAAAGATTGATACGGATGCCCTGAATGAATATGCCCTTCTCCTCAACAGCGAATTGAAAAAGGTTGAGGAAGAAATTTATTCCCTCGCAGGATTGCGTTTCAATATCGGATCACCCAGACAACTGGGGGAGGTTCTGTTCGAAAAACTGAAAATATCTGAAAACATAAAGAAAACAAAGACAAAACAATATGCAACTTCTGAAGAAGTTTTACTCGAACTCAGGGATGCTCATCCCATAGTGGAGAAAATTCTCGACTACCGCTCCTATAAGAAGCTTCTTTCTACCTATGTAGAAACTCTTCCGAAGCTGATTAATCCCAGGACCGGGAAAATACATACTTCATACAACCAGACCATTGTTGCCACTGGTCGCCTGAGTTCAACAAATCCCAACCTGCAGAATATCCCGGTACGCGATGAACGCGGCAGGGAAATCAGAAAGGCTTTTATCCCGTCAGATCCCGCGGGTTGCCTTCTTTCGGCCGACTATTCACAGATTGAACTGCGCATTATGGCGCATTTCAGTGAAGATCCTTCCATGATTGAAGCCTTTGAGAGGGGAGAGGATATTCATATTGCCACCGCAGCAAAAATCTACAAGATTCCACGTGAAAATGTTACCCGTGAAATGAGAAACAGGGCCAAAACAGCAAACTTTGGTATAATTTACGGGATTTCAGCATTCGGATTGTCCCAGCGGCTGGGAATTCCGCGTCGTGAAGCAGAAGAACTCATACGGGAATATTTTCATAACTTTCCGGGTGTTCATCGCTATATGCAGGAGGCCATAAGAAAAGCCCGCGAAAAAGGTTATGCCGAAACCATGTTCGGCCGGAGACGTTTTCTGCCTGAAATCAATTCACAGAACGGAAATATCAGAGGAATGGCCGAAAGAAATGCTATCAATACTCCCATCCAGGGAACAGCTGCCGATATTATCAAGCTTGCCATGATCCGGATCAGTAAACGACTTCATCAGCAGAATCTTCGTTCCCGGATGATCATGCAGGTACATGATGAACTGGTATTTGATGTGGCACAGGGTGAGGTGGAAATTGTGAAGGAGATTGCCGTGCAGGAAATGCAGAATGCCTGCCGGTTAAAGGTTCCTCTGGTAGTGGATGTCGGTACCGGCGCAAACTGGCTGGAAGCACACTGAAATTCTTTCTTATATGCCTGTTACAGTTCATTATCATGGAATACTTGCTGACATAGCTCATCGCTTTGATGATGAATACCCGGATGTCAGTACTACTGAAAATTTGCTGGAGCAGTTTTACGAAAAATATCCTGTGGCGAAAAAATACGTTTTTCGTGTGGCTGTTAACAACCGGATCATATCAGGCAACAATCCGGTTTCTGACGGAGATACAATCGACCTGATACCTCCCTTTCCGGGCGGATAAGTTCCCTTTTGTGAAAAAAATTACCGGTGCATCTTCATTGAGTCTATTACACTGAGACGCACCGGTTTTTAACCGAAGTACCATGAATTTATAAATTCAACCGGGCTAACCCCGATGGAACAAAG
>CAZJQN010000187.1:0-3604 GCA_964548125.1 uncultured Bacteroidales bacterium | reverse complement strand
CAAGAGCTAAATTGCGTTTCAAAAATGGAATTTCCTCTAAAAATAATTTTGCTCTCATCATGCTGGTTTTAACCCACAATACGCATTATACGATGCCTATTGTGCCTGTTAGGTTGATTTCACTTTGTTCCATCGGGGTTAGCCCGATTGAATTTGTTAATTCAAGGTACTTCGGTTCAAGGTTTAGCGAGGAATCCTTTACCTTAGCAATTTGTATTGACATGTAACCAGTGGCGTTTTTTTGCGTCTAATAAGTGAATGGAACAATTGTCGGATTCATATTATATTAGCCAGGTTCTCGCCGGCAATACCGGAGCGCTGAAGTATCTGATTGATCGCTACCAGCATATGGCATTTACGCTGGCCTACAGGGTGCTTAATGACGAAGGCGAGGCAGAAGAGGTATGTATGGATGCCTTTCTGAAAGCATATAAATCACTCGGAAGCTTGAAGAACCCTGCTCATTTTTCAACCTGGCTGTACAGCATTGTTTATCATTCAGCTATTTCGGCCTTGCGGAAACGGAAAATACAGCTTATTTCCATTGAGCAGAAAGGAATCATAAATCTGACCGAGCTGGCCGAAGACGACGAGAATGAGTCAAAGGAGATCGGCCGGGATCAACTGGATAAAGCCTTGCGAAAACTTGATGAGACCGACCGTGTAATTGTCTCCCTATATTACCTCCAGCAGTGTGATGTGAGGACTTTATGCGAGATTACAGGGCTCTCTTCTTCCAATGTAAAGATTCGTTTGTTCAGAGCCAGAAAAAAGCTGTATGAAATTCTTTCTTGTCTTGTTTATGAGAAATAGAAAAAACAGGGATATGGATGATGAATTAAAAAAAATCTTCCTCGATGTGGGAATGCGGGAAGCTCCGGAAGGATTTTCCGGAAGGCTTATGAACCTGATTGCTGCTGAATCTGAGAAACCGGTTAAAGCGGATTCTCCTGTCATCAGCCGCGGCGTCTGGTATCTTATAGCACTTCTGACTATTTTGAGCCTGTTTCTGGCTGTTTTCCTGGAAAAAAACACTTCCGGCTCGTCCGTTTTCATAACCGATTTCATAAATACCTTCCAGCAGTACCTGCCGGTGGTCAGAATTTCATTGCCTGAATTTTCACTCTGGCCGGTATTGCTTTGCTTTGTTTCACTGATTGGATACCTTTCTGAAGACTATCTGATAAGGCAATTCATTAAGAGAAAACACTAAAAAAAACGCTCCGGGAGGTTTCCGGAGCGTTTCATAAAAGCGACCAACATTTTTTTTATTTTCCTTTTGGCGTTTCAGCCTTTTTAACATCAAGTAACTCAACAGTAAAAATAAGCAGAGAGTTGGGTGCGATTTTTTCTGTTGGGGGTCTCATTCCGTAGGCCATATCGGGAGGAATGAACAACTTGTAACGAGAACCGGCAGGCATCAACTGAAGTCCGCGCGACCAGCCGGGTATAACCTGGTTCAAATGAAACTGGGCAGGGACAGAGTCGTTCATATTGCTGTCAAATATCTCACCGTTCAACAGGGAACCTTCATATTTTACGGTTACCAGATCCTCGGGGCCTGGTTTGGGTCCAGTGCCGAGACGTTCAACTATATACTGCAATCCGGTGGAATCAGTCATAACACCTTCGGCTTCCTTATTTTTTGCAAGAAAATCTTCGGCTGCCTTTTTATTGTCATCAGCCTGCTTGTAAAATTTCTTGGTAAAGTACTCCTGAATGTACATTAATACCTGTGACTTGTCGGTGGCTACCTTTTTGTCCATGGCATCCTTTGCCCCCATAGCAAAGGCGTTAATGTTAATGAAGGAATCCGTTCCATTAGTAAGCAGATACTGATTGGCCAGATGTACGCCAATATAATAACTCACAGAATCTTCTGCATTTTTAAGTTTTACACTGGGAATCTTTTTGTTACCGCAGGAACTTAATACCAATAAGGATACCAGAATAAGAGAATAATGCTTCATAATAAATTCAAAATTTAATTACAGATTATTGATTTGGTGATTGTTCTTCTTCGGTCGGTGTTTCATTCTTCTGAACCGCAATGAGTTCTACATCGAATATAAGCACCTGATTGGGCTTAATGCCGCTGTTGGGCGGAGGATTTTCTCCATAGGCCATGTCGGGAGGAATGAAAATTCTCCATTTAGATCCAACCGGCATCAGTTGAAGTGCTTCGGTCCAACCCCGGATCACCCCGTTCAGAGGAAAAGTAACGGGTTCGCCCCGCTCGACGGAACTATCAAAAACTTTACCGTCGGTGGTCATGCCCGTATAATGTGTAGTTACATAGTCTGTTTCCAGAGGCTTCTCACCGGTACCTTCCTTTAGCACCATATATTGCAATCCGCTGGGAAGC
The DNA here is from genome assembly GCA_964548125.1 of uncultured Bacteroidales bacterium. Taxonomy (GTDB): domain Bacteria; phylum Bacteroidota; class Bacteroidia; order Bacteroidales; family JAAYUG01; genus JAAYUG01. The sequence continues at coordinate 1,239 of CAZJQN010000187.1, read as the reverse complement.
GTCACTACTCCTTCTTTCTTACTGTTTTCCTCAAGAAATTTATTGCTTTCTTTCAGGTTGGCAGCATTTTCAGCAGTAAAAGCTTTTGTAAGATAGGCCCGGATGATATCATTGGCAGATGATTCGTCAAACAAAGGTTTTGCATCTTGCGAAATCATTTGCCGGATACCGGTCACCAGCAAATCTGTATTGACGTTGCTGAGATTGTTTTGTTTAAGACTGTTTCCTAAACTTAAACCAAGTGCATACGAAACAGAATCAAGTTCATTTTTAAGTTGGATGGTTCCTTTTTTTGATGGTTTCTGCGCGTAAAGGATGCAGGGAACCATCAGAAGCATGAGGATGACTAATTTTTTCATGAATCAAATAGCATTTTAAATGAAGATGTAAAGGAAATGAATTTATTCGGTATTTTATAGAAAGTCTATCGTTTTTTTTCTCTTCGTGCATTCAATCACCACATCTTTCTTGCTCTCAGCATTTCCCGCTTTCCGGGTGCACCTGGAAGTCGTTCTGTATGGAACCCTGCTTCCATCATATTTCTCCTTACCTGGCCTTTGGCAGCATAGGTAACTAAAATGGAAGCAGGAGCCATAAAGGAATACAGCCGGTCAAACACGGGTTTCTGCCATAATAAAGGTTGAACAGCCGGTGAAAAGGCATCAAAATACACGAGGTCAAAACGGTATTTTGTTTCAAAATGTTCCAGCTGGGTTTTGGTCTTAAACAAAGAAAAATTGGGAGTAATAATCTCTTCTTCCTCCCATGGCGCCTCATGAAGCTTTATAAACCATGCTGACGGATCATCAGGGAGCAGGGTAGGATAGTTCAGCAGATAAACTGTATCCATGGATAAAGGAAAAGGTTCGATGGCAACATAATACACTTTTTGTCCTGTTCGGGACGCTTCCTGAAGGGTTAGTAAGGCATTTAGTCCTGTCCCGAAACCGACTTCAAGAAGGAATATTTCATTTTTATTACATGCCTTAAAACCATTTCGGAGAAATACATGAATCGATTCAGTAATTGCTCCGTGAATGGAATGATACGTTTCCCCCGTCCGGCTGTCGGCAATACTGTGCGAACCATCAGCCGTAAGTACTACTTTTTTTTGATCTGATTGAACCATTTGAAAGTGCAAATGTAAGCATCCTGGTTCGATTAGGGGAAGAATTACAGGAAGTTTGTTTAACAGAAGATATTGATTTTTTAATTATTTATTAGTTTAATAAAATCTAA
>CAZJQN010000186.1:0-3638 GCA_964548125.1 uncultured Bacteroidales bacterium | reverse complement strand
TGTAGAGATTACTTAGAACATTGCATTTCAATTTATGATTATACAGGAAAAAAAATCTTAAGCAAGAAGATTAATGCTTTAAGTGGGAAAGAAATTATTAATGTTTCATTTTTAAAAAAAGGTATATATTTGATAAAAATTGATGGATATTCATATTGTAAGAGAATTGTTATTCAATAAAATTGTTAACAGGACAGATTCTGTAAAATCTTTAGTATGAAAGAACATAAGTATCTTATTTATTTTATTTTTTTTATTGTGTCTGTTCTATTAGCATGGTACTTCAAAACAATTTTATTTTATATCATTATTGCAGGAATCATATCTCTGATTGGCCGGCCGGTTGTACGCTTTCTTCAGAAACCTGTTTATAAAAACTGGCATCTTCCTTCATTTATTGCGGCAGCCATCTATCTTCTGATGGTTTGGGCTCTTCTGTTTGGTTTCTTTTACCTCTTTGTTCCAGTTGTTATTACAGAGGCAAAAAACCTTTCCTCTGTTAATTCTTCCGAATTGTTGCTCAAATTATCAACACCGTTAATAAAGCTTCAAGAGGATGGTGCCCGGTTGCTGGGGATAACTGTTACAGAATTTTCAGCCCATGAGTTTCTGGCTGATCAGCTTGGCAGAATATTGAATATGAACACTGTATCCGGAATTTTTTCTTCTCTGACGGGCTTTATTGGAAATTCTGCCATTGCTGCTTTTTCTGTTACCTTTATTTCCTTCTTTTTCCTTAAAGAGGAGACTCTGGGAATCAATTACTTGTATGCAATGGTACCGGAGCAAATATTGCCCAAGGTTCAGCGTGCAATGCAATCCATCAGAAAATTGCTATTGCGCTATTTTGCCGGCTTACTTCTTGAAGTGGTTTCAGTAAGCATTCTGGTAACGGCCGGCATGCTAATCGTTGGGCTTTCTCTTACACAGGCTATGCTGATAGGAATTTTTGCCGGTATTTTAAATATGATACCTTACATAGGTCCTATGATCGGTATCTGTTTTGGCTTATTTATAGGTGCAGTCAGCCACTTGCAGATTCTTCCGCCGGAATCCCTTCCTATACATTTATTTTGGATGCTGGTAGTATTTCTGACGGTTCAGTTGATTGACAATCTGGTGTTTCAGCCTCTGATTTATTCGGGAAGTGTTCATGCTCATCCGGTGGAGATTTTCCTGGTCATTATGGCTGGTGCCACAGTCGCCGGGATTCCGGGAATGATTGCTGCTGTGCCCACCTATACCGTATTGCGTGTGCTGGCGGGTGAATTTTTAGCTGAGTTCAGAATTGTTAAAAAATTGACAGACAAACTACAATAGCCATCAGGGTAAATTCCTATCTTTATGGCGCCGGATCAATTATAACTTAATACTGATAAATTGAAAAACGTACTTCGTTTTGTATTCAGTGCCATAGTTATTCTTTTTCCATTGCCGGCTTTCTGTCAGGTTGATTTCATAGCCTCGCAGGTAAGGGGTTGTGATTCCTTATCTGTTCATTTTACTCTGCTAACCAGTTTAAGTTCTCCTAAAGTCCGCTGGAATTTTGGAAATGGAAAAACAAGTCTAGAAATAAACCCTGCGCCTGTACTGTATGACAAGCCAGGTGCTTATACGATCACTCTTACGGTTAATGATACGATTATCATAAAAAAGATCAGGTATATACAGGTAAGACCTTCACCAATTGCTAATTTCCAGTACACTGATTCTTCTGCTTCGGGTACATATATTTTTTCGTTTCATTCTCTGAAACAGCCTGTGGATACCGCAGTGTACTCTTATCAGTGGAAATTTTCAGGTCAGAACAGTATTGATACCACACCGGATGTGGTTCATTTTTATGATTCAACTGGAATTTATAGGGTATTTTTAAAGGTAACCGATGATTTCGGTTGTGCTGACAGTTCCATGCGTCTGGTCAACGTGAGTGAAACCCTGTATGTGCCAAATGTGTTTACCCCGAATGAAGACGGGATGAATGACCTGCTCGAAATTCCCGTAAACGGAGAGATTCTTTACCGTTTTACCATTTTTACCCGTTATGGTCTGTTAATCTACAAAACAGAATCAAAATTTCCTTCGTGGGATGGACGGAATGCTGCCGGAGTCAAAATGACTGAAGGTATTTACTATTACGTTATCGAGTCATTCGACCCGCAACATTCTTATCGTCAGACCGGTTTTGTTTATCTTTTGCGCTGAAATTACAGAACAAACGAGGAATCTGGCATAACAAATCACAGATTCATCAGTGCTATTTAATGGGGTTGTCAATAACTTTTCCAGATGCGATTCGGATTTGTTCTAATTTCATGCCGTATTAATGGCATGCTGGTTCGAATATAATATCTGTTGCAGGAATGTATGAATCGTGCCCATGCCCGTAAGTTAATTTGATCAAATGAGAAAGTTTTTTTTCACTGGTATTTTGATCTTTCTTGGGATGTGTGGCAGTTTTGGTCAGAATATTATGAACCGGCCGGCCATCAGGGAAATGCGCTGGAGCGGGAACTATGAGCTATACATCTTCCTTTCGGATGATTCAACTATTGTGCTGAATACAAAGGATCTTCCGCATGCGCAGAACCTTCGGGGTGGCACTCAACAGGATCAGTTAACATTGTTACCGGTTGGTCTGGATAACGGATATGTGCATTTTTTGCAGAAACAAGCCGGTACTGACATCCCTTCTGATAAGAAAGAAAAGAATGACCGTCCTGTAACACTCTGGAGTTCATTGCATGAGAGCCTGGGAGGGGGATATGTTCATTTTATTCATTGCTTACAGTATGCGCTTGAAACAGGTTACCTGGATCTGAAATCTCCATTGATGAAAAGGCCTGAAACAGAATGGCGACCGCGCCCTGCTACCGAAACCTGGAAACGTACCCGGAATTGGAGATATTATACTCCTGATAATCAAAAACATGCAATTAGGGAATACAAACTTCAGCAACGAGAAGGAAAAGCAGGAATTCTTGCCGGGATTCCGGAGGAAATGATTTCCTCCTTTTTAAGCACATCTGACAGGGAATATGAGAAAATGGAGCAGAGGAAAATTTTCCGAAAAAAGGCTGAAATCGATTTGATCCGTCTCCTGATTGGATCTCCTTACCTTGGCACTATACAAATTTCTTATATCCACACTATGGTAATGAAATCGGTGACCCAGTTCTCAGCATTCCGGCTTCCTGCCATTATCATTATGGATGAATATAAAGCTGCTGTTGCCATGTCGCTTGACGAAAGAGGCTACCGTGTGGAGCAGATTGTTTTCAGCGATGAGGCGATCCTTGATCAGGAAACCCGACTTGGTAGAATACAGGCTATTAAAGATTTTACTGCTGAAATTAATCAAAGGAATAACGAATTATTTGAAAACAAACTGAAGCAATATTTCGGTAAATAGTTCCTTATATTATAATCCTAATTCTGAACTCAGAATAGTTTAACCGAAGTACCATGAATTAACAAATTCAACCGGGTTAACCCCGATGGAACAAAGTGAAATCGGCCTAGCAGGCACAATAAGCATCGCATAATGCGTATTGTGGGTTAAAACCAACATGATGAGAGCAAAATTATTTTTAGAGGAAATTCCATTTTTGAAACGCAATTTAACTCTTGCTCATGCT
>CAZJQN010000185.1:0-3737 GCA_964548125.1 uncultured Bacteroidales bacterium | reverse complement strand
CCACTGTTGATTCCAGAGCCGATGAAGGGGTACGTTTATACACTCCTTATACGAAAATCAGTGTTTCTCCGGGCGAGACAGTTGATTATTCCATTGATGTAATCAACAATACCGAGCAGACCAAGAATATTGATATTTCCGTTTCGGGTATGCCAAAAGGCTGGAATTACATTCTTAAGTCGGGAAGCTGGAATGTTCAGCAGATATCGGTGCTTCCGAAGGAGAAGAAAAGTCTTTCTTTAAAGGTGGAAGTACCTCTTAAGGTGAATAAAGGAACCTACCGTTTTCGGGTTACCGCCGGTGGATTTCACTCACTGCCCCTTGCATTGGTAATTTCCGAACAGGGGACGTACAAAACGGAATTTACTACCAATCAGCCGAACATGGAAGGTCAGGCTTCTTCAACATTTACATTCAATCTGGATTTAAAGAACCGGACAGCTGACAAACAACTTTATGCACTGATGGCTGATGCTCCGAGAGGATGGACTGTCAGCTTCAAATCGAATTACAAACAGGTAACTTCGGTTAATGTTGAAGCTAACAGCACGGAGAAGATTACCGTCGAAATTAAACCTCCGGCAGAAGTGCAGGCCGGCAAATACAAGATTCCTGTGCGTGCTGTTTCGGGTGCTACTTCCGATGAAGCTGTATTGGAGGTTGTGATTACAGGTACGTATGGCATGGAACTGACAACCCCAACCGGGCTTCTCAGTGCCAGCATTACAGCCGGCAAGGATCGTAAGATTGAACTGGTACTACGCAATACCGGTTCAGCCGAACTGCGCGATGTTGAAATGAAATACTCAGCACCAGCCAATTGGGAAGTGGTTTACAATCCGAAACGGGTTGACCGGTTGGCTCCTGGTGAAGAAACACGGGTTTTTGCTACCATTAAAGCCGATAAGAAGGCGATTCCGGGTGACTATGTGACCAACCTGGAAGCTAGAACACCAGAAGCATCCTCAAAAGCATCCTTCCGTATGGCTGTAAAGACGCCGTTGCTCTGGGGCTGGGTTGGTGTATTAATTATTGCTGCTGTTCTGAGTGGTGTATATTATCTGTTCCGCAAATATGGGAGGAGATAAGCCGTGTCAGAAAATATTGTTGTCCTTACGAATCTGACCAAACGTTATGGGTCATTTACCGCGGTTGACAGTTTGAATCTGGTCATCCGCAAAGGAGAGATTTTTGGCCTGCTGGGTCCAAACGGGGCGGGAAAGTCGACAACCATTCTTATGATGCTGGGCCTTACGGAACCTACCTCAGGTACAGTGAGAATCTGTGGTATCGATCCGGTTACTGACCCAATAGGTGTGAAACGGAAAGCAGGATATTTGCCCGAAGATGTGGGTTTTTATGATGACCTTACCGGACCTGAGAATCTTGTTTACACGGCAAAACTCAATGGCATCGGCGCAAATGAAGCTACTGAGAAAGCAATGAACCTGTTTATAAAAGTCGGTCTGGGAGGTGAAGAAAAAAAGAAAGTTGGGAAATATTCTCGCGGAATGCGCCAGCGGCTGGGGCTTGCTGATGCGCTTATCAAAAATCCCGAGGTAATTATCCTGGATGAACCGACATTAGGAATTGATCCTGCAGGTGTGCGGGAATTTCTTAATCTGATAGTGGAACTCAGCCGGGAAGAAAAGATTACCGTCTTGTTTTCGTCACATCTTCTGCATCAGGTTCAACAGGTGTGCGACAGGGTAGGGATTTTTGTAGGCGGCAAATTGCTGGCAGAAGGGGATATAAGATCCTTGTCAGAAAAATTGCTGGAGGGCAGTTCTTATGAAACGGAAGTAGCTGTTGATCCGTTGCCTGAGGTAAAAGGGCTTTCCTCCGGAGATCAGGAAGCAATTATGCGCAGTTTGCTGCAGAATGTGGAAGGAATAACGGCCATACGAACTCAAAACGGTATGTTCCGGATTGAAAGTACCCGCGACGTAAGCCGTGAAATTGCTGCAAGGCTGGTACGGGCAGGCGCAGGCCTTACCCACCTGAGTCGCAGGGAATATGGACTGGATGATATTTATTACCGCTATTTTGAAGGAGGACTGAAAAATGGATAAAGCCGGGAAGCTGACATTTTCGTTCAGGGAATGGATTCGGGCCATAAAACTAGGTCTGATGTCATTATTTCAGCCGTCAGAAAAAGGGAAAAGAGAAGGGCTTCATCCTTTCCGCGTTATTGTGAGCAAAGAAATGGCTGATCATTTTTCGAGCTGGCGGTTTATTATTCTGGTTTCCCTTATTTTTCTTACCTGCCTTGGGTCGATGTACACGGCCATGGCGAATATTTCAAAAGCTGTGAAATCGGAAGATGCAGAAGGAGCATTTTTCTTTCTGCGTTTGTTTACTGCTTCCGACGGTACTCTTCCTCCGTTTTTCGTATTTATAGGGTTTCTGGGTCCGTTGCTTGGCATAGGCCTTGGGTTTGATGCCATCAACAGCGAGCAAAACAGGGGTACCTTAAGCCGGTTACTGGCTCAGCCTGTGCACAGGGATTATGTTATCAATGCAAAATTTCTGGCTGCCTTGCAGGTTATCAGTCTGATGTTTTTTGTTCTGGGTTTCCTGGTAATCGGGTTTGGACTGATTTCCATAGGAATTCCTCCTACGGCTGAAGAGTTTCTGCGCATCGTCTTTTTCCTTCTGTTAAGCATCATTTATGTAGCATTCTGGCTCAATTTGTCCATTTTCTTTTCAGTACGTTTCCGGCAACCGGCTACGGCAGCGCTTGCAGGGATCGCCGTCTGGCTGTTTTTCACGGTATTCTATCCGATGATTGTGAATCTTATCATCAAGGCGCTAAGTCCTGACCAGGCGATGGAAGCCTCCTACAAGATGTATCTGCTGGAAAAACTCCGTCTCACCCTGATGCGCTTCTTGCCCAACCAATTGTTCAGCGAGGCTACCACCACCCTTCTCATGCCTTCTGTACGAAGCCTGGGGCCGCTGACCATGGAGCAACTCTACGGAACCATTCCAGGTCCCCTGCCCCTGGGCCAAAGCCTTCTGCTCGTCTGGCCGCAGGTAACAGGCCTGATTGCAGCTTCTGTTTTGTGCTTTGCCCTATCGTATGTTTCTTTTATGCGAAGGGAAATTAGATCAAGATAATAAAAAGAATTGACTGTTTTTCGTTTCCTGCTGAAGAACGTGATTCCTGACTAAATCCTGAATCCGATGATCAGAATATCATCTATCTGAGCATTATCACCCTTCCAGTTATTGAAATTGTCGAGGAGGATTTTGCTTTGTTCCTGCATAGGAAGTGCATGAATCTGCAGTAACAGTTTCTGCAGAGAAGAATATTTGAACTTTTTGTTGTTTGGCCCTCCAAACTGGTCGGCGTATCCGTCGGAGAACATATACACTCTGTCGTTCTCTCCTATTTCGATGGTTTGGTTGGTGAAGGGGATAGAATTGTCGAAGTGCATGCCGATGGGCATTTTGTCAGGCTTAAGGATAGTGAGATTTCCGTTGCGGACGAGATACAGCGGATTATTGGCGCCGGCATACTGAAGAGTGTTATTCAGCGGGTTTATAATACATAAGGAGATGTCCATACCATCTCGGGTTTCTTCTGTTTTTCCTTTATGATGAAGAGCTCGGATCACATTGGATCGCAACTGGTTAAGTATTTCTGCCGCATTCAGTTCGGGCATGGCTCCTACGATGTCATAGAGAAAGGTGAGCCCCATCATGCTCATAAAGGCGCCAGGTACTCCGTGTCC
>CAZJQN010000184.1:0-3755 GCA_964548125.1 uncultured Bacteroidales bacterium | reverse complement strand
GACTTATCAAAATCTTTCATTTTGTTAGTCGATGGGTTCAATTGACGGATTTGGGATTAATGCAAAATTGTAAATCAGAGGACATAGTGTGAAATTGTTTACCTTTTTTTCAAAAGGCAACTGAGGTGTCTATTTGTTAAGCCGGATTATCAGCAGAAGCAAATTATTATCTAGAGAGGCAAATTAATGGGTAGTCAGCATCTTAACTCAAAAAAGACAAGGTAAGATCATAAAATCAACTGCAAATGTCGGTTTAGTCCTAATGAAGTCGGAATTATAGATTGGTGTTTAATGTAGAGTTCTTAACTCTGTATTTTTTTCTATGATAAACCCCGATGACGATGAGGAGAGTGGTGAAAAGCAGGGCCAGGAGTATAGTGATTATCCTTTTGATTATCGGATGGGCAATAGGTTGATTGTCCCCAATGAACACAAACCCTCCCCAGAAATAAGGATGGGCCATTAAGGGATCTGCTTCTGCCAGATATTTTATTTTGGACATTCGAAGCGCCTCTGATTTCGTTTCTCCTTTACGGAGAAATTTGTAAAAATATCCCATCAGTCCGACGCTGGTTTTATCTTCGACTTCCCATAATGACATAATGATACTAGGACAACCTGCATAAATAAACGCTCTGGCCAGGCTCATCACCCCTTCTCCCCTCAGCATCTTTCCTTTTCCTGTATTGCACGAACTGAGCACGGCGAGCTGGCATTTGAGTCGCAGATTGTAAATCTCGTAGGTGTTAAGCAATCCATCTTCAGTACTGTCGGCTCCCCTGGTAAAAGCTAGTTTGGAAAACATGGGGTCGGCGTCATCAATAATAGTATGCATCGAAAGATGGAGGAGATCATATTTACCAGCCAGGTGTTTAAAGTTTTCTTCTGAGGCCTCCCTGTCAACAAGCAGCTTTCCATGAAATACCCTTTGGACTTCAATTGCTTCCTCCCGTGCACCGGGTATGGGATAAAGATTGTCAATGTATTGACGGGTACGTTCAGGGGTTGGAATATGTCTGGCAGTTAGAGCGTACTGCGGGGCAATGGCAAGCAAAGTATTCCGGGCTTTTAACCTGAAATGACCTTCTGTCTGGGAAAGAAGAGTGGCCGAATAGGTATAACTGACGGTATATTTTCTAACCATATAAGGCAACTTGCGGTAGTTGATTTCCTGAGTACAGGAGTCTGTTAACAAAGCTTCAAAAGGCAGGTAAGCAAGCTGCTCATTCGGAACAATAATAATTTTTCGCTCTTTAATCCAGGGGATGTAAGGCTCAATCAGTTTCCGGAAAAGAAACCTTCCTGATAGGGTATATCTCTTAAATCTGTATTCCTCATCTCCGGTAAAGTCACCAAAAGAAACTTCATGAAGAAAATCATGCAATGACTTTCTGAAGCTGGAATCAGCCGGAACGCGGGTAAAAATAACTGTATCTTGACTAACTAATAGGGTGTAGAGTACTGAATCGGAAAGAGAATACTGCAACATGGTGTGGGAATGTTTAAGATTCCTCCTGCAGGCATCAAGACCCAGCACCGTGTTGTCAAATTTTAAGGCATAATAGTTTGGATATTGTTGTTCGAAAGTTTTTACCAGGGAATCATAGCGTTGGTTCAGACGGAAGAGAATTTGTTCCCAGGTCGAAATCTTCCGCAGGTCGGGTTTGCGCGATCGTTTTTCTTCATAAATATTTTCCTGGTAAAAACTGATTTCCCGCTTGAGACGACGTTCCAACTGACTGAGTTCAGCAGGAATCCCTCCGAATTCCGAAGCTTCAATGTTCCTTATGGAGCTTAGAAGAGTAGAAGCTTTGCTTCGTTCCATAGTTTCAAAAGCCAGTTGCAGGTAGGTATAGTCATCAGTCAGTTTCCACAAGGCAAAGGTGTTGTCCAGAATGTGTTCATAGATTTCGGCTTCCTTCGAAACAAGAGAGACCTTGCTTTGTTCAGAGCTATATCCCTGACGGATTTTATCCATGATGGTTTCAGCGAGCAGAAATGTATTCAGGCTGGAAACAAGATCCTGCTTCCTGTGGAAATCATTATAGATTGACTTCAGAATCAATCCCTTGTGTTTCAATGTTTCAATGAGATTCAGTCCAGGCCGGATATTCTCAATTTTCGGATTCCGGTCAGGATCTTCTGCGTCAAAACCATCACTGTATGAAATAATAGCCTTCTGATAGAATTTCAATGCTTCAGGATAGTTTTGCAATGCTTCGAAAGCCAATCCCAGATCATGGTAACATAGGGCTGTTGTTGAGTTCTTTTCTCCGTAATTGATTCTTGCAATTCGCAAGGCTTCCTGAAATTGGTCAATGGCTTTTGAAATACTGTGCCAGCATTTTAAATATAATTCTCCGTATCGGAGACGAATGGTAGCGACAACATAATGTTCCTGGCTGGTATTGGCAATTTGAACCTCAAGTGCCTTCTTGAAATAACTCTCTGCTTCGGTGCATTTATTGTTTTTACCGGAATTGATCCCAAGGTTCATGTAAATAAGCGGGATTTCTGAAGGCGCTTCTGACCGGGCAATAGTAAGGGCTTTAAGGTAGTAATTAGTCGACTCGTTTATGTCACCAACCATATCATAAAAGGAACCAATGTTATTAAAAATAAGAACCATGTTTTGCGGAGCTGTCTCTTTATATTTCTCTATAAGATGTAAGCTTTGCATGTAGTACATGAGGCTTTTGTCAAAGTCGCCAGCTTGTTTAAAAATAATGGCCTTGTTCATGTAGAGCACAGAAAGATTATCGGATGAACCAGATTTTTCAATTATTCTTTCTGCCCTGTCAAGATACTGAATGGCATTATCAACATCTCCGGTAGTAGTATATAACGAGGCAAGATTAATAACAGGCCGGGCTGTTCGTGGATCAAGCGGGCCATAAATTTCTTCTGCAATAGAAATGGCTTCTTTAAGAAACTGTTCAGCTGATAGAAAATCCCCGTTTTCAATACTGACATATCCTAAATTGTTAATTATTTTATAAAGCAGAGAATCTTTAACACCCCCTTCCTTTCGGGATTGCGATGCAAGCCTGAAGTATTCCAATGCTTTTGGATAGTCTCCTGAACGCATAGCTACCGATCCTTTCAGGTATAAAAGATCGGAATACCTGAGGTTGTTCTTTTTTAAATGGGTATTTAGCAACGATTCGGCTTTATCGGTAACCAGCGCTGCTTTTTTTAAATCTCCTGTTCTTATGTAATAAAGCACCTGACGGTACAACCCCTGAAATGCAAGGTCCCATTTACCTCTGGCAATACTCTCATTATAGACCTTTTCAAATATTGTAAGTGCTTTCTCGGTCTGATTTTCTGAAAGGAATGTGTCTCCTTTTGCCAGCAAAATTTCATCCGGCAATACCTGTGAAAAAGCAGTATAAATAGAAGTTAATAACAGCACGTGGATGATAAATGCTGAAAGCACAATATGAAAAGCATTTGGTGAAATGATAGTATAGTTTACAAATCGTTTCACAGGTTGTTTTAAAGCATAACAAAACTACAAAAAACTTTTCTCACTTCTACCCATCTGCAATCTGATGATTTTTTCATTTTTAAATATCAGATATACAGTAATTTATAAAAAAAATTAAAAAAAATTGAAAAAACTGTGTCACAAAATTGACTTTTTCGGAACTATATAATGAGAGCAATCAAATTTTTGTTAAACCAAAATATTTAACCTATGAAAACTGCTGCCAACCAAAGAGTATTTGACCTGTTAACGGTCCGTGAAATGA
>CAZJQN010000183.1:0-3934 GCA_964548125.1 uncultured Bacteroidales bacterium | reverse complement strand
TAACAAATTCAACCGGGCTAATAAAAATTTTTGTTAAACCCGGATTATGCATTAGAAGCTTAAGCGAACTAATGCATAGTGGGTTAGCTTAAGGCCTGGCATCCGGGTTAACCCCGACTTATCAAAATCTTTCATTTTGTTAGTCGATGGGTTCAATTGACGAATTCTGGATAATGGATAAGATAATGCACGATTCCAATTCCTTTTAAAGGTAGATGGCAATAGATCCCATTATTGGGAATATCCATTTTACCATCAGGGTATAGAGAAGCTACCTATAAACTGGTTGGTTGTAAATCAAATACACCTACCACGGATTCCCCTTAACGGTTCCCACACTTATTTTTCGTAGGCAGAAACCGGCAGGCAGGTGCATACCAGATTGCGGTCTCCGTAAGCATCATCAACGCGTGCCACAGATGGCCAGAACTTGTTGTTTTTCAGCCACTTTACAGGATAGGCAGCCTGTGTGCGTGCGTATGGGTGATTCCACACATCAGAAGCACATTCTTCAGCCGTATGGGGAGCATTTTTGAGAAGATTGTCATTTTGCAGAGCCGGATTTTTGCGTATTTCTTCAAGTTCATGCCAGATAGCTACCATGGCTTCGACAAAGCGATCCAGTTCCTCCAGTGGTTCGCTTTCCGTAGGCTCCACCATCAGCGTGCCATGCACAGGAAAGGAAACGGTTGGCGAATGAAAACCATAATCAAGTAGGCGCTTGGCTATGTCAAGTTCAGTTATTCCGGTTTCATGCTTAACCTGACGAAGGTCGAGGATCATTTCGTGGCCCACAAAGCCGTGTTCGCCCTTGTATAGCACAGGAAAATATGGATTCAGGCAGGCTGCCAGATAATTGGCATTGAGAATGGCAAATCGGGTAGCATCGAGCAGTCCGTCGGTTCCCATCATTCGGCAGTAGGCATGCGAAATCACCACAACATTGGCATTACCATAGGGTGCTGATGATACCGGGGTGATGCCGTTTTTTCCTCCGGCAGGAACAATGGAATGCCCCGGCAGAAATTCAACCAGGTGGTCGGCCACAGCTACAGGGCCCACACCCGGACCACCTCCACCATGAGGAATAGCAAATGTTTTGTGAAGGTTCAGGTGGCACAGGTCAGCACCTATGGCGGCCGGACTTGTAAGGCCAACCTGGGCGTTCATATTGGCACCGTCCATATAAACCAATCCTCCGTTCTGGTGCACAATGTCATTCATTTCCTTGATACGGCTTTCAAAAACGCCGTGGGTGGAAGGATAGGTAATCATAAAAGCAGCGAGGTTCTGACGATGCTGTTCTGCTTTACTCCGCAGATCATTCACATCCACGTTACCCTGCTCATCACACTGAACCACAACTACTTCCATTCCTGCCATGGCGGCACTGGCGGGATTTGTTCCATGAGCAGAAGAAGGAATCAGAACCACCTTTCTGTGTCCTTCTCCACGGGTTTCGTGATACTTACGGATAATGAGCAAGCCGGTGTATTCTCCGGCTGCACCAGAATTTGGCTGGAACGTGATGCCACTGAAACCGGTGATGGCCAGGAGATCTTTGCCCAGTTCGTGAAAGATTTGCTGGTACCCCTCGGTCTGGGAAAGAGGAGCAAAGGGATGGATACGTCCCAGTTCCGGCCAGCTGAGTGGAAGCATCTCAACAGCTGCATTAAGCTTCATGGTGCAGGAACCCAGCGGTATCATTCCGTCAGCCAGTGAAAAGTCTTTCCGTTCAAGATGCTTGATATACCGCATCAGGGAAGTCTCGGAACGGTATTTTGTAAACAGTTCATGTTCCATAAAGGGTGTGGTTCTCCGGAAACGCAGATCGAAGGATACCTCTTCCCTCAGTTCCCGTACACGGTTGATTTTTTTACCCGCAGCTGTGCCGAAGATTTCAAGAATTTCATTCACGTCTTCCACAGTGGTTGTTTCATCAAGGCTCAGAAGAATGTCCTTTGCCGTGGAGTAATAGAAGTTCATTTTCCGTTCAAGGGCCAGATTCCGGATTTTTTCGGTATATGCCTCGTCAGGCAGAACGATATGCAGGGTGTCAAAGAAATGATCGGGTGTAACTGAATAACCGATACGGACAAGCTCATTTTTTAAAGCTGTAGCAAGGCCGTGTATGCGGAGGGCGATTTTCCTGAGCCCTTTCTGACCGTGGTAAACAGCATACATACCTGCCATGCTGGCCAGAAGTGCCTGGGCGGTACATATATTGGAAGTAGCCCGTTCCCTTTTTATATGTTGTTCGCGTGTCTGCAGTGCCATGCGAAGGGCTCTGTTTCCCATACGGTCAACTGAAACGCCGATAATGCGACCGGGGATATTGCGCTTGAATTTTTCTCGTGTGGCAAAATAGGCAGCATGCGGCCCTCCGAATCCCATTGGAATACCGAAACGTTGTGTGGAACCCACGGCCACATCAGCACCCCACTCTCCCGGAGGAACCAGAATTGCCAGAGACAGGATATCCGCTGCCACACCTACCAGTACTTCCGCCTGGTGGGCTTTTTCGACCAGCGGCCTGTAATCTCTGATTTCGCCATTGGCTGAAGGATACTGTACCATCACGCCAAACACCTTTTCAGAAAATTCGAACTCATCGGCCGGCATAATGCGCAAATCAATGCCAAGGGGTACTGCCCTGGTATGCATTACATCCAGGGTTTGCCGGAACATATTTTCGTCGGCCAGAAAAACATTAGCCCCTCTTTTCACTGCTTCCCGTGAACGCAGGTTGTACATCATAATCATGGCCTCGGCAGCCGCTGTTCCTTCATCCAGAAGAGAAGCATTAGCGATCTCCAGACCGGTCAGCTCGCTCACCACCGTCTGAAAGTTCAGCAAGGCTTCAAGACGTCCCTGCGATATTTCGGCCTGATAGGGAGTATAGGAGGTATACCAGGCGGGATTTTCCAGCATATTTCGCTGAATAACAGCCGGCATGAAGGTATCGTAATATCCCTGCCCGATATAGCTTCTAAAAATATGGTTCTTCGATGCAATTTCGCGAAGCCGTTCCAGATATTCGGCCTCACCCATCCCTTTTCCTGTATCTATTTTTTTTGAAAGCCGTATGGAGGAAGGAATTGTCTTGTCAATCAATTCATCGAGGGAAGACACCCCAATTTTTTCAAGCATACGCGGAAGATCTTCCTTTCCCGGCCCAATATGACGTTCACTGAAAGAATATGATGACATAACGGTTATTTTTAGTGTGCCGCAAAAGTAGAATTTTCCTTTCGTTTTATTGCTGCTGCAAAATATGTTTCTCGACCATGGAGGAAAACTTTTCTTTGCCAGCCTTTCCTTGCAAGCTCCTCAATGAATGAAAGACTGCATAAAGAACCATAATATTCTGCCAGAAAGCATCAGGCCATAGAGGAACATTTACCCTGTACATTCGCCTCAAAAAATTTCTAAAAGAGTGAGTATGAGCAAAAGCAAAGGCACGTTTCTTTTCAGGAAGAAACTATTCAGCAGCGATTTCACCAAAAAAGTCAGCTCGTAATATTGTGAATACCATCGTGCGAATGAAAATCATCAGGTTTGCCTTGCGCAATATTCCAAAATTCATGGCAGAACTTTTATGATTTTAGGTTACTTATCTTCGAAGTTTTGCAATCTTTCAGATTATGTCGTGACTAATACAATTAAATGTTAATATGAAAAATCTTTATTTGTATAAAATAACTTTAAACCTCCATTTGTTCTATCTATATATACTAATCTTGTATCATTTTTAGTTATTAATGCAGGCAATTGAATGTTTTCAATAATTATAAGTACATATTTATTCTTCAAGTATCTTCCATCTCGGAAAAGTATTTGAATCTAAACTGCCACCTATGTAAATCTTCTTACCGTGGTCATTTTCCGAAACCAAAGTAATTTTACCATCCATACCTATCTTATAACCAGATTC
>CAZJQN010000182.1:0-3970 GCA_964548125.1 uncultured Bacteroidales bacterium | reverse complement strand
CCAATCGTGGACGTCCGCCCCACAGGCTTGTTCAGAGCCAGAGCATGAGCAAGAGCTAAATTGCGTTTCAAAAATGGAATTTCCTCTTTCACTTTGTTCCATCTGTGTTAACCCGGATGCCACACCTTAAGCGAATCCACTATGCATTAGTTCGCTTAAGCTCCTATAGCATAATCCGGGTTTAACAAAAATTTTTCTAGCCCGTTTGAATTTGTTAATTCATGGCACTTCGATTAATAGAATTCCTAAGAAAGTAAAAAATGGCAGACAGAATGCATTGAAGAAACAACTTTGAAATAAGCTCCTGTGCCAGACTTATTCTTTACTTTTTCTGATGAGTTCAATAAATTCATCGAACAGATATTCTGTATCGGTGGGGCCTCCGGATGCTTCGGGATGGAATTGGGAAGAGAAGAAGGGTTTTTTGCGGTGCCGGATTCCTTCGTTAGTATTGTCGTTGATATTGATAAACAGAGGTTCCCAATCGCCCGGGAGGGTGTTGTTGTTGATAGCATATCCGTGATTCTGGGAGGTAATGTATGATCGGGGAGTGCCCACCTGAATAACGGGTTGATTGTGGCTTCGGTGCCCGTACTTCAATTTATATGTATCAGCTCCGGCGGCGAGTCCCATTAGCTGGTTTCCGAGGCATATACCAAAGATAGGCCTGTCTTCCTGAAAGGCGAGTGTAAGGTTCTGAATAGTTTCGCGACACATTTTAGGATCACCAGGTCCATTGGTAATAAATAAACCATCGTAATCTTCTTTGCTGATATCATGGTTCCAGGGAACCATAATGATGGTTGTGTCCCTTTTCAGAAGATTCCGGATAATATTGTATTTTACGCCACAATCGATCAGCAGGATGCGGTACTTTCCGGTGCCGAAAGTTTTCTTTTCTTTTGTACTGACTTTTGCTACCAGGTTTTCTTTGGAAGGATCGTATAAATCAACATCCTGGTTATCAAAAACAATTTTGCCCAGCATCGTTCCTTTTTCACGGAGAATTTTGGTGAGTTTTCGTGTATCAACTCCTGTAATTGCCGGAACCTTATGTTTTTTCAGCCATTCACCCAGGCTTTGTACAGCATTCCAGTGGCTGTATTCAAAGGAATAGTCAGAAACCACAAGACCGCTGATATGCAGGGAATACGATTCGTAAAACTTAAACAAATCATCTTCAGTTTCCGCACCGGGAACTCCGTAATTTCCAACAAGCGGATAGGTAAGTACCAGAATTTGTCCTTTGTAAGAAGGATCGGTGAGGCTTTCAGGATAGCCTGTCATAGCAGTATTGAACACAACTTCGCCTGAAACAGAGCCGGGATACCCAAATGATTTGCCTGAGAAAACGCTTCCGTCTTCAAGAATCAGTTTGATCGGTGCCAGTTCATCCATTCTTTCAATCCTGTTAAGTAAGAGGTTTATTACTATTTTCTTTCAGAAGAGCATTGATGATTTCTTCAGCCGCTTCGGGGGTAATAAGTTTGGCAACTATTTTTTTGTTTTCGTCAAGAAGATACAAAATTGGAGTGCTTTTAATATCATAAAGTTCCTTGTATTTATAATCATAGGGATTCCAGGCATTTATCCATCCGTAAAGTTCATGATCATTAACCCATTTGATCCATTTTTTCTTTCCCTCTACTCCACCGAGCATGTGAACAGCAACAACCTGTACACCTTTATCTTTGAGCCTGTTGAAAACCTGATGCAGTTCGGGCATAGCTTTCTGGCAATGTCCGCAGTCACATTCCCAGAACATAAGTATAGTATATTTGGCCTTCACATTCGTTAATCGGAAGAAACTTCCTACATAGACGTTTGCTGCAGCAGTTGTATCAGTGGCGGCCTGTCTGAAGTGTTCGTCAGGTATAAGTACAAGCTGAAAATCCGGGGCAGTCTGACCAATTAACAAAGGCTTCCGCTTACTGATCTGATCCTTCAGTTTGTTGATGAAGTCAGCATTAGCCCAGGTAGCTTCGGGGATGTAATATTTTTCTGCAATGTGGATAAAAACGCCGTCATGGCCCATAATCTGGCTCTGAGCATAATGATTAAAAAGTGTAACGAGTACATATCTGAACACCTCAGGGTCTTTTCTGGCTTTTTCAATCAGGGGGTCAAGTTCTTTGATCAGGCTGTCAGGAACCTGAAGCAATACTTTCTGAAAATAAAACTTAAATTTTTCGTCATAGATTGGAGTCCTCAGGAGTCTTGCATCAGTATAATCCATATTGTCGAAGTAGTGTGTTTTGTAGTACTGGTATTTGAAGGACGAATCAAGCACGTTCCCCTGAGCATCTCTCGGATAGTCTGGTACTTCAATGTCACATGTTGCTTTCACAAAATCGGCCACGAAATATCCTTTATAGTTGGTAAGTATCTTGTTTATTTCTGTAAGGACTTCGTTATCAACTTCCTTGAGTTTTTGTGTAATTCTGTTCTTAGATACGCTGTCAGAAGCACTACGGAATTCTTCCTGCAGTTTTTGCTGCTGCTTGCGTTTTTCAGAAATGAATTTCTGGTAGTTGAAAAACACTTCATTATCTGTACTCCCGGTAACAACCGTTTTACCTTGCAGATCAGTAGTATCTGTCTGAATGGTAAAAATCTGATCACTTCCAACTAAAAAGTCAACTATTACACGGGAAGGGAAATACAGAAAATACATTCCTTCCTTAAGTTTATCTTTTCCTTTAAAAACGCCTTCCCCTTTTTTGTCGAGCTGAATAGTGTCGTCGGGGAGTAAATTGGTAGCAAAATGATGTCCGAGAATGATGGTAGCATCGGGAAGATTGCTAACTTTAACCTTGATTTCATATCCCTGGGCAAATAGAACAGGGTTAAGAAAAAAAATCAGGATAACAGAAACAAGGAAGAAAATGCGTTTGCAGAAGGAAGCTATCATATACAGCACGATAAAAGAACGAACATCCGGGATGCGAAAATACATAAATTAAATGAAATGTTATGCTGACATTTGACCAGGCACGTAAACTCGCAGAAGAAGAGATCAGGAAAATTAAGTTGAAAAAAGAACCTGTATTGTTATATGAACCAATTCGTTATGTTCTTGGTATGGGGGGAAAACGTATTCGACCGGTGTTAACCTTGATGTGTTATTCCCTGTTTGGTTCCGACTATAGAAAGATTATGCCAGCGGCTCTAGCCATGGAATTGTTCCATAATTTTACCCTGATGCACGATGACGTAATGGATAATGCTTCTTTACGAAGGAATTATGCCACGGTTCATGTTAAATGGAATCAGAATGTTGCCATCTTATCAGGTGATGCTATGCTGATTAAGGCATACGAACTATTAAGCCTGGTGCCAGAGGAGATTTTTCCTAAAGTAGTCAGGATATTTAACCAGACAGCTCTGGAAGTCTGTGAAGGGCAGCAAATGGATATGGACTTTGAAAAGCTGGAAGAAGTGACTGTGGAAAAGTACATTGAAATGATCAGGTTAAAAACGTCGGTCTTATTGGCAGCTTGTATGAAGATGGGTGCCATTGCCGGAGGAGCGCCTGATGAAACCACCGATCTTCTATATGAGACAGGTGTCAATGTGGGTCTTGCTTTTCAGTTGCAGGACGACCTGCTTGATACATTTGGCGACACGAAGTCTTTTGGAAAAGAAATCGGAGGTGATATCAGAAGCAAAAAAAAGACTTATCTGTATATTAAATCGTTGGAATTGGCAACTTCTGAAGACCGGAAAAGACTGATAGAGTATTACAGCAGGGAATTTGACAGCAAAATTACCGTCGATAAAAAAATAGAAGCCGTTACATCCATTTTCCGTAAATATCAAGTCGATGAATTTACCGGCGAGTTGATCCGAAGCTATGCAGATAATGCTTTACTGATACTTGATAAGATAGATGCTGACCCGGTTGGCAAGGCAGAGCTCAGAAATCTTTTTTTACTCTTACTGGAAAGGAAAAGTTGAGATTAAAATGCCG
>CAZJQN010000181.1:0-4165 GCA_964548125.1 uncultured Bacteroidales bacterium | reverse complement strand
CGATTTTTAATATATGGGGTAACTTGATTCCATGCAGTTCGTTGAAACCGCTTATCGGGCATACATTGGGTATTTCCGGTATTATGGGAGTTCTGATTTGTGCATTGCTTCTGGAACAGGACGCAAATAGAGTTTTTCTACCCAGGCACATCTGGGACGAATGCAGAGATGAAAAGATACCACCAATAAGTCTTCTGGATAGTAATACACCTGTAAAATCCAGATCATTAAATTTTCTGGTCAATAATTTCGCTTTTGGTGGGAACAACTGCTCTGTGATTGTGGGAAAGGACAATCCGTAATCATGCAGAAACGTGTTCTTGTGACAGGTGCTAACAGGGGAATAGGGAAAGCCATTGCCATAGGCCTGGCAAAAGATGGTTTCGATGTAGCCATCAATTATAAAAGCGATCATAATAATGCTGATATAACCCTTCATAGCATTATTGACAATGGAGGTATAGCCAAACTTCTGCAGTTCGATGTATCTGATCGTGAAGAATGTAAAAAGGTGCTTCAGAATAATATTGAAGAATTTGGGCCTTTTTACGGAGTCGTCCTTAACGCCGGAATAAAAAACGATTGTCCCTTCCCGGATATGGATGAGCAGGCATGGGACGGGATAATGAGTACTGATCTCGACAGTTTTTATAATGTACTGAGACCGCTTGTCATGCCAATGATAAAAATGCGATGCGGCGGAAGGATCATAACTGTTACATCTGTAAGCGCAATCACTGGCAACAGAGGACAGGTAAATTACAGCGCTGCAAAATCGGGGCTAATAGGAGCTACAAAATCGCTGTCGCTGGAATTGGCTAAACGCAATATTACTGTGAACTCTGTTGCCCCTGGTATAATTGAAACAGATATGTCCACTGGTGTGGATGAAGAAATCATCAGACAAGTGGTACCTATGAGACGGCGCGGTAGACCCGAAGAAGTTGCTTCTCTAGTAAGGTATCTGTTTTCACCGGATTCGTCATATATCACAGGACAGACCATATCTGTTAACGGAGGGATGATATGATCTGCCCTTATTTAAATAATTGTATACTGATTATTAATATGCCAGACTGTTTCGCTCATCTTATATTCCCAGGCGACCACATATGAAAATTGCACTTGTTTATCCCAAATTCGAAAAATTCCTTACTAACAATCCAGAATTGGATAGTGGATTGGTCAAGTATTTTCTTGGAGATTTCACCACTCCTCCCTCACTGGGAATTCCAATTCTGGCGGCATTGACACCGGATCATATTGACCTGTGCTTTATCGATGACAATAGTGGTGACGTCATTGATTATTCCATAAAATACGATCTGGTGGGAATCAACTGTTTTACACCTCAGGCAACCCGTGCATTTGAAATCGCAGATAATTTCCGGCTTAATGGAACCAAAGTGATAATGGGCGGTTTTTTCCCCTCTTTTATGGTTGAAGAGTGCCTGAAGCATGCGGATTCGGTAAACGTAGGTGAAGGTGAAACTACCTGGCATGAAATCCTCAGAGATGTAGAAAATAATGAGCTGAAGCGAATCTATAAAGGCGGCTGTAAATCTGATCCTGCAGATTGGCCAATCCCCAAGCGATCTATTTTTTACAATAACAGAAGCTATCAGTGGGAAGAAGATCTGATTCAGATTTCACGGGGTTGCACCTATAACTGCGCCATGTGTGCCATACCTGCTCACATGGGATATAAAATGCGTTTCAAACCCATAGATAGAGTAGTCGAAGAACTGAAGACCCTAAAATATGAGAATGTCTACCTTGCAGATGATTCTTTGTTTTTTACCCAGAACAGAATAAGAGACTATGCAACTGAGCTGTTCAGGAGAATTAAACCCCTGAACAAAAAATATTTCGTATCCTCGACTATTGCACTTAATGTCGATCCGGATTTTTTAACTCTGGCTGCAGAGGCTGGTGTTAAAAATTTCTATTGTACCATGAATGTAGACCCTTTCTCCATTAAAGCCTTGCAGGGAGATAAAAAGGAACAGCAGAAAATCATAGATCTTGTAAAGATTCTGGAAGACAGGGATATCCGCTTTTTCGGCAGTTGTGCCCTGGGAAGAGAATGGGATGACCAATCAATTGCTGACAGGATTCTTGAACTGTACTATAATGCAGGTATTGAAACTTCAGAATTCTTCATCTTCACTCCTTACCCTGGTTCGGCTCACTGGGAAAGATTAAAAAGACAGAATAGAATTATCGATTATACCTGGAAAAATTATAATGGAGCTCATGTCGTTTTCAAACCTGCAAATATGAGCGAACAGCAATTATACGAACAGTTTATCAAAGTATGGAATGAGTTTTTCAAATCACAGAAGGATGTCAACTTGAGCAGCCTGGAACCATCAACATACGAAAACGGCGTCAGAATTGTAGGCAAGCCTTTACAGGAATCGGGTGTAAAGGGAGAATCGGTTATTACCGGTATGGGAGTCCTCAGTCCGATTGGAAACAGTGTCGAGCAGTTGCTGGATTCACTGGAAAATTCCAAAAGCGGAATAGACAGAATCCAGAAGTATGATATGTCTCATTTCAAGCTGAAATACGGTGGAGAGATCAGGAATTTCAATCCGGATGAGCATTTTTCAAAAGATGAGCAGGAACTTTTTAATGACAAGTATCTCCAGTATGCCATCGTTTCTTTTAAAAAAGCTTTGGATGATGCCAGACTGAAAGTAGAAGATTTAAGAGATGATAATACTTCGATCGTGCTTTCAACCTGTAATGGCGGCTTGTTAACAGGTGAAGACCTGTACCGATGGAAACACGGGAAAAGCGACAGAGTATACAATGAAAATATGAACCTTCAAGCTAAATATTATGGTTTCGGTAAAGCCATTTCTTCATATTTCAATCTCAATTGCGATATATGGATTGTCACCACTGCCTGTTCCTCATCCACGGGAGCTATTGGACTGGCTAAAAACCTTATCGACCGGGGCTACTGCAAAACGGTGATAGTTGGAGGATCAGACAGTATGGCAATCTCCAACATTGCCGGTTTCGATGCACTTGGTGGCACTTCCGGTGAACCGATTTCCCCCTTCTCTTTACCGGTTGGTTTGAATGTTGGGGAAGCCTCATGTTTCTGGGTAGTGGAAGAGATGGAGAAAGCTCTATTGAGAAAAGTAAGATGCTATGCCAGAATTGCAGGTCACTTTACCGGTCTGGATGCTCATCATCCTACTGCACCTGATCCCAGAGGAGAAGGTGTATACCGGGTTCTTCATATGGCTTTGGCCGATTCAGGTTATACCCTTGATGAGATGGGCTGTATCAACGCACATGGTACAGGCACCGAAGTCAACGACATATGCGAAACCAGAGGCATTACCAGGTTGCTGGAAGGTAAAAACATTCCTGTTATTTCCCTGAAATCTTTCTTTGGGCACTGTATGGGGACCACTGGTATTCTGGAGGCTACATGTAATATTCTGGCAATGAGAAATAACTTCATACCTCCTACCATTAACTTCAAAGAGAACCGTCCCGGATGTGACCTGGATTATGTCCCTAATTTCAAACGGGAAAAAAATTACGATGCATTCATCTCCTGCAATTCGGCTTTCGGAGGGAGTCATGCGGCTGTTGTCATTTCGAAATGGGACAAACCGATCATCAAGAAATCACCAGTAAATCAAAGAATAGTCATTACTGGAATCGGAATGGTCAGTTCGCTGGGACTGGGCGTAGCCGAAAATCTAAAAGCTCTGTCCAACGGAACTAAAAACTTCACTAAAGATGAATCCATCTGGCAAAGCAGTGTTAGTGCTCAATTAGCAGGATTTGTTCCGGAATTCAGCGCCAAAGATGTAAACCGAAGACTGGACTTCAGAAAGCTGTCCAACAAAATAAGTAAAATGGCAACCGCTGCTGCCTCATTCTCAATTGATGAATCCGGTTTAAAACCCAATCGTAAAAATGCCGAAGACTTTGGTGTTGCTGTTGCCATTTCCAACGGCCCACCTGAAATAGTACACATGGATAAAGTATTCAGCAGTGAAACGTATGCTGCTGATACCACCACATTCTCAAATATTACCGCCAATTCTGTTGCCGGCTGGATTGCCAACATTCTCTATCTCAAAGGTATAAATACGACTCTGGGGAACGGGCCTCATTCAGGACTGCAGGCAAT
>CAZJQN010000180.1:0-4290 GCA_964548125.1 uncultured Bacteroidales bacterium | reverse complement strand
GAGGTAACCCCGACTTATCAAAATCTTTCATTCCGAATTTCCGGAATGATTAGATATTTGGGTTTATTTCTTTTCCTCTATCTTTGCGGGGAATGAAAACATTTTTCGGGGCTGGTTGTTAAAAGAAATATGGGAAGAGTAATGGCACTGGACATTGGGCAGAAGCGCATCGGAGTAGCTGTCACGGATCCGGCAGGGATTATTGCAACAGGTCTGGAAACCCTGAGTGTTGATGCTCTTTTTCCGTTTCTCGATACATACCTTAAGAAGGAAAAAATTGACCGGATTGTGGTTGGATGGCCTGTTACGATGAGAAACCAGCCATCGGATGCTATACGCTATATTCAGCCGGTGGTAATAAAACTGCGTACCAGATATCCTTCCATCCCTGTGGAACAGGTCGATGAACGGTTTACTTCTTTTCTGGCGCACCAGGCCATGCTGGAAGGTGGCGTGCCGCGGAAAAAAAGGCAGGATAAGGCCCTTGCTGATCGCCTGAGTGCTGTAATTATCCTTCAGTCCTGGCTCGAAAAAGAAAAATTTGATCGTAATCATTAATTAATTTGTATGATTTATCCTATTTATTTATACGGACATCCGGTTCTTCGCAAAAGGGCCGAGCGGATTAGCCCCGACTATCCTGGTCTTCAAGATTTTATTAACGATATGTTTGAAACCATGAAGGTTTCCGACGGAATTGGTCTTGCGGCGCCGCAGGTTGGCAAATCAATCAGTCTTTTCCTGGTTGATGGTTCGGATCTGGCCGAAGATGATCCAAGCATGGCAGGCTTCCGGAAGGTTTTTATTAATGCCGAAATTGTTGAAGAAACCGGTGATGAATGGACATATAATGAAGGATGCCTGAGTTTTCCCGGTATACACGAAGATATTGTGCGACCTTCGGTTATCCGGATACGGTACCATGATGAGAATTTTGTTCTTCATGAAGACGTTTACGATGGTATGAAGGCCCGAATTATCCAGCATGAATATGATCATGTTCAGGGAATTCTTTTTATTGATCGGATGATGCCTATTAAACGGAAAATGCTGGCGGGAAGGCTTAAAGCAATTTCAAAAGGAAAGGTTGAAACACGTTACCGTTTTGTTACGGCGGCTTCTGTTAAAGCCTCGAAATCATCTGTCTGAAAGGTTTTTATTGTCTAACCTTTCGTTCAACTCAGTTTTCGGGCCAGCAAAAACGTACCGTTTTGTAGTATTTTTTTGCTGGAAATGTTTCCGGATTAATTAATTGGGTAGCGCGGAAAATCGTTTCTGAATTGACAGGGTTTCTTTTTCCATGTCATTTCATCCCTGAAATAAACTAAATTTGTATGTACAGAACGGAAAAAAATACCGCTATGTTAATCCGACTTTATGAACAAAATCCAAGTGCACGGCATGTTAAGATGGTTGTCGACGTCCTTCGCCAGGACGGGATAGCTATCTACCCCACTGATTCAGTCTATGGTATGGGGTGTGATTTGTTCAGTTCAAAAGGGATTGAAAGGATTGCACAAATTAAAGGTATTAAACCGGAAAAGGCTTATTTCTCAGTAATTTTTGCCGACCTGAGCCACTTATCGGATTTTACTCTTCCCCTTAATAATAATGTATTTAAACTGATGCGGCGTAATCTTCCCGGACCTTTTACTTTCATACTTCCGGCCAACCACAACGTTCCGAAAATCCTTAAAGGACGCAAGAAAACTATCGGGATCCGTATTCCTGACAACCGAATTATCCTCGATATCGTCCGTGAATTAGGACATCCGCTTGTTACAACTTCGGTTCATGACGATGATGCCATTATTGAATATACTACTGATCCGGAACTCATTTATGAAAAATATGGCAGGAGGGTCGATGTGGTTGTTCATGGCGGATATGGACATAATGTTCCTACTACAATAATCGACTGCACGGAGGAAGAACCTGTTATTGTTCGAGAAGGTTTGCGGATGCCTGAATTATAATTTCTATTCTTCCAATACAAATGCTCCCATCCATGCCACCGGATGGAAGGGAATACTGATCTGGCGGAAAAATTCAGCATACCGTTTATTGCACCAGTCTGGTACTGAAGCATCTGACACAACCAGGTCGGGATAAAACCATGTCATCAAAGAAGCAGGTGGCTGAAATTTTCTGCCGGAAATGATCAAAAGTCTGGCTTTTATTATTTGTTGACTGGATGGGATGTTTATACCTTCAGAGAGGACTATGTTTTTGCCTGGAAGGGCAATCAGTCGACATCCATCGGAAAGCTTGATGGTGAACATTGATTCATGGGTATCTTCCGGCCAGATCCCATCAGGAACAATAAGAACGGAAGGTTCAGCATGCTCTTTGATCCGGAAATTCTCCGTCTTTGAAAGAATGTATTCCGGCCTTTTCATTGCCAGGCTATCGCACAAAATAATCCTGCAATGGCCAGACCTTATGGAAATTACTGAATAATTGGGCAAATCGTATACAGCCACCAAATCCTTTTTGCTATTCTGCCACTTTCGTTCAGCTGCTATGGTCAAATTCCCAATACATAGAATTATTGCCAGCTGAAGCAAATAGGCTTTTTTATAGTAAAGAAAAATGGCAATTAAGAGGATCGCGATTAAAAGAAGCGCCATCTGAACCGGTGTTATCCATAGTCCGCTTATAACTGATCCCGGGAGGGTTTCAATAATCTGCGTGCTTTGATTTAGCGCTGAGGTCAAAAAGGTTAGTACGGTTGATAGGACATTTGCCGGGAAGGACCACCAGGCGATAATATACAACACAATTATACCATACAGAAGCAGACCGGCCAGTGGAACTGCAACAAGGTTTGCGATGATAAAATAAACAGGAAATTGATGGAAATAATAGATGCATAAGACAAATGTCCCGGTTTGAGCGGAAAGGCTTAATGCGATTAAAGACCATATTTTTGACAAAAACAGATTCCTGGGCTCCCAGAGAATTGCAATTTTAGGATAAAAAGCTACGATGGAAGCTACTGCTGCCACGGAAAGTTGAAATCCCGGCTGAGCAATAAGGAAAGGATCAGCTACCAGAATCACAAATACAGCCGAAGCCAGAATATTGAATGGACTTACCTTTCTGTTGAGTAACCCTGCAGCGGTAAAGAAAGAAAACATAGTGGATGCACGAACTACCGAAGGGGAAAGTCCTGTAAGAAAGGCATATCCCCACAAAATACACAAACCCAGCAGACTCCTTGCAATTCTTCCCCATTTCTTCCGCTGCATGAAAAAGGTAATGTACTGAAAGAGGAGGTAAATAATTCCGACATGTAGACCGCTGACGGCGAGTATATGCATAGCTCCTGCTGAGCGGTAGGCTCTTACGGTATCTTCTGTCAAATCTTCTCTGTACCCTAGTGAAAGAGCCGCCATCACACTTCTTTCTTTCTCAGGGATTTTATACTTCTTAAGTATTTCAAGAAGATATTCTCTGGCTTGAAATGCAAGTGAGCGAATGGTGATATTTCCTGCAGGAAACCTGATAACATCTTCGTTTCTTATTCTGGTGTATCCTGAGATCCCCTTCAGAAGAAGATATTTTCCGTAATCAAACTCTTCAGGATTCCTTGTTGCCGGTAGAGGTTGAAGCTGCCCCCTGAAGCAGAATCTGTCCCCTGGCTTTATCGTATCAATTTTCCACTTTTTAGGAAAATACATTACCAGACGGAGATGCCTGGGAAAAAGAATTGTATCATTGATTCTGTAGGTGATACGGCATATTCCGGTAGATACGTCATTGGTTGTCTTTGCTGTTTCCAGAATTTCGGCAACATACAATCCTTCTTCCTTTTCAGGTATCATATTCCGAATGCGTGTTACTTTTTGTGAGGAATGCATCCATCCTGCAAAAAAGAGGAAAAGTACAGAGGTGATTCCGAAAATATATTGTAAGCTGTACTTCTTTCTTGTAAGGATAAATCCAATGGTCAAAACAGTGAATAGTATTAACATCAGGATCATTCCTGTTCGCCCAGCTAACCACGTGTTTTTCAGCCCCATGACAATTCCTGTTCCCCAGGGAACGAGAATTCTTACCATGGGTATTTTTCTGATGTCCTCAGCTGTGCTTGTCATAATGAGTTCTGGAAAAGGATATTCTAAAATATTAAGGAATTTTCTAAAGAACTATAAATTTTGTTAAACACATTAATAAAAATTTTCCTCCGAAGTACCATGAATTAACAAATTCAACCGGGCTAATAAAAATTCTTGTTAAACCCGGATTATGCATTAGAAGCTTAAGCGAACTAATGCATAGTGGGTT
>CAZJQN010000179.1:0-4384 GCA_964548125.1 uncultured Bacteroidales bacterium | reverse complement strand
TGCGCAATGTGGGTTAAGCCCGGATTGCGCATCAGGAGATCAAGCGAACTGATGCATAGTATGCGATCCTGCGATGAATCTCTGATTCATTAACCTTTGGAACATTTATCGTATTTTTGCGTAGTATTCTACTGACGGCAACCTCTGGTACATTGTTTGTTGGTATTCAGATGATGAGAAATTTTGTAACAGCATTTCTGTTCTTTATACCGGTTACGTTGTTTGCGCAGACAACGAAGAAGAGTAACCTTATTGTTGTACCGGGCAGGGTAGTTGATGGAGACACCGTACTGCTGGCATCCATAAAGGAAGTTTACATTTTTCCGAAACCGAAATTTTCCAGCAGGAGGGCTGAATACCATTACTGGAAGCTGGTGCGTGATCTAAAGATTGTGTATCCATATGCCCAGCTGGCAAAAGTAAAACTTGACGAACTGAATGTGGAGTTTATGCAGCTCCCCAATGACAAGGCACGAAGAGAATACGCAAAAAAGGTGGAAAAGCAACTTCGTGATGAATACGAAGACCAGCTGAAAGCTTTGACAATAACACAGGGGAAACTGCTTATTAAGCTGATCGACAGGGAAACAGGAAAAACCTCATATACACTGGTTAAGGAGCTGAGAGGTTCTTTTCAGGCGGCATTCTGGCAAACAGTAGCCGTAATCTTTGGAAGCAGTCTGAAAGTCAAATACGATCCACAGGGCAAAGACGCCGAGATTGAAAAAATCGTCCGGAAAATTGAGCTGGGCTATCTCTGAAATTTCGTTTCGGTTTTATTTTTCGAGTAATTTTAACATAGCCTGAACAGTTTGGTCCGCGCCTTCGGCAATCTGCACAATGCTGGCATCGAGCATGTAACAGGGAGAAGTAACAATTTTGTTGACAGGGTCAACAACTACTTCCCCGTGGCCTGTTACCTTATGACTGGCTCCTAATTTGTGGAGAAGGCTGATGGTGTCGCGGTCGTTTCCTATAGTAACCTCAATATTACCCAGCACTTTTGCCAGCAATACAGGGGCAATGCACAAAGCACCGATGGGTTTTCCGGCGCTGTGCATTTCGCGGATAGCCCGTTCTGCATCCGGCTGGACTCTTGCATCAGGCCCTTCAACGGCAAACGGGAACAGGTTTTTTGCTACTCCGAACCCGCCCGGGAATATCAGGGCATCAAAATTTCCGGCATTGAACCTGTTCAGAGGGGTTATCTTCCCTCTGGCAATACGGGCTGCTTCAGAAAGAACATTCCTTTTTTCTCCGGTCGGCCTGCCGGTTAGGTGATCTACTACATGGAACTGTGCCACATCAGGAGCAAAAATTTCATAGGTTCCTCCGTTCTTTGCAATGGCATACAGGGTGAGGGTTGCCTCATGAATTTCGGACCCGTCGAAAACTCCGCATCCTGAAAGCACAACGGCAAATCGGGGTGAAGGTTTCATATGGCTTTCGGTGTTATGGTCAGGTAAATTTACCTAATTTTGAAAAAATACATGGCATATGCGAACCTTTATTGCCCTGCCTGTGGATGTTGCCGGTTCACGGCTTGAAGAGACCGCCCTGGTATGTCGCCGCCGGCTTTCGGCCGAAAAAATTGCCTGGGTTGATATGACCAATGTCCATATCACCCTTTTTTTTCTGGGTGATACAGACCCAGGCATAACAGACGGACTGAGCCGCGGGCTTGAAATGATAGCTTCAGGCGTGTCTCCTTTTTCTCTTGAGGTGAAAGGCCTCGGATATTTTGGTGCCCGTTCTTCCCCGAGGGTTCTCTGGGCTGGAATTTCTGAAAGCAAACCGGTTTTCCATCTTCAGAAAGAAGTGGAGGCTCTGGTAACACAGTATGGCTTTACTCCTGAGGAAAGGGATTTTCATCCGCATATTACCCTCGCACGGCTCAAATATTTACGTCATCCGGAGAAACTTATTAACCTGGTGGGGGAATACAGAAATACCTTATTTCAGGAAACGCCGGTTGATCATCTGGTATGGATGGAGAGTATACTTACACCTGCCGGAGCTGTGTACAAACCGCTGCGAAAATTTTCCTTTAAGGGACAATCATACTGAAAAAAATCATTTTAGCCCATCAAGAGCAGTAACAATATTCATCTCATGCTCTGAGTCATAGCATCTCTGCAGAGAGGGTATCTGTGATGGGAAGAAAAAAGGTTCAGATGCCCTTTTGTCGCAGAATGGTGCCGATGGTATACAGGAGAATTTTGATGTCGAGGGCAAGTGACATGTTTTCGACATACAGAAGATCATATTGAAGTCGGCGGATCATCTGATCTACATTCTCGGCATATCCAAACTTTACCTGTCCCAGCGAAGTAATACCCGGTTTTACCCTGTGCAGGTGAACGTAATAGGGTGCCCGCTGAACAATCTGGTCAATGTAATACTGTCGTTCGGGCCGGGGGCCAACCAGCGACATTTCTCCCCGCAAAACGTTGATAAAGTTAGGAATTTCATCGAGCCGGGTACGGCGTAAGAAGCGGCCGATGGGAGTAATTCTGGGATCGTTGCGGCTGGATAGTTCCGGACCATTCTTCTCGGCATCCGGCACCATGGTGCGGAACTTGATAATTTTGAACGGTTTTCCGTATTTTCCGATGCGTTCATGAGAATAAAATACTGGCCCGGGGGAGGTTATTTTGATCAGCAAAGCGATAAGAAGACACACCGGACTAAGAACGACAAGTACAATTAGAGATATAATAATGTCGAAAAGTTCCTTGATGTTCATCTGCCAGGTAGGCATGGGAGAATGGGTGATTTCAAGGAGCGGAATATCGTAAAGAGTAGTAAACCGCACCTTGCCTGAAAGAAGATCAGTAAGAGACGGGATAGCGCGTATTCTCACATCGGCCAGGTGAAGATGGTTCAGAATCCGGTTAATCTTTTCCTGTTCGGAGGGGTCAATGGCAATGATGACCTCATCAATTTTATGCTGCCGGATGATGGGAAGGATATTTTCAAAATGGCCGAGGTGGGGAAGATATTTCTCGAGCGAAATGCCATTTTTCCCGTTTACGGTAACGTATCCGGCAAAACGATTGCCCGTGGCAGACCCCTGAGCTTTCATGCTGAAAAAAAGTTCCTCGGCAGGCAGGTTTGCACCGATAATCAATGTATTGAAAGATAATTTACCCCGGGTGATGAGTCTTCTCGTCCGTGAGGTGATGGTGACCCTTGCCAGGTAGGTTGGCACAAAGTGAGCAACAAGAAAAGCCAGGTAGGATTGATAATAGTTAATATAGTCATGAACTGTATCGTCGAGGATGATGGCAAAAAAAACGATGGTTACACCAATCAGCGTGCTGAGGAAGGTCTGTCCAAGCTCCTGCAGTCGTGATTTGCGGAAAACATCCCTGTAATAATCGGAAAGATAATAGATGATGAGCCAGAAAAAAGGAAGGATAATCAACCCTCGTACAAAATTGCTGTCAAATTCGACGGGAATCTGATAGCCGAATTTTTGCGGTTCAATATAAAGTTTTCTGAAAATGAAGAATAGCGTATAGCTTAGCTCAGCGGTCAGTATATCGGAAAGAATGTACCGTATAAGCTGGTGGCTTCGTTTCATAAAATCACAAGGCTAGTTCAGGTTGGTTTAGTATTAAACGTGCAAAAATGGAAATTCGTATGCAAACTGGAAAATATTTCTTCTGGATCCATTTTGCGCCCATATGGGATTTTCGTGGCTGTCAAGTAATTTTTGATTTCCCATTTCCGATTTCCCATTAAATGGGGTTCTGATTTTCATTGTGTGATGTCGTGCAGGAAATACGAAATTTCTGTTGAATATAGGTTTCCAATTTCCCCTTAGGGGATAAAGGTCAGATGCTTTTTTTGCATTTTATGTCAACTTTTTTCAGAGCAAGCATGGTTTCTTCAACGCCTCCGGCGTTGGGGAGGAGAGGGTTTCGGTTTACCATGGACGTGACCATGGACATTGGACTTAGATGCCTCCGGCATCTTTATTTCCCATTTCCCATTTCCCATTGAATGAGGTTTTAATTTCATCGTGTGAGCTCGTCTAGGAAATAGAAAATTTTCGTTGATTTCCCTGTAGTGGATGAAGGTCATTTGCACTGAATATATGATGTAATGATTGAGCTAATGCCCTTAATGCCCTAACGGGCAAATTGGCGGGTATTGTTCCGGGTTTCTATTGTCCTTCATGCCCTATCGGGCAAATAGAACGGAAGCTATTCTATGTTTCTATTGTCTTTCATGCCCTGAAGAGGAAACACTATCAATTAATGAATTTATTGATTTCCTTGTTAATGAATTAAATTTATACAACATGTATCCTATTTCTCCATAGGAGATGAAGGCCAATAGATTACATCATGCAACATGCCATTTCCCCGTAGGGGAT
>CAZJQN010000178.1:0-4493 GCA_964548125.1 uncultured Bacteroidales bacterium | reverse complement strand
AATTTGAGAATGCAAAGGTAATCAAACTTTTTGATTCAAACCCATTGTATATCAGATTCTATCTTTTATGTGCCTTACCCCCTGATTGGCTTTACAAAAAGAATGAAATAATCCAGTCCAGTGAAATTATGAAAATATTAAAAAGCAAATCCGAGAATTAACACGAATTACGTGTCAAGTGATCAGGAATACTAATTGGTAGTGGGTTAGTTTGAAATGTAAGCGTCTGGTTAAAACCCGCTGGAACAAAGTGAAATCTGCTTTATTACAAACCGTGAGATTCAATTCCGGTTGGGCAATAAATCGTATCCGTGGCCTTCTGCGTCCTCCGTGGTAAAAAATTACTCACTCCTCAAATTGGCCGGACATAAAAGAACGAAATAATTTAGTGTAAAAGGGTTAAACCAAAAAAAATCCTTCTGTATGAATTATCTTACCCGGATTATCCCAGCCTGCTGATTTCTTTCAGATTCCCGGGTTTCAGGATTGTTAACGATTTTTCGCGCAATTGAATCAGCCCGTCTTTTTCAAACGATTTAAGAATCTTTACTGTGCTTTCGGTTGAAAGACCGGCAAACTCAGCTATATCCTTCCGTGAAAGCAGAGGAAATACGTCATGCCCTTCCCTGACGAGTCCATCAAGGTATAGTAAAACGGAGGCAACCCTGCCGTTCATCTGAAGGAATGCCAAAGAATACAGGGTTTCCCGCATCAAATTGTCAAAGGAATGATTCCTGATACTTATATGGTAGGCAAAGGAAGAATTTTGCCGGAGTATTTTCTCCAGAATGCCTGACTCAATCAGCAATGCCTGCGTGTCGCAAAGTGCAGTTATGGAGAAGGGAAATTTATTCTGACCAAATATGGAAGAAATCCCTGCAAAATCACCCGGAACCAAAACAGCGAGGTTGAGATTCCTGCCGTTATTTCCTTCGATAAATAATCTGGCGTAACCACTAATGATAAATAAAACAGATGAAGCAAAAACTCCCTGCTTGGTAAGATTTTCGCCCCGATGAAACAGGATCTGGGTTTTCCCTGCTCTGATCAGAGCAATTTCCTCGAGACTGAGATCCTGAAAACAGGGAGCCTGAATTTCGCAGATGTATTCCTTGTCTGTTTCAGTTAGCGCTTTCATCAGGAATATTTTTCAAGGCAAAGGTAGAACTAAATCAATAAAACAATTGTTTAATATCAATCAAAAGCCGGTATTCTGCAAGCTATGAATTTGCTGATGCAGTTTTGAAACGGCTTACCTTTGTAACCTCAAATTTAAACGAATATGCAAGTTAAACAAGAAACTTCCTGGCTGGGAAACATGAAATTCGATGCCATTGTAAGTGGACACCATGTAATTATGGATGCTTCCGAAGCAGTAGGTGGAGAAGATTCAGGCCCGCGGCCCAAAGAACTTATGCTCGCTGCATTGGCAGGATGTACAGGGATGGATGTAGTGTCTATACTGAAAAAAATGCGCTCGGAACCCGAAAAGTTTTCCATTGAAGTAGTTGCCGAGAGCACGGAAGAACATCCGAAACATTATATTAAGATGCACATTATCTATAAGTTCCAGGGGAAAAACCTCGATATGGAAAAACTAAAGAAAGCTGTCGACCTTTCGCAGGATCGTTACTGCGGAGTTTCAGCTGCCTACAGAAAAGCCATGGATCTTACTTATGAAATACAAGTCATTGAATAACTTAAATCTTTATTAATATGCTGTACACCAATTTAAACCACATTGAAAGCGCTGCTGAGCACCAGAAAGTAATCAGCGAAAATGAAAACGTAATGATTTGCTGCGGACGAATGGGTCCCATGTGTATTCCTGTTTATGAAATCATGGAAGAACTGGAACCCCAGTATCCTCACGTTAAATTCTTTGATATGGAATTTGACAACCCCGACGCGCACGTAATACGTAACGCTCCTGAATGTCGCGGATTCATGGGATTACCTTTCACCGTGTATTATAAAAACGGAAAAATTGTAAAAGCCACCTCGAGCATTCAAACCATGGACCAGGTTAAGTCCATCCTGAACCAGGAATTCGGCGTACCGGTGAATGCATAAAAAAGGCAAAAGTATGGCAAAAGCTGATACAGAGTATGATGTTATCGTTCTGGGAGGAGGGCCTGCCGGATTAACCGCCGGCATATACCTCTCCCGCGCCCGCCTCAGAACACTGATAATCAATGAAGGAACAGTAGGCGGTCAGATGGTTCTGACCCATGAGATTGCCAATTATCCCGGGGTAGAGAAAACAAGTGGATATCAGCTGTCGGGAATAATGAAAAAACAAGCCAGATCGTTTGGTTGCGATATTATTACCAATTCTTCCCTGAGCGGGTTACAACTGGAAGGCCCGGTAAAAACTGTCCGGCTTTCAGACGGCCGTGAGTATAAAGCATCGGCTGTTATTCTTGCGCCGGGAGGTCGCCCACGGCAACTGGGCGTACCGGGGGAAGATACTTTCAGGGGAAAAGGTATTTCCTATTGTGCAACTTGTGACGGGGATTTCTTCACAGGAAAGGAAATTATCGTAGTCGGCGGAGGAAATTCTGCCCTCGAGGAAGCCGTATCGCTGACAAAATATGCTTCCAGAGTAACCATTGTTCATCAGTTTGATCATTTCCAGGCCTTTGAATATGCCATAGAAGAAGCTAAAAGCAATCCGTCTATCCGCTTTATCCTTAGTTCGACCATAGCAGCATTTCATGGAAATGAAAACCTGAAATCGGTTGATATAAAAAATCTCAAGACAGGTAATTTATTCAATATACCAATCGACGGAGTATTCATTTTTATCGGATATGTTCCAAATACAGAATTCCTGCAAAACACACATATTTTGAATGAGCGCGGAGAAATCATCGTGAATGCCGACATGGAAACTAGTATTAAAGGCGTTTTTGCAGCAGGTGATGCTGTAGCCAAGCGTTACCGCCAGGTTACCACTGCCGTAGGCGACGGAACGGTGGCAGCTCTTGCAGCAGCACAATATGTACACAATCTTCATCAGCAGGAACTTGCTGAAGCAGAAAAGATCTGATTATACTTTTCAATATGAGTAAAACACTTATTTTCATTATTGTATTTGCTGGCTTACTGGTTTTCTATGTTCTCCTTTCGCTCAGGAGAATGAAAAATATGCCACTTGTGCCTTCGAATGAAAAAATCAAAATCCTTGATGACAGGAATTTTAAACAGCAAATCAGAAATGGCAAGGTACTTGTCGACTTCTGGGCTGCCTGGTGTGCTCCTTGCAGGGTTATGGCACCCATACTGAATGAACTGGCTGATGTACTCGACGGCGAAGCTGTCATCGCAAAACTGGATGTAGATCAAAACCGGCAAACGGCTTCTGCCTTCAAAATCCGGGGCATTCCCACTATGATTCTTTTCAAAAACGGCAGGGAGGTTGAACGGTTTGTTGGCGTGAAATCCAGGGACTTACTGCTGAAAAAGATCAGAGAAGCATGATTGTTTCTGAAAACGGCGCGTAAGCTCTATCCTCTGTAAACCATTACAGATGTCATACTGTTTTGAAATAACAGATATACTTGCTTTTGAATAAAATCACCATCTTTGTTCTTCATAAAGTATATCTGTATGAAAACAGGATCAGCTTTTTCCCAAATTTTTCAGAAAAATCTCCTTTTCAGGGAAACATTTGATTCAGGAGCGAAAATGTTATTTTCAGTCCTCCTGTCTCTTGTTGTCGCCTTTCCTCTTTTTGCCCAGTCATCCGGAATGACAGCAAGGCAAATGGTTGAAACAATAAAACAAAGAATAGGCGTTCCGTGGCAGGAACCAACTGTTGATGTATTTAAAGCAGGCAACCCCGATAATATAGTTACCGGAGTTGTTACAACCATGTTCCCTACCATGTCAGTCTTGCAAAAAGCAGTATCTTCCGGCAAAAACTTTATCATTGTACATGAACCTGCTTTCTACAACCACCTGGATGAAACGTCAGAATTTGAAAAAAACAATGATCCGGTTTATCGGGATAAAATCCGGTATATCAACGAGCATAATCTGATCATCTGGCGATTTCATGATCACTGGCATTTACGCAAACCCGATGGGATTCTGGAAGGCATGACCCACGCCCTGGGCTGGGAAGACTATCGGAAAGAAGGTGCAGAGGGAATTTTTGTCATTCCTCCTTCCACTGTACAGGAACTTAAGGAACTGGTAGCTGAAAAGCTGAATGCCTCCTGTACGCGAATAGTGGGCAATCCCTCCATGAAGATTACGCAGGTTGGATTTCTTCCGGGAGCTGTAGGCAGTGAGCTTCAAATGGATTTCCTCCGGCGTAATGATGTGGAAGTTTTGCTGGTCGGAGAATCTCGCGAATGGGAAACAATAGAATATGTAAGGGATGCTTCCCTCCAGGGTAAAAAGAAAGCGCTAATAGTAATTGGTCATATCCCTTCAGAAGAAGAGGGAATGAAAGAATGTGCCCGATGGATTAAGTCTCTTTTTCC
>CAZJQN010000177.1:0-4568 GCA_964548125.1 uncultured Bacteroidales bacterium | reverse complement strand
AGGGTACGGGGTGAAACCCCGCATAACTCTTTGCATAAAGACCCTCGCACTCAAATTTATTTTCTGTATACAGGAGATCCCCGCAAAAAGTTTTTGATGTAACTCCGACTTATCAAGATATTTCATTTTGTTAGTCGATTTGTCAATTGATTGTTTCAATTGACGAATTTGGGGTAAATTGCCTTGTGTCTCCGTCATAGAAAAGAAAACTTCTGCGCGTACAACATCATTTGTTCTGCAAAACTTGCGCTGTAATGGATTTGGATATCCATTATTTTACCATCGTCCGCCAGAACCGGCACGTAGGTTGGGTTTACAAACCCTGAATATGGTGCCAGATTCAGCTTTTTGTATCTCTCTAATACTTCGGCATGTAGCAACCGGTCGACCTGCACACCGTAGGTTTCAACAAGGTTTTGTGCCGCATGAAAATCTCCTTCCGATTTTATGCGCTGTATTTCTGCCAGAAGAATACCAAATAAATGTTGCAACGACTCAAAATCCTGAATGAGAAAATATGTTTTACCCCCTTTACTAAACTGGCGGATAATCCCTTTATCCTTTCCTTGCTCAAAACACCAGCGCGCAATGAGTGCCCTGTTTCGCATGTGGGCTTCTTCAATTGGTTTTCCATATTCCACCCGCACAAGCTGGGTAAAAAGACCGGCCCTGATGTAGGCCATATATTCAGCCCGTGCAGCATCCTGATGAGGCAAAAGTCCCAGCTCAAGAATCTTCGGATGATACATGAAATACAGCGCGTACAGGTCAGCACGTGCTTCTTCTATTACCGAATAGTACTGCATTAGCGCATCCGGCCTCACACCGGGAAGCAACTGCCCTGAACCATGTCCCAGGCACTCGTGCATGTCGGTGTGCAAATTGTCAGCCAGCAATCCATATTTTTTTATCAGTTCCACTTCTTCCTCACTGGCAGCAAATTCTTCCAGGAATCCATCCTGAAGCGAAGCATAATGATATGCCTCAGTGATGTTTTTCAACGTCACAGACTTTGATCCATACTCCTTTCTTATCCATTCGCTGTTTGGGAGATTGATCCCTATAGGAGTAGCCGGATGACAATCTCCTCCCAGTATACAAACGTTTACTGTTCTGGCTGATATTCCCGTAACCCTTTTCTTTTTGAAACGGACATCAACCGGTGAGTGGTCTTCAAACCATTGTGCATGGGCTGCAAGTAAACGCGTCTGTCTGGTTCCTTCTTCATCCAGGATATGAACCACCGATTCCCAGGTCGCTTTATATCCAAGGGGATCGTTGTACGTTTCAATAAATCCATTAATAAAATCAACCGCTTGAGATGTTTCTTTTACCCAGAGTATATTGAACCGATCAAATATTGAAAGATCACCGGAGGAATAAAAATCAACCAGCAGTCGGATAATTTCTTTTTGTTCGCTCGAAGCTATTTCCATAGCTTTCCTGAGCCAGTATATGACCTGAATTATTGCTTTTTCATACATTCCGCCAACTTTCCATGTGTATTCTTTTAATTGTCCGTTCTCTTTTACCAGTTTACTGTTAAGGCCAACAGATATTGGTTTCTCACCGGCATTTTTCAGCATGGACCTGTAATAGGTCAATGCTTCTTCTTCGGTAACGTTTTCATAAAAGTTAACCGCAGAGTGTAACAGTTTATCCCGGTCAGGAGAAGTATCAACCTTTTTTGGCAGTATTTCCGGGTTAAACATAATGGGAAGTAATGTTTTCAGCAAATTTTCGGGTTGGGCAGGTAAAGACGATACATCGCTTTCTTCTAAAAGATTCAGAAAATATTCTTTTGAAAAACCCGGTTGAAATTTGTCATTGGAATAATGGTGATAAATACCGTTGGCAAACCATGTTCTCTTCAGATACGTTTCAAATTGCCGGAAATCATCTGAATCCCTTTTTCCTCTGAAGGTGTTATAAATCGTTTCGAGTGTGCGCCGGATCAGCAGATTAAATTTTCCGTTTTGATCATAGATTATATCCCGTCCGCTGAGAGCTGCCTGGTATAAAAAATAGAGCAGTTTTTTAGTCTGTAGAGGTAGTTCCTCAAATCCATCGATTCGGTAACGAAGTATTCTTACATCCGCAAACTGTTCAAGAGGCCTGTAAAAGTCATCTCCTATCATCATAAAGACTCTTTTCCTGCAAAGCTAATGTTTGATTTGATCAAAACCGGCCGGAGAAAGAAAAATATTGTACGAACTTTTTACCTTTGAAACACCCATTTGGATATGGAAACAGTCTATCTAAACGGCAAATACCTTCCTGCAGCGGAGGCTTTCATTTCTCCGAACGACAGAGGTTTTCTCTTTGCCGACGGTGTATATGAAGTTATGCGCTGGTACGGAAAGGGATTTCTTGCCGGGCATTTGCATCAGAAGCGCCTGAAACGAAGCCTTCATGAAATCCGTCTTTTTTCTCCGGAAGCTGATAATTTTCTTATGATTGGCAGGGAACTGATTTACAAAAACAATCTGTATGGCCGGCAAGCTCTGGTCTATTTTCAGATCACACGTGGAACAGCTCCCCGTACCCATCAGTTCCCAATGCCTCCTGTACCACCAACTTGTTATGCGTTTGTCAGAGAAATCTTCCCTGACCAGATAACTGAGCATAGGGACGTGAATGTCGGACTGATCAATGATATGCGCTGGAGCCGATGCGACATTAAATCAATTGCTCTCTTACCTAATATCCTTGCTTATCAGGAGGCCGTTGAAAAGGGATATTACGAAAATTTATTTGTTCGTAACGGAATCATCACAGAAGCAACCCATTCCAATATTTTCTTTGTTCGGGGCGGAACGGTGCTAACCCATCCCGAATCAGTTTTCATTCTCTCCGGAATAACTAGAACCCTGACACTTGACTTATGCCGGATGCTGGGAATCCCTGTGGAGGAAAGAGCTTTAAGTTCCGATGAACTGCCGTATGTTGAAGAGGCCTTTCTTACCAGCACGTCAGCTGAAGTATTGCCTGTGACGCATCTCGAAGGTGTTCCTGTTGGCTCGGGTAAGCCCGGTCCGGTTGTAAGCAGGTTGCGGAGCGCCTTCAGAGATATGGTGGAAAAGGAAATTCAACCAGAATAATTTGCAGACGCAGTAATTTAATAGTTACATAACCAGAAATAGTTACGATAATGACAACACAAAAAACTTTCACGTCATTTCGAGAATTAAAAAGATTTGCTTTATTTATTGTGTTTTTGTCGCTGATGACACCTTCAAGATCCCAGGATTCCATTTATCTGTGGCCTCAGGGTGCTCCGGGCGCTCTGGGTGAAAAACCTGAGGATAAACCGTGCTTGTTTGTTTATCCTGCACCTGCTGATTTGGCTAACGGTACTGCTGTAGTTATCTGCCCCGGTGGCGGTTATGTGGGTCTTGCAATGGACCACGAAGGTAAGCAGATTGCCCAATGGTTCAACAAGCACGGGATAACGGCTTTTGTGCTTCGCTATCGCCTGAGCAGATGGGATTTTAAAAAGTATATGCATCCCATCCAGATGATGGATGGTTTAAGAGCTATGAGGCTTGTGCGTTACAATGCAGAACGTTTTGCAATCGACCCTCATCGGATTGGAATCATGGGATTTTCAGCCGGAGGACATCTTGCTTCAACGGTTGGAACTCATTTTGATGGAGGAGATCCAAAAGCTCCCGACCCAATAGATCGGATGAGCTCGCGACCCGATTTTATGATTCTCGGTTATCCGGTGATCAGTTTTACCACCGAATATACCCACAGAGGGTTACGTGAGTATTTGATAGGGAAAGACCTGAATCCTGATCTGGCAAGGTATTTAAGTAATGAGCTTCAGGTAACAACCCTTACTCCACCGACTTTCCTCTTCCATACCAATGAAGATAACGGTGTTCCTCCCGAAAACAGTGTTCTTTTTTATCTTGCACTCAGGAAAGCCAACGTACCTGCCGAA
Source organism: uncultured Bacteroidales bacterium (assembly GCA_964548125.1). Lineage (GTDB taxonomy): Bacteria > Bacteroidota > Bacteroidia > Bacteroidales > JAAYUG01 > JAAYUG01. The sequence continues at coordinate 619 of CAZJQN010000177.1, read as the reverse complement.
CTGCATATCTACCAAAAAGGCAGGCATGGCGTCGGATTTGCCCCGAATGACCCTGTACTTTCTACCTGGGCTGATCGGCTGGCCGACTGGATGAAAATTAACGGATGGATGAAATAAAAAGAGAACAAAATGTATTTTCAAAAAGCTTCTGAAGGACAAAATCAATTTTGGAGATTTGTCATAACAATAATTATTGTTTTATTTTTCTCACAGGTAATAGGATCTATTCCAATTTTACTGGCTTACCTTTTCAGAGGATTCTCGTCTTTAGGATCTTCAGCTACTTCAAATCCTCTGGATTTTGCTTCCTGGGGTATAAACCCAAATGTCGGGCTTCTTTTGATGATATTTCCATTTGCAATGGGACTGATAGGATTGTACATCGGCATACGTTTCGTTCACAACAAACCGTTTACGTTCGTTTTGACCGGGTATAATAATATAAGGCTGAAAAAAATTTTACAGGGCTTCCTGCTCTGGTTTCTTCTAATGAGTATTTCTTTTATCATTCATCTTATCATTGAGAAGGAAAATTTTATTCTCCAGTTCAACCCGACGCTCTTTCTTCAGCTTATTCTGGTTGCCTTTTTATTTCTTCCGTTGCAGACCAGTTTTGAAG
>CAZJQN010000176.1:0-4632 GCA_964548125.1 uncultured Bacteroidales bacterium | reverse complement strand
AATTTGGCCGGAATTTATTTTTTATGCTTCTGAATGATACTCATAGTCACATTTATCTTCCTGAGTTTGCTGGTGAAGTCGACCAGGTTATTGAACGTTCTGTGAAGATCGGGGTGAAAAAGATTTTTCTGCCCAATATTGACAGTACCTCAATTCAGCCTATGCTTAGTCTCGAAACTCAGTATTCCGGAATCTGCTTTTCTATGATGGGGGTTCATCCTACATCAGTGAAGGAAAACTACCAGGAGGAACTGAAGCATGCCGAAACATGGCTGAGGAAGCGTCCTTTCGCCGGAATAGGAGAAACGGGCATAGACCTTTACTGGGATACTTCTTTTAAAAAAGAACAGACGGAAGCATTTGAGCAACACATTATATGGGCCCGACAATACCGGCTTCCTCTGGTCATTCATTCACGAAACAGCATCCCGCTCCTTCTGGAAATCATCAGGTCTTATGTTTCAGAAGACCTGAAAGGTGTTTTCCATTGTTTCACAGGAAGTTATGAACAGGCAAAACAGGCAGTGGATATGGGTTTTATGCTGGGTATTGGAGGTATTGTAACATACAAAAATGCTGGTATGGATGTACTTGTAAAAAAGACTGGAATTAGCAGGATTGTACTGGAAACCGATGCTCCTTATCTGCCTCCCGTCCAATACAGGGGGAAGCGTAATGAACCTTCCTATCTTCCCTTTATTGCAGCAAAGATTGCTGAATTATTAAATGTATCTGCTGAAGAAGTTGCCCTGATAACTACAGAAAATGCACGGAAACTTTTTAACTTTGAAGAAGTTAATGATAGTGTGTGAGCAGAAAATAACCTCAAGATTTATACGTTCAGTACGATCACAAAAACACAAAACACTCGATACCCAAAAAAAGGATTTAACTTATGAATGACACGTCGGTCTTAATCATTTATACAGGGGGCACAATCGGAATGGTGCATGATCCTGAAACAGGAGCTTTGCTTCCCATGGATTTTGGTGCCATTGCCAGTCAGGTTCCTGAGCTGAAAAGGCTGGGTTTTCGTTTGCATAGCATTGCGTTTGATCCCCCAATCGATTCCTCCAATATTACCCCGGAGGACTGGGTGCGGATTGCCGGCATCATTGAGGAAAACTATGATCAGTTTGACGGTTTTGTTGTTTTACATGGTACAGATACCATGGCCTATTCGGCCTCTGCCTTAAGTTTTATGCTGGAGAATCTGGGAAAACCCGTTGTGTTTACCGGTTCCCAGCTACCCATCGGTACCTTGCGTACCGACGGAAAGGAAAATCTGATTACCTCCATTGAAATTGCTGCGGCAAAGGAAAATGGCAACCCCATAGTGCCTGAGGTGTGTGTTTATTTTGAGAGCATGCTTTTTCGGGGGAATAGGACGCATAAAAACAGTGCCGAACAGTTTCGTGCCTTTGTTTCGGCAAATTATCCTCCTCTGGCTGAATCGGGAGTTTACATTAAATACAACCGGTCAGCCATTCTGCCGATTCGGCCATCTCTCGGACTTACCGTGCATAAGAAACTTGAAACGCGTCTGGCTGTTCTGAAAATTTTTCCAGGGATACCCGATGCTGTAGTTGAAGGTATTCTGGGAATACCTGGTCTGAGAGGAGTTATAATTGAAACATTCGGTAGCGGAAATGCACCCACCAACAGTCATTTCATAGAGATGATCCGGAACGCTGTTGAGAGGGGAATTATCATAGTGAATATTACGCAATGCGAAACAGGGAAGGTGGAAATGGATCTATATGAAACGGGCATAGAATTGCAGAAAGCCGGAGTGATAAGCGGCTATGACAGTACCATCGAAGCGGCTCTTACCAAGCTCATGGTATTATGCGGAAAGTACAATGACAGTCAGATCATAAAAAAGCTAATGCAAACACCATTAAGGGGTGAAATTACACCGTAACATACTTTTATTTGTTTTTTTTTTATAATTTGGCGGCCTGAATTAATGTGATTTGTGAAGAGAGGAGAGATGGCCGAGTGGTCTAAGGCGCACGCCTGGAGAGCGTGTAATCGCCAAAAGCGGTTCGAGGGTTCGAATCCCTCTCTCTCCGCCACAGGTTATTACGGGAAAAATGCTTTTAAATGAAGAAATAAATTTCAAAAACAAATAATTAAACAGTAAACTAACGTTATACAATTAAAAACCGAAACACATGAAAAAAATCTTAGCGTTTGCAGCAGTGCTTGGATTTATGGTTATGGCCTCTGCCAGTTATGTTTATGGACAAACTGATACTACGGCGACAACAACTGATACAACCGCCGTTACAGCTCAGACTCCTGCCAGTCCGGCCGCATCAGATGAAGGAAAGACCCTGCATCAGATGCTGAAAGAAAAATTTATTGAGGGAGGTGCTCCCTGGATGGCTCCTATTTTGCTTTGTCTTATTCTGGGGCTTGCTATTGTTATTGAACGTACCATTTACCTGAACCTTGCAACTACAAATACTGACAAGTTGCTGAAGAGAATTGAAGAAGCTCTGAACAATGGTGGTGTGGAAGCTGCTAAGGAAGTTTGCCGCAACACCCGCGGTCCGGTAGCCAGTATTTTTTACCAGGGACTTGACCGGGTGAATGAAGGTATTGATGTGGTTGAAAAATCAGTTGTTTCTTATGGCTCTGTTCAGATGGGTCTACTGGAAAAAGGACTTAGCTGGGTAACATTGTTTATTGCCATTGCCCCGATGCTAGGATTCCTCGGAACAGTAGTTGGTATGGTTATGGCGTTCGACGATATTGCTAAAGCTGGTGATGTTTCTCCTACCATTGTTGCCGGTGGTATGAAGGTTGCTCTTATCACTACGGTAGGTGGTCTTATCGTAGCTATTATTCTCCAGGTGTTTTACAACTATCTGCTTGCAAAAGTGGAAAGCATTGTAAATACTATGGAAGATGCATCCATCTCGCTGGTTGACATTATTGTGAAATATACCAAAAAATAACACCATGATTCGCCTGGCTAAGTTTCTCTATTATTTACTTATTGCAGCGGCTATTGTAATCGGATTGCTTTTTTACGTAGGCCCTGCTAAGTATACTCCAAGTGGAAATATTGATCCGCAAATTACTTCCCTTGCGCTCAGGTATACGTTCTTTGTGATAATTCTTGCTGTCGCTCTGGCAATTATTTTCCCCATAGTAAATGTGATTTCCAATCCAAAAAATTTGTTGAGGAATCTGATAGTTGTTGTCGGTCTGGCTATAGTGACCGGAATATGTTACTATTTTGCTAAGGGAGATGTGCTGCCTTTGCTCAATTATGAGGGAAGTGACAATGTTCCCTGGGTGCTCAAACTTGTTGATACCGGTTTGTTCCTGATGTACATTGCTTTTGCAGGGGCATTGCTGGCTATTGTCTATTCTGAAATCAGAAGATATTTGATCTAAAAAAAGGTACTATGAGAAAAGCTCCTGAAATGCCGGAACTCAATACAGGCTCCTCTGCCGATATTGCTTTTCTGCTTCTTATTTTCTTCCTGGTAACCACTACCTTTGATACCGATAAAGGTATCATTCGTATGTTGCCTCCTATTGTTGAAAAACAAGAACAGTCAGAAAGCAAGGTGAAGGAGAGGAATGTATTTGTGGTTCTGGTGAATGCCAAAGATCAGCTTCTGGTGGAAGGTGAGCTTATGGATATCCGGCAACTGCGGGAAAAAACCAAAGAGTTCCTCCTGAATCCAGAAGATCTGCCTAATCTGCCCGAAAAGGAAGAAAAGGATATCCCATACTTTGGAAAGGTTCGTGTAAGCAAAGGTGTTATATCTCTGCAAAATGACAGGGGAACCTCTTATGGTAAGTACCTCGAGGTCCAGAACGAACTCACGGCTGCTGGTAATGAAATCAAAGACCAGATTGCCATGCAAAAGTTTAATAAGCACTTCGACGACCTGCCCGAAGATCAGCAGAATGCTATCAAGCAATATGTTCCCGTGATGATCTCGGAAGCAGAACCGAAGAATATTGGTGCAGGAAAAGGTCGTAAATAATTAATTAGGAGGAAATAACCATGGCTGTTTTTCGTAAGAAAGGAAGCCGCAAGGCAAGAATGAACCTGTCATCTATGTCAGATATTGTCTTCATGCTTCTGTTCTTTTTCATGGTAACTACTACCTTTAGAAGTGCTTCACTCAAAGTTAGGATACATGTTCCCGGGGCTACTGAGGTAAAAAAAATAGAAAATAAATCACTTGTAAGCTACATCTATATTGGTCGTCCATTCAACGAAAAGATGTACGGTACTGAACCACGTATCCAGCTTAATGACACTTTTAAAGAAGTAGATGATATTCGAGACTTCATTGCTTCGGAACGGGCACAAAAGAGTGAGGCCGATCAGACAAAGATGACTGTTTCGCTGAAAATTGACAGGGATGTGAAAATGGGAATCGTTACTGATGTGAAGCAGGCTTTGCGTCGTGCCAGTGCTCTGAAGATAAACTATTCCGGCCGTAAGGACGATAGTTACCTTAAGTAAAGCTGCAAACATATTATTATTGAAAAAGACGGATACGATTTTGTATCCGTCTTTTTTTTATTCAACAATTTTTAAACCGAAGTACTATGAATTAACAAATTCAACCGGGCTAATAAAAATTTTTATTAAAA
>CAZJQN010000175.1:0-4652 GCA_964548125.1 uncultured Bacteroidales bacterium | reverse complement strand
TGTTCCATCGGGGTTAACCCGGTTGAATTTGTTAATTCATGGTACTTCGGTTAAATATCAGTTTTACGGATAAATTCATCAATTTTCCTGCATAGGCAAAGAGGAAATGTTGTATCATTTTCTTCATCTCATACAAGAACTTCTGTATTTAAAACGGCAATTCTAAAACCAATCCGCAATTAACAAAAAGCGGATAGTTGCTATATATACCTCGCTTGTTTTAAGAATTATTAACATTTTACGGTTTTTAAAATATACACCACTGTATAATTTTGCAGCCATCCTGGCTTCCGGGTTCACAATCCGGAAGAATATGAAATCAAAAGTAATTCCGAGACTATGGATGTTGTGGTACAAAATGTCACTAAAAAATACGGCAGCCAGAAGGCTGTTGATAATATCAGCTTCACGGTTAGGACCGGAGAAATTGTTGGTTTTCTTGGTCCCAACGGTGCAGGAAAAACCACGACGATGAAAGCCATTACGGGCTTTTTTGCTCCCGATACAGGAGATATCAGGGTCGGAGGCATTTCGGTAACTGACAATCCGGTAGAGGTAAAGCGACTCATTGGTTACCTGCCCGAAACAAATCCCTTATATCAGGAGATGGGAGTCATTGATTACCTCATGTATGTTGCCCGTATACAGGGTCTGGAGAAAGAAAAAATTTCTGATCGTATACGGGAAATGGTATCTGTATGCGGGCTTTCTGGTGAAAAACACAAAAAAATCGGAGAGCTTTCCAAGGGATACAAACAGCGTGTCGGACTTGCCCAGGCACTCATCCATGATCCGGCTGTACTTATTCTCGATGAACCCACTTCTGGCCTTGACCCGAATCAGATTGTCGAGATTCGTGAACTCATTAAGCGGATTGGCAGGCAAAAGACTGTCATTCTCTCGTCTCATATTCTGGCTGAGGTAGAAGCAACCTGCGACCGCATCCTCATCATCAGTAAAGGGAAAATTGTGGCTAACGGAACACCGGCTGACCTGAGAAAACAGGCACAGGGACATGAATTGCTTAAAGTAACCATCGAAGGAGCTCCACGCAATGAGATTTTTACTGCCCTTAAAAGCCTTGAAGGAGTGAAGCTTGTTAACCCGATTGAAGAAACAACCGGAAGTTTTGAAATTGAAAGCAGGGAAGGAATGTCAAACCGCCGGCAGGTCTTTTCTCTTTGTGTTTCAAAAGGCTGGTTCCTGACCGAACTTACCCCTGTTGAAACAAAACTGGAAGATATTTTCCGGGAACTTACCATGAACTGATACCCTGTTTGTTAAAAAACTGGTACAATGAAACATACATGGATTATTGCACAGCGTGAACTGCATGCTTTTTTTGATTCACTTACAGCCTATATTCTGCTGGTTCTGTTTCTTGGTTTCAGCGGATTCTTTACCTGGCTGTTCGGTGCTGATGTTTTTCTGGTAGGACAGGCTTCTTTGCAGGGTTTCTTCGGAATCGCTTACTGGACTTTATTTTTCTTCATTCCTGCCATTACTATGCGCATGTTTGCCGAAGAAAAGCGAAGCGGAACAATAGAACTCCTGTTTACACGGCCTGTTACCGACTGGCAGATTGTAACAGGTAAATTCCTCGCTGCTCTGGTCCTCATCGCAATTGCCCTTGCGCTGACTCTCCCCTATTATTTTACCGTATGGAGCCTTGGTCCGGTTGATCATGGAGCCGTCTGGAACGGATACCTCGGTCTTCTGCTGATGAGCGCATGCTATATCAGTATCGGCCTATTTACCAGCTCAATTACCAACAATCAGATTGTAGCCTTGCTATCATCCCTGTTCATCGGAATATTTTTCCATCTTCTTTTCGGCCTGTTGGCAAACGGACTATCCGGGCTTCCCGGCAAAATCTCCGGATACCTGAGTCTGCAGTCCCATTTTGAGTCTATTGCCAGAGGAGTTCTGGATACAAAGGATCTCGTCTACTTTCTTTCCCTGATTTTTGCCGGGTTGTTTGCCACTGAACTTGTTCTTGTACGACGTAATATAACCGATAACGTATGAAGAAGAAGACATCTCTTTATTCTGTATTTATTCTCGTTGCCGGGATAGTTGTTTTGCTGAACCTGCTTTCTGATACGTTCTTCCTGAGGCTGGACTTTACTGCCGACAAGCGTTATACCCTCAGCAAAGCCACAAAGGATATCCTGAAGAATCTGAGCAGGCCCGTTACGGTCAAAGCCTTTTTTACGCGCGATCTGCCTCCGAATATAGCAACCACCCGAAGGGATTTCAAAGACCTGCTTACGGAATATTCCAGAATTTCACGCGGGATGGTTCAGTTCACTTTTATTGACCCCAACCAGAGCCCGGAAGCGGAACAGGAAGCTGCCCGTTCCGGAGTGCAACCCCTGATCATTGACAGTCGCGAAAAAGACAAAATTGTCCAGAAAAAGGCGTACCTGGGAGCTGTGGTGCAATATGGTGAAAAGAACGATGTAATTCCGCTTCTGCAGCCCGGAGCACCTATTGAATATTATCTTTCCACATCCATTAAAAAGCTGACAGTCACTACTAAACCTTCAGTGGCTTTTATTCAGAACTGCAAAGCGGCCACCATTACCGCTATGCCCCAGGTGAATCAGGCAGCGTCGGTTCTGAATACAACCGTTCCGGTGTATCTTTCCGACAGCACCAGCGCACTTGAATCATACCAAACCGCTGTTTTTATCGATCCCCAGGACAGTCTGCCCCCCTATATTACGGGACAATTTGACCAATTTCTTAGTAAGGGAGGAAACCTAATTATTGCTTTTGACAGGGTTAACGGAGACCTTAGTTCCGGTTTCCCCATGGGATCTTCACATAATACCGGCCTGGAAAAATGGTTAAAAGACAAAGGCATTGATGTGCGGGAAGATTTCATAACTGATATTAATTGTAATCATATTGGTGTGCGGCAGCAGGGCCTTCCCTTTACCATCAGTGTAGCTTTTCCGTATTTCCCGAACATTACCACTTTTGCCGATCATCCTATCGTAAAAGGTCTGGAAGAGGTAGCCCTTCCTTTTGCTTCGAGCATTGTTTACAGCGGAGATTCCACTCACACATGGATTCCTCTTGCCATGACTTCAGAGAAATCGGGAAGACGTGAGGTCCCCGTTTATTTCGATATTAACTACCAATGGAAGGAATCGGACTTTCCTGAGAAAAATCTGGTGGTGGCGGGGTTATTGGAAAACACCTCTTCGCCCGAAAGAAAAGGACAGATCATGGTTGTATCGAGTGGAAAGTTCTGCGTAAACGGAGAAGGAGAAAATGCCATGCAACTGAATCCCGATAATGTCAATCTGTTGGTCAATGCAATTGACTACATGAACGACCAGAGCGGGCTGATCGACCTGCGCACCAAAACTATTACATCCAGGCCGTTGAAGGAAATCAGCGAAGGGAAACGCACTTTCCTTAAATTTTTCAATTTCCTGTTTCCGGTTTTTCTGGCCATAGGCTACGGCATTTTCCGCATGGAAAGAAATCGTTCACTTCGTATTAAAAGGATGGAGGAAGACTATGTTTAGAAAACTAAAACCTGTTCAGCTTCTTGTTATCTTTACCATATTGCTTCTTTTATTTGCAATAACACAATGGATTCAGAACAGAAAGGGCGAAAAAACCTTCCGCAGCGAGATTGCCCCTCTCGATACGGCAAAAGTTACTGAAATTCTTCTGCAGGAAGGAAAGAGAGAAGTCAGGATTTCCAGAACCAATAATCACTGGAAGGTATCATCCGGCAATGCGGAGTGGAATGCCGACTTCAACGCAGTGCGAAACCTGATGGAAGAAGTATCTCTCATGAAAGCCGAACAGGTTGTCGCTACATCGGATGCTCTCTGGAAAGAGCTGGGGGTAGACGACTCGGCAGGAATTCATGTTACTATTAAAGGAAAGAGGAAAACACTGGTCGGAATTGTAGTCGGACGTTTCTCTTACCGCCCGCCCCTTAGCCCCTATGACAGGCAGGGAACTGCCATCACTTATGTACGCCGATCGGATGAAAAAAATGTGTACGCTGTTAATGGATTTCTTCGTTTCAGCATGGCGCCTGATCCCGGTTCCTTTCGCAATAAAAACCTACTGTCGGGACAAAGTGCTTCCTGGATGCGCCTCCGGTTTACTTATCCCGGTGACAGTTCTTTTGTGCTGGAGAAAAAAGACAAGGGATGGTATGTTGACCAGATGCCCGCTGATTCATCCAGAACACAAGAATACCTTGGAAATATGGAACACGTGATTGGATATGAATTTGCCGATTCGGCTAAGAGAGCCCAGTTTCCTGCTTTCACACTTCTGGTGGAACAGAATGGAGGTAATCCTATCGAAATCAAAGCATTCCCTTCCGATTCAGTTCATCATTATGTGCTTTCTTCGAGCATGAATCCTGAAAGCTGGTTCAGCGGAAAAAACGGACTTACTGAAAGAATTTTCAAAGGAAAGTCCTATTTTTCAGGCAATACAAAAGATTCGGATAAAAAAGCTCCTAAATAATTTCTTACAGATTCTCCTATTCTCAGGGGAAATGCAAAATAAAACAGCCTGTTGGTCGTATTCTCTCCAACAGGCTAGTTTTTTCAATTAAACCCAAATCCGTCAATTGAAAAAATCAATTGACGAATCGACTAACAAAATCT
>CAZJQN010000174.1:0-4768 GCA_964548125.1 uncultured Bacteroidales bacterium | reverse complement strand
AGCCGGTTGGCGTTGGGCTCCAACCGGCTGTTGTATTTTTCATTTTTTTTACATCATCATATCTTCTCTTCCACCGTTATTGTCCTCTTCATCTATTTGTTTTCTGGTTTCCTTAAAATTATTCAGCCTAAGACTCAGAGTCAGGCTTATGACAGGTCCGGAACGTTTGAATTCGCCGCTGGTATAGAAAACGCCCGGCTGGCTGGATATGTAGGAAAAGTGCATGGTATTAAAAATATCCCGTACCTGGAGTGTGGCGCTAAGCTTCCGTTTCAGAAAATCCTGCCGTATTCCCATGCTGGTCATGAAAAAGTCTCCGTTTTCGCCCTGCGGATTGATGGACGGGGCATTGTAAAATGCCATCAATTGAATGCGGGTACCCCATTTCAGGCGGATATTGGAATTCAGCCTGGTATTCCAGGTAGTTGTTGATGAAACAGCATCTTCACCCAGAACCTGTCCATCGAGCTTATAATGATAAACAGTGCCGGTAAGACTAACCTGAATGGACTTTGAGAGGGCTACATTGGCCATGAGTTCCACTCCGGTAGAGGCACTTTTGTTGAAATTATCGAAAGTACGCACCATCACCAGAGGATTAGTTTCGAGAGGCTTGCTGATATTGGTGATCATGTTGTTTGTCTGCCGGTAATACCCTTCAACCGAAAGTTGGATCATCTTGATATTCCTCTGGTAACTAAGTTCATACGAATTAATATATTCCGGCTCCAGAGAAGGATTTCCTTTCTGCATGTTCAGCGGATCCATGTAGGTTGGAAAGGGATCGAGGTAGAAGCTGCGAGGCCTGTTCAGACGTCTGCTGTAACTAAATAATACCTGCTGATTGTTATTAAACGATTTAGAAAGATGGAACGACGGAAAGAAATCAAGCTTTTCGTATGGAAATTTTTCATTAATAACCAACGATTTAATGAGGCGGTCGGTATATTCAGCCCTTAAACCCACCTGGAAACTGACCCATTTCAGTTCATTGCTGTAAATAGCGTATAAAGACTGAATATTGTTAACAAAGTCATGTTTGTTGATCTGATCAGGATCTGTTATCCACGTTTTGGTATCAGGATCATAATTATCATATGAATAATGGTGCAATTCATCTTCAAAACGTCCCTGATAGCCAGCTTCCAGCTTGCTTTTGTCGGTTATAGGATACACATAATCCAGTTTCACACGCCAGTCGTTCTCTGTCCCTCCCTCAAGTGCCCTTGAACGTGTAGGAACAATAGAATCAACAGCATTCCAGAAAGCATCTGTAATGGTTTCAGTTAACGGATTTGATTCGTTGTCTTTTTCGTAGGAATAAAAAACTAATCCGTCGAGTGTATGACCGGGTTTGCTGAATTTGTGCTGGAAATTCAGATTAAGGCTTGAAAAATCGTTAGAACGTTCAAAACCACTTACCTGTTTATAATATTTATTTAGATACAGGGGCTCGGTGTACTGATGGTATTTCCCTGTTGCCATCCGCCCAAACGATCGGCTCCCATATTCACCGGAGAGAGAAAATGTTGTATTGTCGCTGGCATTATAGTCAAAGCCTCCCCGCACTGAATATCCTTTTCTGTTCATATCTCCCGAATTATTGTTGACGAGAAAGAAAGTTGTATCCTGTCCCAGGTAATTTTCTCTCCGCATTTTGCCTGATCCGGGGTTGCTGAAATCCATCCAGTCTCCTCCGGCAAAAAAGTTAAATTTCCCAACTTTGTAATTCAGGAGCAGATCAGTTGAATATTGTTTGTGGGTGATTCCGGCAGTAGTATTAATGATGCCACTTACCCCAGTAATTTTGGATTTTTTCATCACCACGTTGATAATTCCCGCGACTCCTTCCGGGTCGTATTTGGCGGAAGGGTTTGTAATGATCTCGATACTCTGGATGGTACTGGCCGGAATCTGCTGGAGGGCTTCCGTTCCTTTGAGAACACTGGGTTTTCCGTCAATAAGAACCGTAAAATTTGAACTGCCTCGCAGTTGTACATTACCGTCAACATCAACAGTTACCGAAGGCGTATTTTCAAGAACTTCCACTGCCGTACCTCCGGAAGAAACAATGTCCTGGCTTACCTGCACCACCTTTTTATCAATTTTATACTCCAGTCTGTTCTGATTACCGATTACCTCGACTTCCTTCAAAGCCTGAACAAGTTCCTCAATATGCAATTCACCAAGATTAACTTCCTTCTGCCGTGGGGTAACAATAATACTGTTCTGACGCATCTTTTGAAATCCTACGAATGTCACTTCCACATAGTATCTTCCATAGGGCAGGTTATTCAGGACGAAACTTCCGTCCGGTCCTGTTATAGTTCCCGTTACAAGTGAGGAATCCCTGACATTATACAGCGCAACACTTGCATACTCTACAGGTGTATTGCTTTTCCCGTCAATTATTTTCCCGCGGATTATTCCGTCATTGGGCATAGGTCCCCCCTGCGGACCAGGGTAGTTCTGTGACAATGCACCAAAAAACACTAAAAGTCCGGCAATCAATGAAATAAATTTCTTTTTTCCCATACTATTTACAAATGAATTTACACCTGATAAGACAACCATCCTTACGGAAAGTTTGCGCAAAGAAACAAATATTTTTCTTCCGGCCTTATAGCAGGCTCGGGAAAAACAATATTTATATGCAGAAATGAAGGCTGGGTGTACACCTAAGGAACTTTACGCAAAATGGTTACATTTGCGCCTTAATAGGCAAAAATATGATTCAGGCACACTATGGGGAATTTGCGGCATTACTGGTTGCTTTTTTCTGGACGATTACCGCATTGTCGTTTGAATTTGCCAGCCTCAGGGTGGGTTCGCTGGCAGTAAATATTATCCGGCTGGTTATTGGATTCCTATTTTTAAGCACTTTCACGCTTTTTCAAAGGGGACTTTTTTTCCCAACCGATGCCGGCATGCAGAATTGGATATGGCTGTCATTATCGGGACTGATAGGTTTTGTGATGGGCGATTATTTTCTTTTTCATTCGTATGTCATAGTTGGCTCGTGGTTTTCAATGCTCGTGATGACGCTTGCTCCTGCCCTTGCGGCATTATTCGGCTGGCTCATGCTGGGCGAAACAATGGACATAAAAAATACGACAGCCCTGCTTCTGACAATGGGAGGAATTGTTCTGGCCATGTTCGGGAAAGAAAACGGGCAGGATAAATTTGTACTCAATAAGCCTCTCCGTGGAATAGTATATGCTTTTCTTGGTGCCCTCGGCCAAGGACTCGGTATCGTTCTCAGTAAAAAAGGTCTTGCAGGGTACAATGCCTTTGCCGGTACTCAGATCAGGATCATAACTGCCATAATCGGATTCAGCATTATCATTACGTTAACGCGGAAATGGACTGATATACGCAAGGCTTTTTCGCACCGGGCCGGGATGACCGGCATTTTTATCGGCTCCTTTTTTGGCCCGTTTCTGGGGGTATCTTTTTCCCTCCTTGCGGTGAGTTATACGAAAGCCGGAATTGCCTCTGCCATCATGGCCACCGTACCTGTTCTCCTGATCCCTCCCAGTATTATTCTCTTTAAACGTAAAATTACTTTTCAGGAAATCGCCGGTTCGGTTATCAGCATTGCTGGCATCATCCTTTTCTTTCTTTAACCTGACCGCAGGAATGATTATTTCTTTTTAGGTTCCCAAACGCAGCGAGCAGGGGAAACGATGCTTCCCTCCGCTTTAAGGGTTTTCATCGCCTTGTCAACATCTTTCTGCGCCAGTCCGCTCATCTGAACAATTTCAGAAACTCTCAGCGGGCGGCCGGCTTTTTTCAAAATGTCTAGAATAATAGATGAATGTTCCATATCCAATTTATTTACGACCAAAATACAATTTTAAAAATGAAAGAACAAGATGAACATCTTCTTCGGAAAGCAGCATCAACCTTTCCATAATACGCGGATAAAGAATGGAATCAGGTTCAATGCCTATCTCCGTCATGAGCAAATGTACTCTTTCTTTCAGAATTTTCATAACCTCTCGGGAAACCGGCGCATTGGATTGCTTTTTGCTCTCTGTTGAACGTAAAGAAGAAAGTTCCCATGCATAAATTAGCACAGACTGAGCAAGATTCAATGATGGATAGGAAACAGCCATTGGAATACTGCTCAAAATATCACATCTCTGCAGTTCTTCATTGTGCAGCCCATGTTCTTCCCTGCCAAAGACGAGCCCAACCTTCTGCAGTAGCGATTTCTTTGCAAGCAGGATTTCAGTGAGAGCTTCAGGAGGGTGGTAATTGTATCTCACTCGTCTTCTTTTTGCTGTAGTACCGATCAGAAAATCCAGATCCGTAACCGCCTCACTGAAGTACTTGAATATTGAGGCATTTTGAAGAATGTCATGTGCGCCATGGGCCATCATCAGAGCTTCAGGAGCCAGATGATGGCAGGGATTTACCAACCTGAGATGGGAGAACCCCATATTTTTTAAAGCCCTGGCAACCGAACCGACATTGCCAGGCACGGCAGGCTCTACAAGAATAAAATAAAGTTCCAATTTTTTATGACAAAGATAGAAAGATTGTTTTGTGTTTAACGTTAGGCCATCAGGTTGAAAAACCTTTATTTTCAGGCCAGTCAACCTGAAAGCACCTTTACACTCTGACAACTACTTAACAGACAACCAGAAACGAAGACTGCATATCAGCTATTCCCTTGTCCGTTAAACCCAAGTACCATAAATTAACAAATTCAACCGGGCTAACCCCGATGGAACAAAGTGAAATCGGCCTAAGAGGCACAATA
>CAZJQN010000173.1:0-4772 GCA_964548125.1 uncultured Bacteroidales bacterium | reverse complement strand
GAATCAAGGAAAGAAATGAAGTGGTGTTTAATAGGCAAAAGTTTACGTTAAACCGTGATTAGTCAATAGAAAGACAATAAGTATTCAAACAACTTGTTTCTATTGACTTATCAAAGCAACCCCGACTTATCAAAATCTTACATTCCGAACCTTCGGAATGATTAGATTTTGTTAGTCGATGGGTTCAATTGACGGATTTGGGATTATACAATCCAGGGTCAATTAGTAAAGCGAGGAATTATGTGAAGTTGGGTTAAAAGGGACAGTCCCTAAATCAGGTAAAAGCAAGTTTTGGAATGAAACATCAATACCTTTGACGTACTGCTTCATACAGGAGAATTCCTGCAGCAACAGAAACATTTAAAGAAGAGGTTTTCCCCAGTATGGGAATGCGGACAAGGTGGTCGGCTATACGCAAAAGATCAGGGCTGATGCCCGTATCTTCTGCACCGAGAACTATTACCGACGGCAAGGAATAATTCACCGATGTATAAACCTTTTCGGCTTTTTCAGTAGCAGCAATAATCTGAAGACCTGATTCACGCAAATAAATAAATGCACTGTGAAGCGATTTCACCCTGCATACCGGAATATGATGCAGCGCTCCAGCCGAAGTTTTAACAGCATCAGCATTTACTCCGGCATGTCCCTTTTCTCCAATGAGAAGAGCATGTGCTCCGGCACACTCGGCTGATCGGGCAATGGCGCCAAAATTCCGCACATCAGTAATATGATCAAGGGCCAGCAACAATGGTGCTTTACCTTGTTCGTAAAGGGAAGGGATTACCTTCTCCAGATCGTAGTATTCAATTTCTGAGACAAACGCGATAACTCCCTGATGATTATGACGGGTAATGCGGTTGAGCCGGTCAGCCTGTACAAATTGATAAGGAATATTGTGCTTTCGCAAAGTTATGAGGAGCTCTTCCAGATTTTCGCGAAGGGTATTTTTTACCAGTACTCTGTCAATCTGCCTTCCTGCGTCAATAGCTTCGAGCAAGGGTCTTATACCGTAAATAAAAGGTGTATGGGGTTTCATTGGGTTGCAAAAACTTTTCCGGACCTCCAGGAATCAACAGCCTGGCGCCAATGGGGTGAAGGTTCGAGGTTGCGGATTAGAACAAACAGATTCTCGGTAAGCGGACTGGGTTTATACCGAAAGGTAAAAACGACCTTTTTTCCTGCTTCCGTAAAATAAGTCCATTCCTCCTGATTATCTGTCTTCAGCATAGTGCGGGGAGGACCATAAACAACATAAATCATGCCCCGGTCGGTTTTCCAGCCTTCCCTATCGGCTGTGAAATAGTAGTTGGCAAAGAATACCCTGTTGTAATAGGCCCGTATCAGGTCGCGCGCTGTCTGAATATTTTCGCCGCAGGTAAGCCAGAAATTGTCAACTGCTGCCTTGGGATTCGGATTTTGTTCGATTGCCTTTTGCTCAGGGCCAGAAGTAAGGTAGGTAAGGGGCGGGATCATTTGTGCAGGTGTTTTTATTTCAGGATAATGTTCACCGGGACAGAGAAGTGTGAATCCGTCAAAGCTCAGGGTATCGGTACGAAAATGAAACAAGCCTGTACGGGTGGTATCGAACACTAAGGTATCAGAAAGGGCAATACGCCACGTGCTGTCAGCTCTGATCAGAAGATTTTTCGGTGTTTCGGAAGAGAATACCGGCAAAGGCAATGGTTGACTTTTCTTGTACCACTGTACATATACCGAATCAATGCCTCCTGGTCCATAGCGCAGAACAATGCTCCGGCCGGCAGTTACATAAGGTTTTAAAACCGGATAACGGGAGGTGGGAGTAAAGGCCATGAAATATTGCCTTCCGTTACGGTCGGTCTTATCGATGCGCAGAAATGTCTGCATGGATTTATTGCGCATATTATCGTATGTAAACAGGCGAAGCGTGTACTGACGTCCGTACCTGCAGCGTACAGGAAATACCGTGTAGTAGAGTCCGTGCAGTTTGTTCTTTTCCAGCTCGGTTTTGTAGGAACCGCTATCGACCAGCTTCCGTGAAGTTTCTTTTTCGTAAAGTTCATAGATCTCATAGTGGAAGCGGAGGGAGGTAAGAAACCTTCCTTCGGGATTAGCCTGGTTAAACAGCAGTTCCGACTGCGGAATGCTGATGTACAGATGGGAAATCGAATCATTCAGATGCAGGATTCCTGCTTCAGGATGGATGGGTGATTCCGCAGGATTATAAATGAAAGCCAGATTGATTGCATCCCTTTTCAGAGAAAGGGGAGAAGAAACCGGAGCCTTCCGGCAGGAAAAAAGTACAAACCCTGCCAGAAAAAGAACGGCAATTATCTTTCCGGAATGGGAAACAGATGTAAGGAATATTTTACTGACCTTCATTGGATTTCTTTATCTGTTCTGCTTCGGTGTGCAGACTGGTCCACCGTTCCATTTCTTCCTGCAGCTGCACGTTCAGCTTTTCAAAGGTAGTATATAAATCGGTATTTTCTGTGCTATGGCTGTGGGGAATATTCTCCGACAATTTTTTTGTTATGTCGTTGATCTGTTTTTCGATTGCAGATATGCGTTCCTCGGATTGCTGAATCAGTGTGCTAATTTTACGAAGTTTTCGTTCGGTTTCCTTTTTCTGCCGGTAAGCCTCTCTGGACAGTTCTTTGTTCTGGTCTTCTTCCTTTAATTTTTTTATTGATTCCTTTTTCTGATTGAGTTCATTGAGGGATGAAAGTTTTCTCCGGGCGAGGAAATCGGTAATGTCGCCCTGGTACTGGTGGATGGAATGATTGCGGAACTCAAAAATTGCATCAGTAAGGCCATGCAGAAAATCACGGTCATGGGATACGACAATCAGTGTTCCTTCAAAAGCCAGCAAAGCCTGTTTAAGGATGTCTTTTGAACGCATGTCAAGGTGGTTGGTAGGCTCGTCGAGAACCAGCAGGTTATGAGGTTCCAGAAGAAGCCTTACCAGAGCAAGTCGTGATTTTTCACCGCCTGACAGGACCCTGACTTTTTTATCAATGTCATCTCCCCGGAAAAGGAAAGCTCCCAGCAGATCGCGAAGTCGGGTGCGGATTTCCCCCTTTGCTATCTGGTCAACGGTTTCCCAGACGGTTTTTTCGGGCTGAAGCAGTTCATCTGTATTCTGTGCAAAATATCCAATACTCACATTGTGCCCAATTTTTAGCAGTCCTGAATAATCTGTTTCTCCTACAATGATTTTGCTAAGGGTCGTTTTTCCTTCTCCGTTTCGGCCTATAAATGCGACTTTCTGTCCCCGTTCGATAACAAAATTCAGCCTGTTGAGAATGAGGTTGTCGCCGTAATATTTGGTCAAATCACCTGCTTCCAGAACAATGGTTCCGGATCGGACTGCCGAGGGGAAACGGATATCAGGGTAGTCGTCATCTTCTTCGTCTGGTTCAATCCGTTCGAGCTTTTCGAGCATTTTTGTGCGCGATTGCACCTGCACAGCTTTTGTGGCTTTGTATCGGAAGCGTTCTATAAAACGTTCCGTGTCTTCAATCATTTTCTGCTGGCTGGCTGCTGCGGCTTTCTGTTGTTCCCTGCGTTCCCTGCTAAGAATAACAAATTCGGAATAGGGTACGGCGTAATCGTATATTTTCCCCTTTACGATTTCAATAGTTCGGCGGGCTACATTATCAAGAAAAGTACGATCATGTGATATGATGACCGCCGCTCCTCTGAATGAGGCAAGGAATTCCTCGAGCCATTGAATTGACTCAATATCAAGATGATTGGTTGGTTCATCAAGAAGCAGGAGATCAGGATCGGAAAGCAGGATTTTAGCAAGTTCAATCCGCATGCGCCATCCGCCGCTGAACCAGGATGCAGGTCGGTCAAGATCTTCTCTTTGAAACCCCAGTCCTGTGAGTACTGTTTCAATGCTGCCCTCCATCGTTTCACTGCCCAGCATGGCAAGCCTCTCGTGGAGAAAGACAGATTTGTTCAGTAAATCATGGTATGCGTCCGATGTAAAATCCGTTCTTTTTGATATTTCCTGATTTATTTTTTCCAGTTCCTGTCGTACAGCCAGCACTTCACTGAATGCCAGCTTCACTTCCTCCCGCACCGTCCGCACATCATTATGTTTCATTTCCTGCGGAAGATACCCGATACGCAGTTCAGAGGGTTTTTCAACCTTACCTGCTGAGGGTTGTTCCAGTCCGCAGATAATCCTTAAAAGGGTCGTTTTTCCGGCTCCGTTTTTCCCGGTAAGACCAATGCGGTCCTGCGGCCTGATCAGGAAAGAAACCTCCTTCAGCAGTTCAAAACTGCCAAAATGAACGGATATGTTCTGTACCGAAATCAAGGCTCAATATAGGAAAATGCAAAGATAAAGAGATTTAATCGTTATGAAAGAATACATATCTTTGTTCCTGGAAAGATGTTGTTGCAATGAAACCCACGTTTGGTAACCTGACAGAGCAAAAACTGAAGGCAATTTTCTGGGATTATCCTGAGGCACGAAGGCAGGAACTGGTTTCTTTGTATCAATCAGATCCTATTGAGCTTCTGAAGGATAGATCTGTACTTATCCGTCTGCTGAACAGTCTTGGCTGGTATGATTTGATCCGGCTAGCTTCTCCGCAACAACTTATATCCCTTTTGACTGACGAAGTGATAAATACCATATATCCTCCTGCAAGAAAAGAATTTTATCTTCATGCTAAAAGATTATTATCAAAATATTCTGTACCCTCTGCAGGACAGAATACTTAGGATGATGGAATCCCTTCCGGTGGATTTTTACCTGACGGGAGGAACTGCTC
>CAZJQN010000172.1:0-4951 GCA_964548125.1 uncultured Bacteroidales bacterium | reverse complement strand
TCTCAATTACTGATGAAAATAACAACGGAAGAACTTCTTCCTGGTGGATTGAAGATGGATCATTCCTGCGCCTGAGGGACATTCAGTTGGGATTTACTTTGCCGGAGAACCTGAGCAAAAAACTTTCTATAAGCCGTCTCAGAATTTATGCTGGTGCTACTAACCTGTTGACTCTTACAAAATATTCAGGGTATGATCCTGAAGTGCGCAGTTCAAACATACTGAGTACCAATATTGACGGAGGAAATTATCCAGTTCCCCGTTCTTTCACGTTTGGTGTCACAGTTGATTTTTAATTATTAATTTTGATGTACCATGAAAGCAATAAAATATTTTGTTTTTTCACTCTTGCTACTTTTCTGGGGGAATTCCTGTTCGGAAGATTTTCTCGATTTGCAAAATCCTAATCAGCTGGCCGAATCAAGTTTTTACAAAACAGCAGATGATTTTGAAAAACTGGCCATAACATGTTATATGCCTATGGCTTTTTCCAACATGTATGGCAGTTCCTATCTGGTGCTCAACTGGGCTATGGATGACCGGGTTATTCATGAACAGTTCAATACACAGAACCTTCAGTTTGATGCTACCCTTCCTCAGGTTAGGGATATCTATTATGCACTCTACACCGGAATTTACAGATGCAATTTGTTCTTCCAGAAATATAACGACAAAGTGCCTTTATCAGAAGATAGGAAGAACACTATGTTCGGAGAAGTTCATTTCCTGAGAGGTTTATATTATTTTTACGCCGGGTTTCTTTTCGAGGTTCCGCCTCTGTTAAAGGATCCATATGTTCCCAATACATATTATCCAAATTCCACACAGGATTCAATCTACAATTTTGCAGAAGCTGAACTGAAAGAGGCCGTGAATCTGCTGCCTGTGTCATGGCCATCAACTGAAATCGGAAGGGCCACCAAAGGTGCTGCACTTGCTTTCCTTGGGAAATTATATCTTTACCGTCAAATGTGGGCTCAGGCAGCTGCAACATTTAAACAGGTAATGGACCTGGGTGTTTATGAACTTAGCAAACCTGTTGCTCAGGATTCTCTGGATTACGTATTTGCTTACCTGGCTAACTTCTCAAAGATAGACCTCCCGACACCAAATGCAGTTTATAAAGCTGAAAATAATAAAGAATCTGTCTTTGAGATTCAATATTCTACAAAATATACTGATTCTGACGGACGTGCAGGGAAATACCTTCCTGGACGCAGGACTACCGGTTCCTTCCTTACCTGGTATAATTCCTTTATTAATGGCTTTAAGAACATAGCCATGGATGATAAGAAATTCCCCAATGAGTTTGAAAAACCTTCTTCTCATGCGGCAGGCCTTGCCCGTGACCCTCGATATTATGCAACATTCATATGGGTTGGTGACACCCTTGATTTCAGAACCAGTTCACCTCTGCATAACCAGGTGCTGGATGTGAGCCAGTTGAACTCTTCTCTGGGTAGTCGTGCCGGAATGAGAAAATACCTTTATCCATTCCATACGGAGTATGATTTTGCCATGGCTCCTTATGTTGACCCCACCAACTGGCGTTTGATGCGATATGCTGATGTGTTATTGATGTACGCGGAAGCAAAATTCAGGGAAACCAACAATGCTTCCGAACCAACAGCACTGACGGCCTTTAATGAAGTACGAAGCAGAGTTGGCCTTTCACCCATTGCTGCTCTTTCTAAGCAGGCCTTTATTCATGAAAGAGATATTGAATTTGCCTGCGAACATTCCCGTTACTGGGATCTGGTCAGATGGTATCAGAGCGGATGGCTTACCATTGAAGAAGTCAGACAATATAAACCCTACTTCCAGCCCAGAAATGTTTGCCTGCCCATCCCTCTTGATGAAATTAATAATATGAAAGGTGTTCTTAAACAGAACCCCAAATGGTTGAGTTAATAATCTCCTGAAATTTTTTTACCTATGAAAAAAATAGCCGTTCTTCTATCCGTCATGCTCGGAGTATTCCTCGGTTGTACTCGTGAACCAGCCAACCTCGAGGGCTTCAATGTTATTGCAGATAATACCGATATTCTGGCCGGAAATTCAGTTACCTTCACCATCGAAGGGTATGCCGATTTTGTTACCTTCTATTCCGGTCAAACCGGGTCTGTGTATGCCAATTACCCCACAGATAAGGGACAGGTAATTGATCTGAAAGCATCTCGGACCAAGGTAACCAAATACAACAGACAAGGCCAATACACAGCAACATTCATCGGTGCCAGCTCCGGAAACTGGGGAGAAGAGTACAAAACGGTTGTTAAAGAATTTGTCATTAATGTAACCGACAACCGTACCGGAATTTCATCATTCTCTGTATTCACTGGATCTTTGGTGAATCAGGTTGAATATAAGGGAGTAATCAATTCCGAGTCAAAAACCATTGTGATAAATGTGCCCGCCGGAACTAACATCACAAACCTGAAAACCAGCCTCCTTACCGACTCACCCGATGCCGTCGTTCAGGTTAATGGCGTTACATTTGTAAATAACTCAAGACTGAATTATACCAATCCGGTTACTTTCCACGTCATTGCACCTAATGGTGATACTGCCGACTGGATTGTGACCATCAATGTCGGTTAACAGGGTGAAAAATTATTATGACCCGAAAGATAATCAATATTGATTATCTTTCGGGTTCTTTGTATGTTTATAAATATCGGGCCTGCACTATGGAAATAAGCAGACAAAATTTCTTTGAACGGCATGCCACTATTACCATTTCAATTTTTGTTCTCTTTGTTTTTATTTTAATTGATTTCATCGTCGGGTTTTTATTCATTAAACCATCATACCAGGATTTCCGTACCGAACACTATTTTTATCATCATGGTTTACGACCAAATCAAAAATCATACGGGAGATGGAGCTCCGAAATATACCCTTTCTGTACTAACTCGCTGGGTTTTCGGGATTCTGTTCCCAGAAAAGTACCAAAGAAAAGTAATCTTTATCGTATTCTTATCCTGGGTGATTCTCACAGTGAAGGTGTGGATGTGCCGTTCGCAAATTCCTTCCCAGGCATTCTCGCTGCCAAAGCTCCCGGTTATTCAGCTGAAGTGCTTAATGCTTCTGTCGTAAGTTATAGTCCCAAAATTTACTGGCTGAAATTAAAATATTTGCTTGAGAAAGAAAAAGTTCATTTCAATGAAGTATTTATTCTCATAGATATTTCTGATATACAGAATGAACTTGTGTATGAACGTTTCAATCCTGCCGGTTTCAGCGACTTAAAAAATGCATGGGTTCAAATTAGAAATTTCTTTAAGAAAAACTCTTTTCTCGTCCATTCATTTAGCCAGTTTCGTCTTGAACGGGAGAAAAATAAATTTTTTGAACGGATTCATTATCCCGGGAGCGAAACAGGTGGACAGAAAATTTCCGAGACCATGTCGGCTGAGCTATATTATTCTTTTTTTACTCATTTTAATGATAATGTTTTATTGGCCAATCCAAGGTTTCATGGGGTTGGAGATTGGTTATACGAGCCCGATTTTCATGAATTGGCACTCAGAGGCATCAGGCTTGGACAGGAAAACATCCTGAAAGTTAAACAATTATGTGATCAATTTCATGTACAGCTTACAATAAGTGTTCATCCCTGGCATAGCCAGATCAAGGCTCGCCTTCCTGAAGATGAATATACCCGCTTGTGGGAAGATTTTGCCAATCAGCATCAGATTCGTTTTGTTAATCTCTATCCATTGTTTATCAATGGAAAGAACCCGGAAATAATAATCAATAAGTATTACATCAAGAGCGACAACCATTTTAATGAGTTCGGTCATGAACTTGTTGCCAGATTTCTCGAACCTATAATTTTTGCAAATTGCAGAAAACATGAATAGATCTGCTGTTTCATCACCATTATCAGGTAGTTCAAGTTCAGTATTGAAAGGCATTATTTTTAATTTGAAAAACATTTCAATAAGGGTAATTACATCTTTAAATTGTCATTTTTCAGGAGTTTCCATCATTATAATCATTTTACCTGTAATCATGATTTCCTGTGGAAAAAAGGTTATGCAGAAAGAAATTGATCATGCATGTAATACCCCGGGAAATGCTTATCAGATGGCTGTGGCTATTGGAGAGTATGTTCATCTCTATCCGGATGATGACGTAATAGCAGATAAGTTTATCAAGTACCTTTTTGAAAAAGGGTATTTCAGGGAAAGCCTTCATCTTTCACAATTTGTGCTAAAAAGAAATCCGGAAAATGGTATAGCATGGTTCTATTCTGCCCAGTCATATTCCGTGCTGTATCGTTTCACTGAAGCTGAAAAATGCTTTACTCATTTGATAAAGCAGAATCCCTCTGATAATGATGAGATTGACGATGCATACAGGAAATTCCAGGTACGAAAGAAAATCTTCCTTGCCATTAGTTCTATTGATAGTCTGATTTCACTTAACGGCTCTGATTCTCTATTTAAAAAGCGTGCAGATCTGTTATTATCAGGAAACGAGTTGACTGCCGCTTTGTCGGACTATCGATACTACCTCGCACGGGTGAGTGATGATGCAGATGCCTTACTGAACAAGTTCCGTGCTGAAATGATAAGCCGGCAGTATGATTCAGCTGGTTTAACGGCCATCAGGCTTAGACAGGTGAAAAAGGAGAACAAGGTATATACAAGGCTCGGGGAACTTGTTCCTCTGGCAAGGGCAGCAGATAAGAAAATTGCTAATGATCCAGGACATCCTGATGGATATGTCGAAAAGGCAAGAATTCTTCTTTTGCTCAGGTTTGAACAGGATGCTATCGACAATCTCCTTAAGGCTATCTCTCTTAAACCCTCTGATCCTGCCCTTCGCTTTAGACTTGCCCTTGCCTATCAGGCGTCGGGTCAGGAAGATAAAGCCAGAAAACTATTGACAGAACTGCAGGCGCAGGGAATCAAAATCCCGGAAGAATTACAAAAAAAATTAA
>CAZJQN010000171.1:0-4993 GCA_964548125.1 uncultured Bacteroidales bacterium | reverse complement strand
GTAATGGTGGCCAGAGCATTATTGGCAAACCGCAGCAGGGCAACGGCTGTATCTTCAACTTCGCGGATCAGCTTAACACTGGTCATCATCCCTTTTACTTCGGCAATATCCCCAAGCATGTACATCAGCATCTCAATACGGTGGCACCCGAAATCAAACATAGGCCCCCCACCGGCTTTCTCTTTTTCAAGAAACCAGTGCCTCGGGTGATCAGGAGGTACGTCAAACGGTTCAAAAGCAGTACAGTGCGCATAAACAACATTTCCCAGCCTGCCGGAAGAAATAATTTCTCGTATACGTTTAACAACAGGATAAAAATGCCGGTAATACGCAATTCCCAGTTTAACATTATGATTCCTGCAGGCTTCAATCATGGCATCACACTCAGCAACCGTAAGTGCCATCGGTTTTTCACACAAAACATGCTTGCCGCATTCAGCAGCGCGGATTGCCATAGGTGCGTGCATAAAAACCGGAGTAGCAATATAAACCCCATCTATATCCGGATCTGAAACAAGATCCTCCCATCTGGAATAACTTTTGGGCACTCCAATAGATTCAGCAAAGGCTGCAGCCTGTTCTTCCTGTTTCCGGCTCACGGCAATAATTTCAGAACCCGGTGTATCCTTAAGTGCTGAAGCAACCCTTTTGCGCACAATATCTCCGGCGCCAATCAACCCCCATCGAAAAGCCCTTATTTTTTCGTCCATAATTTCTGTCTCTTATATTAACCCAATTTATTCATTTGAAAAGAGCAAATTAATGAATTAATTGGGGTTTATGATAACCTCTTTCGAACAATAGTAAGCTAATATACTATGAAGAAACCAAATTACATCTCGTTCTCAAAGAAAACTTACTTCGACAGGATTATACAAAGCTGAAAATTATCCAATTAAGGTCATTCCCATCCTGTCCGGTTCCGTACCCGGGAATGTACGGAAGCGAACGAATTTCAATTCCCGGATTTTTCTCATTTAGTTGTTTTTCAACAATATAATTTCTAATGGTATATGTTTTGTAAATCATGACTAATAAAAAGAACATGTTTACAAGTTTTTTCAGAGTCGCCCTCCGAGTACTTTGGAGGCAAAAAGGTTATACCCTGATCAATATCGGCGGATTAGCCATCAGCATGGGCAGTGCATTGCTGATTTTATTGTACGTACTGGGTGAATTGCAATATGATACATTTCATACCAATGCAAAAAATATTTATCGCATGTACCTTGACGGGAAAATAGGAGAAGACAGACTCTGTGTGGCAAAAACAAGTCCGCCATTGGGTCCTACCATGAAAGAAGAATATCCTGAAGTGATTGATGCAGTGCGATTCAAAGATGAAAACAATGTACTCATTCGGACAGATCAGAAAACTTTCCTTGAAGACCAGGTCTTGTATGCCGATTCAGGCTTCTTTACAATGTTCACCTTTCCCCTGATCAGGGGAAACCCAGAGAAAGTGCTTTCCGCACCAAACTCCATGGTTATTACGTCTTCAACTGCTTCGCGAATTTTTGGAGATGCCGACCCAATAGGGAAAACCATCCGGTTTGAAAATGATACTGTGTACTTTATGGTAACAGGAGTCGCTAAAGATCCTCCTAAGAATTCCCATTTAAGGTTTAATATAGTCGTTCCTTTTGGGGCAGTTAAAGACAAAGGCCTTGATAAATGGGTTAATAACAGTTACTTTACGTATGTCCTGCTTGTTGATGGATTTCCTGCCAGAAACCTTGAAAAGAAACTCCCCGGAATGCTCAAAAGGCACATAGGTTATGAAATCAAGATGCTCACAGGGGTTGAGTTGGAAGATTGGATAAAAGCCGGAAATTCCATTGGTTATAAATTGCAACCTTTGCTGGATGTACATCTTGACAGTTCTGTTCAGGGGGGATTAATACCGGTCGCCAACAGGAAGTACCTGGTTATTTTTTCACTGATAGCTCTTTTTACTATTCTGATGGCCTGTATAAACTACATGAACATAGCTACAGCACGCTCTGCAAGTCGCGCCAGGGAAGTAGGAATCAGAAAAGTAGCAGGATCAGACCGCAAGACACTGATCTTTCAGTTTCTTGCAGAGTCTGTGCTGATCAGCCTCATCTCCATGGCGATAGCTGTTACCCTTGTTGACATTGCCATTCCCTGGTTCAATAATGCGATGCATTTGTCCATCAATATACAATTGCTCTGGAAATTTCCGTGGTGGGCTATTCTTATAGCATCTTCGGTGTTGTTTGGAATCCTGGCAGGCCTTTACCCTTCATTCCTTCTTTCAACATATACACCGGCAAAAGTCCTCAAAAGCGGCTTTTCACGGGGAAAAGGAAGTGTGCTGTTAAGAAGAATATTAGTTACATTTCAATTTGTCATTTCAATTGCTGTTTTATGCGGAACAATTATTATTTACTCGCAGCTTACGTATATGCAAACAAAAGATCTCGGATTTGACAAAGAAAATCTTCTTGTTATCGAACGGGGATTTTCCGGGGAGAATTTGAAGTATCTTATGGATGAAATTAAGAAACTCCCCGGAGTAGCTCAAATTACCACCAGTACTTCTATCCCTGGAAAACTGAACAACAACATGACCTATGGAATAGAAGGCCGCGATAAGACGAACTCATACTTGATGCGTACCTTCTGGACTGATGAAAATTTCGATGAAACATACAAACTCAAACTATTGGAAGGCCGTTATCTGTCGCCTGATTTTGCATCCGACTCTTCTGCAGCCGTTATTAATGCAGTTGCAATGAGACAATTCGGAATTGACGATATTTCGAAAACCCGTTTTCTTTATCCTGACCTTCATGGAAATAATAAATATTACCAGGTTGTGGGAGTGGTACAGGATTTCAATATTGAATCCCTTCATTCGGAAATAAAACCTTCTATCTTTCTGTTAAAACCCAATAATTGGAACTGGGGATATCTTACGGTCCGACTGAAGCCCGGCGAAATAAAAAACACTGTAGATTCTTTGATATCACTCTGGAATAAGCTTGCTATTGATGATCCTCTACTGTATTTTTTCCTTGATGATGAACTGAACAATGCTTACCAGGAAGATAAAAGGACCGGAAACCTGGCACTTTTCTTTACAATTCTTTCTATAAGCATTGCTTGTCTTGGATTACTGGGTCTTGTATCCTATACCATCGTTAGAAGAACCAAGGAAATAAGTGTTCGTAAAATCATGGGAAGCCCACCATATTCTATTATAATATTGCTGGCATCTGAAACCATAGTCCTTATTGGAATTGCTTCACTCATTGCCTGGCCTTTTGCATGGCTTTATATGAGAAACTGGCTTACTGATTTCGTTTACAAAATAAAGCTGGATCCAGTCGTTTTTATTATTGCTACCCTGACGGTAATATTCATTTCAATAGGAACTATTTTCTGGCATGCTTACAAGGCATCTACACAGAATCCTGCTGATGCTCTCCGGTATGAGTAATCTCTTCGACAGTCAAATTACCCGAGCCCGAATCGTTTAAAGCCGGATTGCGCATCAGAATCGTAAGCGAAAGAATGCGCATTAGTTCGATTGCAGGAAAAACGTTGGCCTTAACCCCGTTGAAACGAAGTGAAATCGGTCCCTTGGACACATTACACAATTTGCAATGCGTACTGCGGATTAAGTTTTTTCCAGATTCGATTTTGTAATTTCAGGGTTATCTGAAATATATTGATTAAACCTTTATACTAAAGATCAGGATATTTCAATAATTTTCCATTAGTCGGTTCGAGTTCGACTTCATCCGGCTAATAAATTCATTTCCTTGAATGATAAAAAAAACGAAATCCTGAGGCATCGCCAACATCATTCTACAACCCGTGCCATAATGCCAGCCAGAAAGGGATAGCCGGCAAACAGACAATCAGGCTCAATATCATCATGCTTCCCGCCAGTTGTTCATCTCCGCCGTAGCGGTTGATTTGAAGCATAATGGCTGTAGCAGGCGGAGAGGCCGCCTGTATGATGAGGGTCTGCGCCAGCAGTGTGTTTGACATTCCGATCCCTGTCCATAAAATCACCAGAAACATGAGAGCTGGCATCAGCAGAAATTTTACTGACAATACCCGTAAGGCATCTTTAATCCCGGGAACTTTTCTTAAGGAAATTCCACCGATAATAGCTCCAAGAGCAAAATTGGCAAGAGGAACCGTAGCAGTGCCGAGTGTATGAACTGTCTCCGCTACAAATGAAGGAATCGCTCCGTTTAGTTTTAACAGAACGAGGAATATGGCCAGAACATTTGCAATAAATGGAGGATTTATAAAACCCGGCCATCGGGAAGAATTGGCATTTACACCAGTAGAAAGCATCTTCCCGACGCTCCATAAAAAAGGACTCAACCCGAGAATCATAAGGAAAACATACAAGGCATATTGTTCGAACTGCAACGGAAACAGCATCTGGCCCAGGGGCAAGGCAAGATATCCTGCATTCTGCATGCTGGCTATGGGCAGAAGATTTCTTTTACCGGGTAATTCCTTCCGGAAGAATGCCCAGGCCACTGCAAGCCCAAAGGCCGACAGTGCTATGGCCGCCAGAGGCAAAATAAACCAGAACGGGATCTCTGCCGGCCTGAATGTTGTTGTGATATTCGAAAAAATCAGGCAGGGAAGAAACAATACTACAATCAGGTTGGTCAATGCTTTCACCTCGGCTTTCCCGAATACTTTAACCCTCACCAGCAAGGCCGCAAGCAATATTACAAGATACACTTTTGCCTGCGCCTCCAGAACCGTAATAAAGGTATTCTGAAACATACCTTACTCTATTTATTGAAACAACAAATCTACTAAAAACCCTGTGATTGGTTAAATCAATATAAACCCCACACTCTGCATCAGGTTCAGGTGAATGTACTTGCCGAAACATAACAGTCAAGGAAAAGTCAATAAAGGCAACGTGGTCCCGTTCTTTAAATTATCTCAAAGCTTAAAGCCTGGGAATACTAAGGTTGAATTTTGAAGG
>CAZJQN010000170.1:0-5135 GCA_964548125.1 uncultured Bacteroidales bacterium | reverse complement strand
CCGAATTTTCGGAATGATTAGATTTTGTTAGTCGATGGGTTCAATTGACGGATTTGGGTCAAATATATTGTAACTTTGTGTAAATAAAGTGCTAATCTTTATGAAGGAACTTAAGTCGCCATCCTTGTTTGCAATGCCTGCTTTCTCCGGAAGAAAGAAGCATCTGCTCAACAGAATTAATCAAATCATTCTGGGAAGCTCTATAAAAACATCGTCCGGTAAATTTCTGGCTTCTGTAGGTTTGTTCTTCTTTATTCTGACTCTTTCAATTGTTTTTAGTGTGTCGGCCGATGGATTTGAAAAAGGAATCATTAGTTGCCAGAATTTTCATGACATGTTCATGTATGGGGCAACTGCTCAGCAGGATACGATGGTAAAACCGGTGTTGAATGCTTATGTTAAATCAAAAATTCCTGATCCTGAAAAAAATAATGAAAAGGAGGTACATATTTTATTCAGGAATGACACAGTTGTTGAAATTACTGTGAATGGCGAAAAAATCGGTCCTGATAAGATACACGAATACGACAAGCTTGTGGAAGGTATCAGGGAAAATTATAGGGAATCAGTTGAAAATCTTGAAGAAATTGAAGACGAAATGGCTGAAAATCAGTCAAAACTGGAAGAAATTAACCCTGATCAATGCACTCCGGATTTTTATTCTATTCTGAAAGAAATTCAGATATCATTTGATGAAGCTCTGCAAAGCTTGCAAAACTTCAGCTGGAACAGAAACATCAGAGAAGCCCTCGAGCAGGCCAGGCATGAAAGCAGAATTGCTATAGACCAATTAAGTCAGGAAGATTTATCCCGACTTCAGAATGCAGTAAAGAAGGCCCAGGAAGAGGCAAGACGTTCACTTTCTGAACTAAGAAGACAGCACCCGGGAGGTTATCATTTCGAATTCTATATTCCTCCGGTTTTTGACCCGCCATGTCCCCGCGAATCAATAAACCATGAAGAGAAAAACTCTGAGTCTTCTTCTTCCCTCGAATCCAAATTGGAAAAAATGGAGAAAAACAAATAGGTTGTCAACGCATTCTGTTTGCAAAACATACAGATAAAAAGAAAAAGGATTGACATTGGCCGCCAATCCTTATACAGTCGGTCCGCAGGGATTCGAACCCTGGACCCCATGATTAAGAGTCACGTGCTCTACCAGCTGAGCTACGGACCGGTTTGTTTTTCTGGCGCAAAGGTACAAAATTTCATTTTATTTATTCCCGGTTGGTGATTTTTTTTAAACGGGAAAGTTACAGATTGCATATTTTACTGATGCTTACTAACTTGGCAGGCACGCAATGGTTTTTCTGAGATAAGTCAATAAAAACACAATAAATATTAAACCTTTCGAGGTAACCCCGACTTATCAAAATCTCATTCCGAATTTGCGGAATGATTAGATTTTGTTAGTCGATGGGTTCAATTGAGGAATTTGGGTTTATTTCTTCTCCCCGGATGGAATAAACTGCAAAGCGACTGAATTAATGCAATATCGAAGACCGGTAGGAGGGGGGCCGTCACGAAATATGTGTCCCAGGTGAGCATCGCAAATCCCGCACTTCACTTCTGTGCGAACCATTCCATAACTTGTATCCCTGAAAAAAACGAGATTGGCTTCATCCAATTTACTAAAAAAACTTGGCCATCCGCACATGCTTTCAAATTTGATTTCTGAACTGAAGAGCTGCTGACCACAGCCAGCACAAACATAAATACCTTTTTCCTTATGGTTCCAGAAGGCACCCGTAAAAGGTTTTTCAGTTCCTTTTTTACGCATTATCTGGTATTGCTCAGAGGTAAGCATTTTTTTCCATTCCTCTTCAGACCGGATTACCTTATATGAATAGTGTTTTTCTTTTTCCATGGCTGGCGGCTTTATGGCCTGAGCAGAACAGGATGGTCCTGAAAAACTGCACAGTAAGAAAAAATAAACAATGATACGCATACATCTGTTTTATAAAAACAACTTTTAGATGTAAATGTTTAATAATACCGTTAAACGTCAAATTTGATTTCCAAATTGCACAAATATTCTTACTTATGATTAAGTTTGTTAATGATTTTCCATGGAATTTTTCCATAAAATGAACTTTAACATAATTAATTGGCTCAGACGATCAGCTTTGATTTCTTTTTTGCTGCTTGTCTATATATTAACAGCATTTGGTCAATTACCACCCATTGTATGGGATAACATTCCGAGGTCAGATCTTGAACTTACCCCGGATGAACAGAAGAATTCCTTTGATGCCATCATTTTATGTGACTATGGTACGGCAACTTACGAAGACGTAAAGGGTGAATACCGCCTGGTATATTTCCGTCATACACGTGTTAAGGTATTCCGGCAGGAAGGATCCCGTTGGGCCAATGTTTCCATAAGCTATAACAGGGGTGCAGGGGATGAAATAACTTTTCTTAAAGCCCACGCATATACTCTTCTTCCCGACGGGAAAATATCTGTTTCAGAAACCCGTCAGGATGAAATCTATGAAAAAGATTTAGGTAATGGCGATGTTACTGTTACTTTTACCATACCAGGTGTTTTTTCAGGAAGTGTCTTTGAATATACATACAGGATTGTTACAACCGACCTTCTGAACATGAGGTCATGGAAATTTCAGCGTGTGCTCCCTGTATTATGGAGCGAATACCGGGTACAGCTTTCCGGAATCTACAACCATATCGCCGTTCTTCACAATATAACAGATTCATTGCGTATAAATCAAAAAACAAGTGGATTTTCTGATATTGATGCTGGGGTCATCGGATATACCCAACGGAACGAACTTATACGTATTCCGGTAACTACCGGAAGATATGTTATGACCAACATACCGGCCATTACGGAAGAACCTATGATGGGACCCCTCTCTGACTATATTCCGGAAATCAGGTTTCAACTTTATTCAGTTAATTTTCCCGGAAAAGATCCTGTACGATTCATACAGTCCTGGGATGATGTGGCCTCTTATTTTCTGCAAAACGAAGAATTCGGTACATACCTGTCGGAAGGGAGGCTCTTGAATGAAACAATGAAAAAAATTGGAAGACTTCCGGACAAACCTTCCGAAAAGATTGAAGTGATATATAATTACATAATAAGCCATTTTCGATGGGATCATAAGTATGCTATGCTTCCCAATAAGAAGCTCCCTTTGCTTCTGGATGAACGTACGGGTAATTCTGCGGCATTGAACCTTATTCTTACAGCTTCCATGAAGCAGGCGGGTTTAAAAGCATATCCGGTTCTTATCAGCAACCGCTCAAACGGAAAAGTCAGTGACAAAGTTCCTCTCTTACAACAGTTCAACAATTTGATATGCATGGTAGAACTTCCCTCAGGCCCCATCTTTCTCAGTGCTCTTGATCCTGATAGACCATCTAACTTGCCGGATCCAGATTTTCTTAATGAAAAAGGATTGGTTCTGTTCCCGGGCAGAGCCGAATGGATAAATATACCTCCTCCGCCTGCTGCAGTGAGAAATATAGTTGTCTCCCTCAGGTTCCAGACTGAAGGAACAATGTTCGGCTTTATTATTATACGTGAAAAAGGCGAATTTGCTTTGACAAGAAAAAAAGAGATCCTGTTGACCGATGCCGGTACCTTCAGCAGAAATCTGGCCAGCATTCTGTTTAATGGATTGCAGGTGGATTCATTTACTTATAAGGAACTGACCTCTCAAAGGAATGAATCTTCCCTGACTCTTGCATTTTCTTCAAAAGAATGGATCAATCAGTTTAATGACAAAAAAATTATTTATTTCGAAGCTCTGCTAAAGAATCTGCTTTTTCGGATTAAACTTCCTCCTGTTGAGCGGAAATTCCCTTTTAAACTTCCATATCCGGTCGAAGAGACCATTATTTCCATAATAGAAATTCCTGAGGGCTATGCAATTGAATCTTTACCAGACGAGGAAAACATCAGTTTGCCTGATGACAAAGCTTCCTTTCAGCTAAAAGTTTTTGGCAATGAAGAAGTGGCTCAGATAAAAAGTATTCTATCATTGCGAAGTACCACCTACAACCCTTCGGAATATCCCTATCTTCGCCAGTTTATAAACATGGCTTCTGTGGCCCAATCCCAGCAAATTGTTGCCATTATTGAACACAAACAATAATCTGCTGGTGCTAACTTTTATTCGTATTTTTGCCAAAGATTATGTATCAAATCATGACAGAAACAGGTTCGGCATTCCTTCAATCAGGTTGGTTCAACTATCTGATTTTACCTTTCCTGATTTTTTTAGCCAGAATCTGCGATGTATCTATTGGAACACTGCGGATAATTTTTGTTGCAAAAGGAAACAAACTGATTGCACCTTTTCTCGGCTTTTTTGAGGTTCTTATATGGATTCTGGCTATAACAAGAATAATTCAGAATCTCGATAATCCCTTTTGCTACCTTGGTTATGCTGCTGGTTTTGCTACCGGTAATTACATTGGTTTACTCATTGAGGAAAAACTTGCCATGGGTGTTGTTATGCTCCGGATTATCACTCTTCGTCCGATACCTGATCTGATCGAAAAACTGAACAAGGCAGGCTACGGCTCGACGCAAATGAATGCCGACGGAACAAAGGGCAAAGTATTTATTACGTTTACAATTATACCCCGCTCAGAACTTAATACTGCTCTTGGATTTGTAAGGGAAATTGAGCCAGATGCATTTATTACAACCGAAGACATCAGAATGGTGAGCAAAGGAGTTTTCCCGGCATCCTACAGAGGGACTTCAAAGATTAATCCTTTCAAATGGTGGAGAAAAGGAATATAACAGAATTGGTCTGTCCAAAATCTCCATGAAATGTCTCTTTAGAAAGTTTCTTGTGAATAATTTTCTGAAGTTCCATGAATTAACAAATTCAACCGGGATAACCCCGATGGAACAAAGAGAAATCGGCCTAAGAGGCACAATACGCATAGAATAATGCGTATTGTGGGTTAAAACCTACATGATTAGAGCAAAATTATTTTTAGAGGAAATTCCATTTTTGAAACGCAATTTAGCTCTTGCTCATGCTCTGGCTCTGAACAAGCCTGTGGGGCGGACGTCCACGATTGGTGTAAGCCGAGTTTGCTGAGCCTGTCGAAGCAAGGTTGCTGAGCCTGTCGAAGCAAGGTTGCTGAGC
>CAZJQN010000169.1:0-5357 GCA_964548125.1 uncultured Bacteroidales bacterium | reverse complement strand
GCTTTCAGTCAGAATCGGGAATTACCACCTGGAGCACCAGGGTTCCTTACATCATTGTTGATAATTTCCCAAAACTTGGGTTGTTTACTTCCCTGCGTTTTCTGGAATGGGTTGCAGAAAATCCCGAAGGAGTCATCAGCCTGCCGACAGGAAAAACTCCCGAGCATTTTATCAAATGGACGGAACATTTTCTGGCTAACTGGGATAACAAAGAACTGATCAATCTAAGAGAAAAATACGGATTAGAGCTTAAAAAGAAACCCGATTTCAGGGGCTTGCATTTTGTACAGATCGATGAGTTTTATCCTATTTCACCTGTTCAGCATAATAGTTTCTGCAACTATGTTAATACCTTTTATATAGATAAATTTGGTCTGGACCGCAGTAAGGCCCTTCTCATTAACTGTGATGAAATTCCGCTGGCCGGAGGGAAAACCTATCAACAGGTATTTCCTGACCTGAATGTGGATTTGTCGCTGCGATATCGTGATTGCCGGACACCACAGGAAAAACTCCAGCAGCAGAGTATTTTTTCGATTGACCAGTGGTGCAGTGAATATGAGCAGAAAATCCGGGACAAAGGCGGAATAGGTTTCTTTCTGGGAGGTATTGGTCCTGATGGCCACATAGCTTTCAACTGCCGAGGTTCAGATCATCATTCCACTACCCGTTTAACGGCGACAAATTTTGAAACCCAGGCTGTAGCAGCTACTGACCTTGGCGGAATAGAAATATCGCGCAAACGGCTGGTTATTACCATAGGGCTTGAAACCATTACCTGGAAGCCTGATGCTGTTGCCATTATCATTGCTGCCGGGGAAGCCAAAGCCGGTATTGTGAAGCAATCGCTGGAGAGTCCTCCCGACAATCTTTATCCGGCTACTGTTCTTCAGAAGCTGCCCAACAGCCGTTTTTACCTGACAGCCGGAGCCGCCAGTCGTCTTAACGACAGTATAATGCGCTACTATCAGCAGGACGGCTGGAGCCAGCAAAAATCAGAACTGGCCGTAATCAATCTCTGCAAAAAAATTCAGAAATACGGTCATCACCTGGTGCCGGATGATCTGAAAGCTGATCCATTCTGCCGCATGATCCCGGGATCTCCTGCCAGTGCTGTAGAATCAGTTATGCAGTCAATTCAGGAAAAACTCAAGAAAGGTCTTGTCGAAGAAACCAATCAGGTATTCTTACACACAGGCCCTCACCATGATGACATTATGCTGGCCATCCTGCCGCATATTGCTCACCAGGTGCGCTCTGCCACCAACAAGTTTCATTTTGCTGTTCTGACGTCCGGATTTACGGCTGTAACCAATCATTTTCTGCGTGATGCACTGATATCAACCCGTTCATTTCTCGACCAGGGAGAAATACAGATGACGGATTATGACGACTTTTTTGAAAAAGGTTATTTGTTCAAGTGGGATAAAGATGTATATCATTATCTCAACAAAGTGGCTGACAAGGACGAAAAGGGTAGAAAACGAGGTCTGAGTCACAGGATTGTAAGGGCTATTGTCGATATCTACAAGGTAAAAAGCAAAGAAGAACTGCGCGATCAGATCAATGAAATCATAGCAATTCTGAACCGGAGCTACGACGGGGAAAAGAATCCTCCTTCCATTCAGCGGCTTAAGGGAATGATCCGTGAATTTGAAGAAGAACTGGTATGGGCACACTATGGAGTACAGGTTAAAAACGTTCATCACCTGCGTCTGGGATTTTATACCGG
Organism: uncultured Bacteroidales bacterium; assembly: GCA_964548125.1. Taxonomy (GTDB): domain Bacteria; phylum Bacteroidota; class Bacteroidia; order Bacteroidales; family JAAYUG01; genus JAAYUG01. The sequence goes on along the minus strand of CAZJQN010000169.1, from coordinate 3,625 downwards.
GGATATATTCACTCCTCAGCCAGAAAAAGAAAGGGATGTTAAGCCAGTTTACGAACTGCTGAAGAAAGTTAAGCCGACCGTTATAAGCCTTGCTCTTGACCCGGAAGGAAGCGGCCCTGACACACATTATAAAACCCTCCAGGCACTGGCCGAGGCAGTAAGATGGTGGAGCAAAGAAGAGGACCTGTCGTCTCTCCGAATCTGGGGGTACCGAAACATATGGTATCGTTTCAACCCTGCTGAAGCGAATGTCATTGTTCCTGTTTCTCTTCTTAATATGGCGGCCCTTCAAAGTACATTCAATACCTGTTATCTTAGCCAGGTGGATGCTTCCTTTCCCAGTTATGAATACGACGGTCCGTTCAGCGACCTCTCACAAAGAATATGGGTCGAACAGCTTAAGGATATTCAGCTACTTCTGGGGAAGGATTTCTTCTATTTGAATGAGCATCCGAGAATAAGAAACGCACACGGGCTGATTTTTTACCGCGAAATGAATATGGAAGAATTCCTCTCACAGGCCAGGGAACTCGAAAAATCGATGGAAGGGATGGTATCGTAGTTTTTTTTAAACTGGATTAAACTTTTTTGCATCTGAAGCATCTAAGAACCAGAAAAGAATACTACCTCATGAAAAAGTTTCTGGCATTTCTCTTCCTGATGGCATTGAGCGGAGCGGCTATGTTAGCGCAGGAGAATATCGCCTCTCCTGCTGGAAAGCCTGCTATTCCGCTGCGGCCCAATAGTCGAGATTATGCTCCTGTGCGCAGAACCAACGATCATCAACGACTGGATCCGGTCAGGCGCCGGCAGATCATGCGCGAAGCACGGCTTAACTGGCAGAAAAAAGCCTTGCTGAAGCAGGGGAATAAATTATATTACCGGCGCGAAATCATAATGAAACAACGGAGTACCATTATCCGTAACCGCCTTCGTCGCTAAAATCCTCATTATGATGGCAAAAAATCCGACTATGATCCGACTGTATGTTATGATATTTCTTCTGGGACTGAATGTGGCACTCAGTGCACAGAATACTGCCGCTAATTATCTGAAAAGCGGCAAGGATAAACATGCCAGAGGACAGATATCTGCCGCAATTGCTGATTACAATAAGGCACTCTCACTTAATAAGAACAATCCGGAAGGGTATTATTACCGTGGCAATGCTCATTTCGATTTAAAGAATTATAAAGCTGCCGCAGAAGATTTTTCCCAATGCCTGAAACTGGATCCTGTTCACAAGGATGCTCTGTATAATCGAGGGAACGCATGGTATGAACTTGGAAAGTTTGAACAGGCACTGGAGGACTTCTCCCGGCTAATCAGGATTGATTCCCTTTATTATGACGCATATTTTGACCGGGGAAATACCTATTTTAAACTGAACCGTTTCCATGAGGCAATTGAGGATTTTACCGCAGGGCTTGCCATTGCACCCGATGAGGATCACGCCTGGTACGACAGGGGCAATACCTGGTTCCAGACCGGGGAGTTCGAAAAAGCTATTGCCGATTATACAAGGGCCATTCAGCTGGATCCGCAGAATGCCGATTTCTATTTCAACAGGGCAGTGGCTGAATTGAATGCCGACATGGTGAATGAAGCATGCGCCGACCTGAAGAAAGCAGCAGAACTTGGTGACAAGGAAGCTAAAACCTATCAGAACGAGTTTTGTAAATTTTGATCCTCTGAAGAAAATGCTTAATAGACAGATAGGTTTCTTACCATAAAAACATAAAGCTCAGATTAAAGTTGTACATTACCACCCAGTTGTCATTGATAAATGAAGGCTGATTCAAAGGTTTAAGGAAGGAAATTCCTCCTGTCAGCATTAAATTTCTCCATGAGAAACAAACCGGGATGGAAGCCATGAACGATGTAAAGGTAAATTTCTTTTCAGCAAGCAACATAGCCTTTATCTCTTCCTTTGTATAACCCATCAACCGCCACCTATACATATAGAAAACAGGATGCTGCAGGAACTGGTTCAGCAGGTATTCGTTATAAAACTGTTGTGAACTGAGGATTGTGAAAACACCAGGCAAAAATCCGGTGCTGACATTGCGGAAAGGGAAGTTGTCGATAGAAAAATTATAGGAATTCTGAAAGGACAGAAAAAATTCTCCTGTATTTCCGATGAGATAGAAGGCACTGGCACTTGCATCAACAAACTTTCCGCTATAACCTGCATCAAGTTCCATCTGGTGATCATAGGTAGAACGAAAGGTTGTGGTATTCTTACTATAGAAAAAGCGGGTATAGGATCCGGAAAGGTACAGGTCCAGCGGAAAACTAAAACGATACCCGAGGGTAAAATCAAACTGATGGGTAGGTTTGTTCAGCGATGTGTCCGAATTATCAATCAGGCTGTATCCAGCTGTTGCTTCCATACCACCGCGTGATGTGTAACTGAATACAGATGAAAAACAGGGTTGCGATACAGTTGTGTTCAGATTTCCGAAAACGATATTGTCACTGGAGTATTCGGTCGATAGCACAATGCTGTTAAATGTGATTGTATCAGGCTGTTGAAAATTATAAGAACCAGCTAATACAGAACAGGCAGAGAACAAAACTACCTGAAAAATTAAAATCCTGTTCCAATACATATATTCGGTCATCAAATTTAAAATAGAATTACAAAAGTATCTCTTTGTTGTATGAGTCTCCCCCAAGCGCCCTCTTCTCAACAAAATCACTTATATTTGATAAATAAATTGCCCACTCAAACTATACCATCTAAATTTTACCGCCCTTTCAGGGTAGTGCTTATTTGATTATCTTTTCAATTTCAGTTTTCAGTTTCGGAACATGAAGCGTGAATATTGACCAAATATTTTCATCTTAGATTGAATTGTATCCATGAATCATTTGATTTCTTAGTCCAGATATTCTCCTGGCATTTTCAATCGGGAAATAAGGATCCTCCTTAAGTATTCTACTAATCGCTTCACCAATTATTTCAAGGTTTCTTTCAATTGCTCTTTTAAGAAGAAGATTATCCTTGTAATTATCAAATGACCGAGGCTCATTAAGGAAAAATGAATCTATCTCCTCAATTGCCATTTTAATGTCATAGAAACACTTAAGTATTTTTTCGTTCATTAACCAATCTTTTGTCTCTATCCACAACTTTTCGGAAAATCTGATTTCTAATAGCCTGATCCTCAACTAAATCTACTGGCCTTTTCAAGAGACTCTCAAGTTTCTCTTTTAAATCCACATAATTATCGAAGTACTCTTGAATATTAACGCCGCTGAATTGAACCAGGAAGTCGAAGTCACTCTGGTCGTTAAATTGATCGGTAATTGCTGATCCAAAGATATATAGGTAACTGACCTTGTGCTGTTTACAAAGTTCGGTCAGCTGGGTTATATTTCTTTCGAGGATATTCATAGAGCAAATATAATCAATCTATTAGGAAATTGGCGGCCCATTACCCCTAATAGTGGGCGTTTGTCTGGTAGACGGGTGGGGGATTGAAACGGTTTCCTATCGCATTTCCAGTATAGCCACCAAAGTACCGAAAACATCCAGATTCACTGCAAAAACTAGATAAACGCCATGTTACCTGTAGTTTTTGTTTCATAACTTGTATGCATCTGCAACTCGAATAGTTAT
>CAZJQN010000168.1:0-5432 GCA_964548125.1 uncultured Bacteroidales bacterium | reverse complement strand
GTATGAGAAACATTGTATTCATTTTTGCCCTGGCAGGTCTAATTCTTGCAGGCTGTAAAGGCAAGAAACCGCAGGCTGCTGAAGAAAATAATCCTGTTGTAAATATTCTTACACCCGAAGAACAGGCTCAAGGATGGATGCTGCTGTTTGACGGCACATCCCTGGAGCATTGGAAATGCTATAACGCCGATTCCATTCCATCCAACTGGGTGGTTGAAGACGGATGTATCAAAGCCACTGGTAAAGGAGGTGATGCGACAGGATATATTGTAACCCGCGATGATTTTGAAAACTTTCATCTTTCGCTGGAATTTAAGCTGACGCCGGGGGCCAATAGCGGTATTTTTTACGGGGTAACGGAGGGAAAATATCCGGTTCCCTACGCTACGGGTCCTGAATATCAGCTTATTGATAATGAAGGTTTCCCTGAAAAGCTGGAAGAATGGCAAAAACTCGGCGCAGATTATGCCATGCATGTGGCGCAGAATGTTGAAGCCAGGCCAATCGGCGAATGGAATAAAGCAGAGATTATTGTTAACGGAAACCACGTTGAACATTGGCTTAACGGTAAGAAAATTGTTGAATTTGAACGTTGGACCCCTGAGTGGGAAAAACTTAAAAAGGAAGGAAAGTGGAAGGATTATCCTGATTACGGTGTTGCCAAATCAGGTAAAATCGGATTGCAGGATCACGGAAGTGTTGTTTATTTCCGCAATATCAAAATTCTCAAACTTTCCTGAAGAATCTTCCTGCAAAGGAGTTTATAAGATGTAACCAGTATTTCCAGGAAATACAGTAGAATTATTTATTTAAATTAACAGAACAAATAAAGTGAATACAAAAGCAAGTTTCAATTACACGAAAGGTCAGCTTAGCATGCTGGTACTGCTGAGGGTACTGATTGGCTGGCATTTTCTCTATGAAGGAATCGTCAAAGTTTTGAATCCCAACTGGAGCTCTCTCGGATACCTGATGGATTCCCAGGGATTTCTGGCCGGATTTTTTCATTCCCTTGCAACTAATCCCAATGTATTGCAGGTGGTAGACTTTCTTAATATGTACGGATTGTTAGCTATTGGCCTGGGGCTTATTCTTGGCTGCTTTACGCAAATAGCTACGGTGGCAGGTATGCTGCTGCTGGCATTGTATTATTTATCGCACATACCCTTTGTGGGAGCTTCCTATGCTCTGCCAACTGATGGGAGCTATCTCTGGGTTGACAAGACTTTGATTGAACTGATTGCACTGGCTGTGCTCTTCGTGTTACCCACCGGGAGATACATTGGCCTCGACAGGTTTATTTTTGGCAAAAATGCAGACTGATTGCTGATAATTTCAAAAGGAATACTACAGATGGAAAAGGAAAACCAAAATAATCATCCTGCCAAACTGGGACGCAGGGATGTGTTAAAAGGACTTGCCACGCTCCCGGTTTTAGGAATTCTTGGATATGGTGCATGGAAGAAAGAACATTACACCAATCTGAAAAATAAAGAATTGTCGCTTGAACTCGACCTTGGCTATGAACCTCCTATCCTGCATGCAATACCTCCGCCAAAGGATAACAAAACAATACGTCTGGGTATCATCGGTTACGGAGGCAGAGGAGAACACCTTGTACGAGCAGCCGGTTTTGCCCATCCTTCGGTAATAGACGAATGGAAAAAAGGAGCAAAAGAAAACAGGAATGATAAAAGATATGAAGATTATCTTGCTCAGGAAGATCTGAATGTTGTTCTGGCCGGGGTATGCGATGTTTTTACCGTGCGTTCCAGGAGGGCAATGGAAGCTTCGGCCAACATACACCGTGAAGGCACGGATGGCAAGATGGGAACACCTGCCAAAGTGTATAAAAATTATAAAGAACTGCTTGCTGATCCTGACATTGATGCGGTCATCATTGCCACACCGGATCATTGGCATGCGCAAATGGCTATTGATGCAGCCCGTTCAGGAAAACATGTGTATGTTGAAAAAGGAATGACCAAAACGGTTGAGGAGGCTTTCGCCCTCAGAAAAACGGTAGAAGAGACGGGTATCGTTTTTCAATTAGGACATCAGGGCCGACAAACAGAAAGTTATGCAAAGGCCAGGGAAGTTATTAAGAAAAACATTCTGGGTAAGATCAATCTCATTGAAGTATGTACTAACCGGAATGATCCTAACGGAGCCTGGGTATATGACATTCATCCGGAAGCGAATCCGCAAACGATTGACTGGGAACAATTTCTCGGACCCGCGCCCAGGGTTCCATTCAGTCTGGAACGGTTCTTCAGATGGCGTTGCTGGTGGGACTATGGAACAGGTCTTTCAGGAGACCTTCTGACCCATGAATATGACGCCATGAACCAGATTCTGGAATTGGGCATTCCCTATTCGGCGGTTGCTTCAGGCGGCATTTACTTTTATAAGGATGGCCGTGATGTCCCGGATGTCTTTCAGGCTGTTTATGAATACCCCGATCGGGACTTCACCCTGATGTACAGTGCAACGCTTGCCAGCGACCGTCAGCGAGGAAAAGTGATAATGGGACACGATGGGTATATGGAAGTCAGTGATAATCTCATGGTGTATGCTGATCCGGAATCAACCCGGTATCGTGACCTTATTAACAAAGGAACTATCAAACCGGAGAATCCCATATTCACTTACATTCCCGGAAGAAAGAATGTGGATGCTGTAGCATCTGCCACTGAACAATACTTTGCCAAACGTGGCCTCCTGTACACTTATCGCGGCGGAAAACGTTACGATACTACCTACCTGCATGTAAAAGAATGGATCGACTGTATCCGGGCAGGAATACAACCCAGTTGCAATATTCATCAGGGCTTCCAGGAAGCTATTACTGCCCATATGGCAACCATTGCCCTGCGGGAAAACAGAAAGGTATACTGGGATAAGGACAAGGAAAAAATTGTCTAGCGTTTCACTGAATGGCTTCACAAATGAGCCTAAAACTCAGGAATACCGTTATTTTTTGTTTTCTGACTAAGGGTAAATCGTCCGGGAAGTGTATTTTTAAAAACATGGATCATGGTTTATCATTCATTTTCCGGAAGAACAATACGATGGATTACGCCGATTCTGGCCTTGATGATAATTTTTACTGCCTGCAAGCCAGAAAATAAAAAATCAGAAACTGAAGGACCCGCCGGAAATATTATCAGGTCAATTTTTATTGATCCTTTGGGCCGGAAGTGGTTTGCAACAGAAAACGGGCTTTCAGTTTACAACGACAAAAACTGGGAAACCTTTACAACCAGGGAAGGTCTGGGAGGCAATTCTGTATTTTCATTGTCTCATATTGGGAACCCTACGGATCTATTGGTGTTTGCAGGCACAAATAACGGAGTCACCCCGGTATCACCGGGAGAAGAAATTGCTTTGCTCACAGCATTCCACAAACCCGGAGCCGATTCCGGAAAAGATTCAGTTCTAAGCCTGTCATATGATCCCATAGGATATCTCTGGATGGCAGACCATACCAGTATAGCTTTTTACCATAATAGTACTGTTTCGGAATTACCTCAGCAAATAAAGCTTACTTTCGCTCAATATTATATACAGGCAATTGGTTCTTCTGGCGATGGTTGGAACTATTTTGCAACAAGAAGTCATGGGGTGGCACGTATCAAATCGACGCCTGACGGCATCAGCGGGGCATCACTCTATGAACAACCATGGAGCGGACTACCGAGCATGAATGTGTATTCTGTGCTGGTGCTTGAGAATGGTGACCAATGGTACGGAACTGATGCCGGAGCAGTACTTCATGAAGGAACCCTTGCAAAACAGGGATGGACAGAGATCAATATTACCCACGGTCTTATCAATAATGAAGTCTTATGCATATACAAAGATCTTCAGGGTAAAATCTGGTTCGGAACCAAAGGCGGAGTAAGCCGACTTATCAGTTCTGCAAAAGACAGCTACTTACAGTGGGAATCCTATACCATAACCGACGGGCTGGCCGACAATACTGTCTATTGCATTGCCGCAGAATCATCAACGGTTTTCTGGTTCGGAACCCAAAATGGAATTTCCCGTTTTGACGGAACAAGCTGGCAAACTTTCAGAAAAAAATAAACAGGATTTTCTATTTCCTGTTTCCTATTGTAGGTCTTGATCTGGGATTTGTGATTTAACCTTACAGGTTCAAAATCAAAAATTCAAGATTATAAATCTCTAATCTTTTCTCCTGATAGCTTTTGTTCTTGTATACATAGTAAGAACCCTAACAGGAAATTGGAAACAAGGATTAACCCGGAAATCATATAATTAAAGAGTTTTCAGCGGATTAAATCGTACCCCCCCCCGCAGGTTAACCCTTGTTCATCGCGGAATGTAATAGAGAATAATTATAGCTCCCTTATCCAGATATTCCTAAAACTCACCGGACAATTATGGTCCTGAAGCAGTAAAGGTTCCTTCAGGTTATGCACCTGGTATTTAGGCAGACCGATAAACTGAATGGTACCCCATATGGGCACATGGTTCTGTATCAGCACACCGTTATGGATTACCGTAACATAGGCTGGAATTACAACCCGTCCGGTCTCGCCAAAGCGCGGAGCTGTGTAAATGATGTCATAGGTCTGCCATTCGCCAGGTTTACGACAGGCATTAACCAGCGGAATATGCTGTTTATACACCGAACCGGTTTGGCCGTTGGAGTATGTTTTGTTGTTATAGCAATCAAGCACCTGTATTTCGTAACGGCCCTGAAGAAAGATTCCGCTGTTGCCTCTGTTCTGACCGTCGCCTTCTACTTTCTCAGGAGAACGCCACTCAATATGCAACTGGCAATCGCCAAATGGCCTTTTTGTTTTGATGCCACCTGATCCGGGTAATATAGTGAGAATACCATCCTTTACCTCCCATCGGGCAGGACCACCTCTTTCTGATTCCCACATGTCGAGGTTTTTTCCGTCGAACAGCACAATGGCATCGGAAGGAGGGGCACCATTTTCTCCCGGAGTAACAACCGGAGGCACAGGTTCCCAAAGTTCAGTAGCAACAGGATCAATTTTCTGCCCGCTGACAATTCCACATCCAGCCATAAATAAGGCAACAAAATATACTCTTTTCATATGTCTATGGTTTGGTTGATTAAACTTCCGAAAGGTAAGAAATTATCCGGCCAGTTCGACCACAAGGTTTGAAGCCAAATCCGTCAATTGAAAAAATCAATTGACGAATCGACTAACAAAATGAAAGATTTTGATAAGTCGGGGTTACCTCGATAAGTCAATAGAAACAAGTTGTTTATGTATTTATTGTGTTTCTATTGACTAATCTTCTCCAAAAATAATTTTGCTCTAATCATGTTGGTTTCAACAAAAATTTTAATTAGACCGGTTGAATTTGTTAATTGATGGTACTTCGGATAAAACTTTTTGCAGGGATCTCCTGTATGCAGAAAATAAGTT
>CAZJQN010000167.1:0-5489 GCA_964548125.1 uncultured Bacteroidales bacterium | reverse complement strand
ACGCAAAGGTAAAGGTTTTGAGCGATTTTGAAAATGACAACCGTGATATAACATAATTGATAAAATGAGCAATTAATCAAAATCCAATATGGATTTTCATAATTTCCTTACGAAATACTATTTTTATGCCTTTAATTAAAATCACGATGACCATGGTACACGACATTGATAAGCGAGCTGCTGACAATATTCGCATTCTTTCAGCGGCTATGGTTGAAAAGGCAAAATCAGGGCATCCAGGCGGAGCGATGGGTGGTGCCGATTTTATTCACATTCTTTACTCTGAATTTCTGCGTTTTGACCCCGACGATATGAGTTGGCCATTCAGGGACAGGTTCTTTCTGGATCCGGGACATATGTCTCCTATGCTTTACTCCATGCTCACCCTGATTGGAAAAATGAGCATAGAAGATATTAAACAGTTCAGGCAGTGGGGAAGCCCGACACCTGGTCACCCTGAAAGAGACGTTGCACGCGGAATTGAAAACACTTCCGGACCCCTTGGCCAGGGGCATACCATGGCTGTTGGAGCTGCCATTGCTGAACGTTTTTTATGCGCACGCTTTGGTGAATGGATGGCACATAAAACATATGCCTACATTTCCGATGGGGGTATTCAGGAAGAAATATCCCAGGGTGCTGGACGTATTGCAGGCCATCTTGGTCTGAACAACCTGATTATGTTTTTTGATTCCAATGATATTCAGCTTTCTACAGAGACCAGTGAAGTAACCAGTGAGGATACAGCGGCCAAATATAGTGCCTGGGGCTGGAAGGTCTATACTATAGACGGAAATGACCCTATGCAGATAAGGGAAGCACTGCAAAAGGCAGTTGAAGAAAAAGAAAAACCGACACTCATCATCGGAAAAACCACAATGGGTAAAGGAGCTGTTGACGAAAATGGAAACAGCTTTGAAAGAAAAACCTCTACCCATGGCATGCCGCTAGGTGAAGCCGGTGCATCGTTCGAAAAAACCATCCGCAATCTTGGCGGAGATCCTGCAGATCCTTTCAAAATTTTCCCTGAAGTGGAAGAACATTACCGCCAGGTGCTGGAACGTAAACGGCAGGAAGTAGCTGAACGTAAAAAGAAAGAGTCTGAATGGAGGAGTCAGAATCCACAACTTGCTGTCAAGCTTGATTTTTTCCTCTCCGGTCAGCCTCCAAAAATTGACTATGCTTCAATAAATCAGAAGGAAGGAATTGCCACACGAGCTGCCTCGGCCAATGTACTTTCTGTGTTTGCACAGCAGGTGGAAAACATGATTGTTGCTTCGGCTGATCTGTCGAACAGCGATAAAACAGATGGATTCCTTAAGCATACCAAACCATTCCGCAAAGGCGACTTTTCAGGATCTTTCCTGCAGGCAGGTGTGTGTGAACTTACCATGGCTGCCCTGTGTAACGGTATGGCATTGCACGGAGGCGTTATTCCCGCCTGTGGTACCTTTTTTGTCTTTTCTGATTACCAGAAGCCGGCAGTACGCCTTGCTGCCCTTATGGGGTTACCTGTCAAGTTTATCTGGACGCATGATGCATTCCGGGTCGGTGAAGATGGTCCCACCCATCAACCGGTTGAGCAGGAAGCTCAGATTCGCCTGCTGGAACACCTTCGCAACCATCACGGCCAGAGAAGTATGCTTGTTCTCCGCCCTGCCGATGCTACCGAAACAACCATAGCATGGAAACTGGCTATGGAGAACACGAGTACCCCTTCGGCACTGCTACTCTCGCGCCAGAACATAAAAGACATTCCTCCTGTCGCAGGATCCAGCCGTTATGCCGATGCCCTGTTTGCAGCCCGCGGAGCCTACATTGTCCTTCCGGCACATAATCCGCAGCTTGTACTGGTTGCGAACGGATCCGAAGTTTCTACCTGTTACGATGCTGCTCTAAAACTTAAATCCGATGGTATAAGAGTACAGGTTGTCTCAGTACCATCTGAAGGTTTGTTCCGTGAACAACCAATGGAATATCAGCTTAAGGTTATTCCTCCCGGCGTTCCTGTTTTCGGTCTGACAGCCGGATTACCGGTTACCCTTCAGGGTATTGTCGGTCCAGGTGGAAAGGTTTTCGGCCTCGAATCGTTTGGATTCTCAGCTCCCTATAAAGTACTCGATGAAAAACTCGGCTTTACTCCCGATCAGGTTTATCAGCAGGTAAAAAACCTTTTCCACTTCTGATTCCCTCATTACAAAAGATCTGACAGGGACAAATTACGCTTTTGCGTTTCTTTGTCCCTGCATACATGAACCTGTTTATAATTTCCCTGATTCTACCTTCAATTTTCATTATTTTTACGTCATAGCCTTTTAGCTATGTTTTTCCGAATCCAAACTTTCCTGATTGCCTTAATGGTTGAACTGTCAGGAATGCCATTTCTGATGAAAGGGCAACAGAAACCGGTATACGTGCCTCCCCTCACGCGTATTCTGTTTGTCTTCGATGCATCCCAGAGCATGGCTGGAATGTGGGAGAGTGATATTAAAATCAATATAGCAAGAAAATTTCTCATAAGCATTATTGACAGCCTCGAGAGTAAAGACAATGTTGAAATGGCACTTCGGGTTTTCGGGCACCAGAGTCCTGTTCCACCTCAGGACTGCTCCGACAGCAAGCTGGAAGTGCCTTTTGCAAAAGGAAATGCTTCACGCATCAGGCAAAAATTAAGGTATATTGAGCCCAAAGGAACAACTCCTATTGCTAATTCATTATTGTTCTCCGCAAAAGATTTTCCTGCTTGTTCCAACTGTCGTAATATCATCATTCTGATTACAGACGGGGTTGAAGCCTGCGATGGTGATCCCTGCAAGGCTTCTGACAGCCTTCAGCGGATGGGCATTGCCCTAAAACCTTTCGTTATTGGTATTGGCATTGATGAAGGATTTAAGGAATCATTCAATTGCATAGGCAATTTTTTCAATACTAAAAAAGAAGAAAAATTTCATGAAGCCTTAGACATTGTAATCTCACAGGCTCTACATTCCACCAGTGCTCAGGTAAATCTTCTCGACAGTTACGGGAACCCAACCGAAACGAACGTCAACATGACCTTCTATGACCGCCTGTCAGGGAAACCGCGCTACAATTACTACCATACCATTAATAACCGGGGAAACCCTGATACGCTGGTTCTCGACCCATTGATCTCATACCGGCTTGTTGTACATACAATCCCGCCTGTTTCAGTGGATAGTTTCAGGCTCAATGAAAGAGCACATACTATTATAGCTGTTAACGCACCTCAGGGAGAGCTTCTGGTTACAACCAAAGGCACCCGTGATTTTCGCGACGTAAAATTCATTGTGAGAAAACACGGTTCACCCCAGACCCTCCATCTTCAGGAATTCAACAAACAGGAAAAGTATTTAACCGGCTTCTATGACATTGAAATCCCTGTATTGCCTGAAGTCTTCCTTACTAATGTCGAAATCAAACAAAGCGCACTAACTCGCATTGAAATTCCCCGACCGGGGGTAGTCAACTTCTTTTTCCCTGCTCCGGGTTATGGAAGTGTTTATGTTAAAGAAGGAAATAATCTTCGTTGGATCTGTAACCTCAATAAAGAAGGGAAGACTGAAACACTCACTCTGCTCCCGGGCAGTTATGTTGCTGTTTTTCGCCCACTTAACGCCCGTTCCTCCCTGCAGACCGTTACCCGCTCATTTGAAGTTACGTCTGGAAGCTCAGCCGGAATTGAACTGGAATGAGGTTGGTATGAATGAATACACTGACAGGGAACTAATTCAGTTATTCAGGGAAGGAGATAACCCGCATTATGCCTTCAACCTCATTGTAGAAAAATACAAGGAACGTCTATACTGGCATGTACGAAAAATCGTAATTCGCCATGAAGACGCCGACGATATTCTCCAGGAAACCTTTCTGAAGGTATGGGATGCCTTGCCCGGATTCCGCGGCGATTCGGCACTGTTTACATGGCTGTACCGCATTGCCACCAACGAAGCTCTGGCCCACCTCAGAAAAAGCAGAATCCGTTTTTTCATTCCCTGGGCCGACGTGGAACGTCAGCTGGCAGGTTCTCTGGAAAGCGATCCGTGGTTCAGCGGAAATGAACTGCAAAAAAAATTCCAGAAGGCCATTCTGTCTTTGCCAGAAAAACAACGTATTGTATTCAATATGCGCTACTTTGATGAAATGCCATATGAACAAATCGCAGAAATATTAAAAACATCAGAAGGAGCTCTGAAGGCTTCTTTTCACCATGCCGTAAAAAAAATTGAAAAGTACATGGAAGAGCATTAAACCTTTCTTAATTTTATCCATCTAATGCATGAACAAAAGAAATATTCAATGAACAACTATTCCGGGAACGAGTGGAAAAAATTTCCGAAAGGAAATCCATTTGAAGTTCCCGAAACGTATTTTGATACATTCTCTGCCCGGCTTAATAAAAGAATGGAGCAGAGAAATACTGCCAGGAACAAAGCCCCCTGGTGGGAACCACTCTTTGCTCCCAGGCTGGTTCCCGCATGGATTGTAAGTGGAATTGCAACGGTTCTTGTTATTGGTTTTATCTTTTTCAGAAAGCCGGCACAGCCTGATATCCCTCTGGCTGTATTTAGTGAATCAATCGAAATGACCGGATATTACTTTGATGAGTCAGATATTTTGCTGGCTATGGAAGAAAAGGATATATCCTTACAGGATCCCGTCATTAGCCGGCACGATATAGTCAATTACCTGATAAATGAAAATTTTAGTATCCATGATATCGCTGAAACATACTAAACTCCGTTTTCTCCCTGTGATACTGGCACTAATAGTTCAAGTGCCTGAAATAAAGGCCCAGGAAGTTTCTGCGTCAGGAACTGAAAAAATCCAGGCCCAGAAGGTAGCCTTTCTCACAAATCGTATGGGTCTTACAGCTGATGAAGCACAAAAATTCTGGCCGGTGTACAATGAATATGATGCCCTGAGAAATCAGATTCTTGAACAGCGTCGGAGTACTTCCTATTACTATACCCAGAACGCAAACAAACTAAGTGAAAAAGAAACCGATGCCATTATTCAGAAATACATCTCGCTGCAAAAACAGGAAACTGACCTTCTTGAAAAATACAATGCACGGTTCCGCCAGATTCTGCCTGCCAGTAAAGTCATGAAGCTTTATGTGGCAGAAGTTGAATTCCGTAACTTCCTGTTAAGGCAAATACGCGAAAACAAAACGTTGCGGAACAATTAGGTGGCACCATTCCTTGCTAAGACCCCATCATTACATTATTTTTTTATCCGAAGTACCATGAATTAACAAATTCAACCGGGCTAACCCCGATGGAACAAAGAGAAATCGGCCTAAAAGGCACAATACGCAAAGCATAATACGTATTGTGGGTTAAAACCTTCATGATTAGAATTAGAGCAAAATTATTTTAAGAGGAAATTCCATTTTTGAAACGCAATTTAGCTATTGCTCATGCTCTGGCTCTGAACAAGCCTGAGGGGCGGACGTCCACGATTGGTGT
>CAZJQN010000166.1:3059-5565 GCA_964548125.1 uncultured Bacteroidales bacterium | reverse complement strand
TCCTCTAAAAATAATTTTACTCTAATCCTATAAGTTTTGACCCACAATACGCATTATACAATGCGTATTGTGCCTGTTAGGCCGATTTCACTTTGTTCTATCGGGGTTAACCCGGATGCCAGGCCTTAAGCTAAGCCACTATGCATTAGTTCGCTTAAGCTTCTAATGCATAATCCGGGTTTAACAGAAATTTTTATTAGCCCGGTTGAATTTGCTAATTCATGGTACTTCGGATTAAAACGCACTACCGTTCAATGGGTTTGAACTGAATAGTCCAGGTACCTTTTTCATTGGGATCCTCGGTAGCGTAGGGAACTTTTACAGTTGCGGGTTTTCCTGCCAGCAGATCAGACCATGGCACGTCGAATTTGACCTGAAATTCATAGAATCCTGCTGCCGCACTGCCGGTTGAGCAACCCCATTCGATTTCCTGATGATCCATATCGGTAAAAAAGGACAATTTCATTTTATCGGGCGGTATCGACGTGCCTTTTTTATCCTGCTGCAGGATTCTGTTCAGTTCATCCTCCTCCAGATGGAGAGTAAGAGTCGCCCCGAACGATTCCGGTGGTTTTTTGATAAATTTCGGCTGTTCGAAATTGTCTCCTTCTGTCCATGCTTTGTTCAGTTCGAAGGTCAGAAATCGGCCCCTCCCTTCATCTGCATCTATATCTCCCAATAGCGATACAGGGGTTGCCCTGTTTCCCGGTTCAATCACAACCCTGTCAAAGTCAACATGCATCTTAAGTTTTGCAATCGACATACTTCCGTCAGGCACAAAAGATGAAGCAAGGTCAAGATCAACCGTAACCTGGTAGATGCTTTTGCCAATATCTGCTGACCCTCTGAACGTTGTTTCAAATTTCAATGGGTTATAGGATGCTTCAATATGGACCTTTTTATCATGCTGTCCAGCAGTATATTCAAGAATACCTTCTCCTTTCTCATTTGTTGTTACCTTCGATGATGGGCTGATTTTCCCATCTTCAATGCCGGAAATTGTTAAATCCAGGGTTCTGCCTTTTACAGGTTCCTTTACACCTTTATCGTCAACTTTGAAGAGTCTGACAAATACGCGTGTTTTTTCTCCAGGTGCAACAAATGTTTTTTCCGGTACAACTTCAACGAGCAGGGTTTTGGCAGTAAAGAAAATGTCTTTGCTGGTTCTTTTGTTACCCCGGCAGGCAAGTTCCACATTCAACGATTCCCTGAAAGCAGTCTCCCCTCTTTTCAGCTGGTATTCAACCGTAATTATACCGCCTTCTACCGTTTTTACCCACCAGGTGTTTCCTATTCTGGCTTGAAAAGAAATATTTTCAGGATTATAAAAGCCTCTGTCTTTTTCATTGGGAAACCACATGTTCGTTCCTTTTCCTGAATTGTTCCGGCAGTCGCTGGCAGTAACCCGTATGGTAATTTTCTGTTCTTCCGGTTCCGGCGAAACAAACCCGGGAGAAAGAACTTCCATTGTCATTTCCCCCTCCCTGAGCGCATTAAAATGAGTTGCCTCATATTTGTCCAGTACATTTCTGAGATTTCCCTTGCACAAATCGCTGACAATATGGTTGATGGAACCAAAAAGATCAGGATATTTAAAGGAACTTACTCTTACATACACTCCATCTATGTCAGCATCTCCCAGTAATAACATCGATTGGTAATCCGGATGGACGGTTCCGTCAGGTCCGGGAGTACCCTCATCCCGGGCCATTAATCCGAGTAAATACTGCAGATGGTACTCCCCGGAAGGATATTCCTGAAACGTATTTTCTTCTTCGGGTGTTTCCGGCAGATCGTCAAAAAAAACTCTTTCTTCCAGAGGGATTATTTCCACATCACCCGACCTTACTTTAAGTTCCCTGATTACGTCATCCATAATGGTTTTGAGGTATTCCTTTTCATTATCAAAATGAATCTGATATCCTTTAGAAACGTAGTCATCATAAATCAGCCTTCTGAGAAAAGGATCATCAGCATAGCCAACACTGACGTAAACCTTCGGTTTGGAGCATTGCCGCTGCGGGAACAAAGAAGAGGTACCGGCAAGCAAGAATGTCAGCAGTAAGACTGTTTTCATTAGTTTCGGCTTTTTCATAGCTTTATTTTTTAGGGTTGAGAGGACGTGTTCTGAAATAAAGATGCAAAACGCGGAGTCAACAATATTCCTCATCGAAGAAACCGGGTAAAAACCAGGCCGGTTTCCTGCCTCAATTGTTTCCTGATTCGAAAAACCGCAAACTAAATTTAGTCAATTATCTGATACCAGCAGAAATTGCAGGAAAGATTTTAAAACAAGAGCAAAAATAACACAGTGTTACACAGTGTTTTACACAGTGTTACTCTGTGCAACTATCCAATAATAAACACAGTGTCACTCTGTGTTTTACACAGTGTTACTCTGTGTAAATATGCAATAAAAACACAGTGTCACACAATGTTTTACACAGTGTAACTCTGTGCAACTATATTTATACTTCCGGTGCTGAGCCGGGTACCGGAATCACAA
>CAZJQN010000166.1:0-2959 GCA_964548125.1 uncultured Bacteroidales bacterium | reverse complement strand
ACTCTGTGCAACTATATTTATACTTCCGGTGCTGAGCCGGGTACCGGAATCACAACCGGATAGTTGACCTTCCCGAGAACCAGTTCAGCTGGCCCGATCTTCAAATCAGACTGCATCACTTCATCCCAGGTCACTTCTTTGCCCGTATAAGCCGACATACGTCCCATGATAGCCGCTATGTTCGACTTCACTGTATTTTCAGCTTCGTTAAACGGTTTATTGGTACGGATTGCCGTAACCAGGTCAATATGTTCCTGGTCATAGGGATTTACTTTCAGTTCCCGTACCTCTTCGCCCTTTTCGTTTTTCGGATATTCAAACTGCCAGAGGATGGTTCCGTCGGGCTTCCATATTGTATCCTCACAATTGGTATAACCTTCTGTACCGCGCAGGTATTCTGATACATTGTTGGCACAGTCGTTGATTTGCCGGCACATACTGTGGATATGAATATTTCCTTCGTACACAAAATCCACGCTGAAGTTATCGTACTGGTCGCCGGTGACTCTTCTCTGGCGGGAACCGAAAGCCACGGCGCTGACAGGATATTTACCCAGGAACCAGTTGATCACATCGATATTATGGATATGCTGTTCCACGATATGATCACCTGAGAGCCAGCACCAGTTAACCCAGTCGCGGAGCATGCATTCCATTTCCGACCATTCTTTCTTGGGGTTGACATGCCAGAGTTTCGACTGATTCCAGTAGCAGTTGCCTCCCACCAGGTCTCCGATTGTTCCTTCTGCTACTTTCCGGAATGTTTCAATATAGTTTCGCTGGTGGCGGCGTTGTGTACCGGTAACCACAGTAAGTCCAAGCGTTTCCGCTTTTTTGGCTGCGGCCAGGAATGCACGGGCACCAACCGGATCAACGGCTACAGGTTTTTCAGTGAAAACATGCTTTTTGGCTTCCACAGCCGCACGAAAATGTTCGGGACGGAAATAGGGTGGAGTAGCCAGAATAACAAGATCGATATCCAGTTCGAGTACTTTTTTATAGGCATCAAAACCGGTAAAGCATTTGTCATCAGGAATTTCCACTTTCTTTTCTTCCTTTAACTGTGCGCGGAACTTGTCGATACGGTCCTGGAACATGTCGGCACAGGCCACTATACTAAGGTCATTTCCGGCATTGAGGAAATTGATGGCGGCTCCGGTTCCTCGGCCTCCGCAGCCTATAACTCCTGCTTTCAGTGGTTTGCCGTCCGGTGCTTTGTCAAGAAGCGGAGGAAACGGATATTCAACTTTCTTCTTTCTGCTGCATCCTTCCAGCAGGGCAGCAGCGCCGATAATACCAGCCGTTCCGGCCAGTGAAGCATTCACAAGAAAATTACGACGTGACGGATTGTGTTCTTCTTTTTTCATAATGTCAGGTTTATTTGGATTGTTGGACAGGATAATCGCATACCACGCGAAATCCCACATGGCGGCAATCAGAATACCACCAGATGGATTTGGGTATCTGGGGATCTGTTTTCAGCCAGTCGGTAGTACGTGTATAGTCACGTGCGGCACAGCGGACATCGGCTGCATCACTCATAAAGGATCCTCCCCGGATAACTTTTTCTGTTCCCTCAGCAGGCCCGGCAGGATTTTCAGCTTCTGTTGCCGGATATTCAGGAGCGTACCAGTCACTGCAGAATTCAGCCACATTTCCGAGCATATTCACCAGTCCGAAAGGATTTGGCAGTATTCCTGCGGGTTCGGCTGTTTTTCCTCCTGAATTGGCAGAATAGATTACATACCGGCTTATAATGGCAGTATCAGGAGCAATAATTTTTCTCAGGAAGGAATTTTTGCTGAATTTTTTCGGGTTCCCATCGAAAAAGTAGGGTCCAACGGTTCCTCCTCTGGCAGCATATTCCCATTCGGCCTCGGTGGGCAGGCGGTAATTTTTGCCGGTAACTTTTGACAACCATTTGCAATAGGCTTCAGCAGCCTGCCATGTCATAGTGATAGCCGGCCGTGTTCCTCTTCCCCACCCCTGGGCAGGATCGCCCCACGGGGGTGTGGGTCCGCTGACCCCATCAACGGCCTTTTCCTGCTGGGTTCCGTGTCCTGCACCTCCCGTCTGGGTAAAAAACGCCAGGTATTCATCCCAGCTTACTTCCATTTTCCCCATAAAAAACGGCCGGATATGTACCGTATGCCGGGGACCTTCGTCGGGTTTACGGAAAGGTTCATCTTCAGGACTTCCCATAACAAAGGTTCCGCCTGGAATGGCAACCATGTCGAACTGAACGGTACTTCCCGGAATCCGTTCGGTAAATGAAACAAACGAATCAACCTTTGCCGGCTCAGTAAAAACCTGAAGCGCAACGGCGGCCTGTTTCGCAAAATCCACATTATGTGCGTGGATGGCGCCTTCTCTGTAATGACCAACCTGAAGGTGACACCGGACACAACTGATTTCGTTCTGATGATCGGAAAAATACAGATGGGCTTCCTCTCCTTCGCGCGAAAGGCCTCTGGGAAAAAGATTGGAATGACAGGCAATACAGGATGACTGGTATGTATGACACTCCGCCGCTTCGGGAGTCTTTTTCTCTTCCCAGTTTATTTTCTCAGGGTCTTTTACTACGGTACTCCATACATCGCGCAGGCCTGTTTTAACTTTTTCACGCAGGTAGGGAAAACCATGAGGAGGTAGATGGCAATCAACACAATGAACAACAATTCCCCGCTGGTTATCATAGTGGGTTGACTGCTTCCACGAATCGGTTGCATGCGGATGTACATGGCAGGACGCACAGAAGGCATCTGTTGAAGTCGCTTCCGTAGCCTTTTTCCCTCCATAAAAGAGCAAAATACCACCAACTAATCCAGCACCCATTAACCAGCCAGGGTGACGAAAAAACTTCCAGACGGCCATTCTCATTAACTATTTTACTTCCCAGGGGAGAAGGTTCAAATAAACAAAAAAAGCAATAGAAATCAAATGACTTCAGAAAGAAATA
>CAZJQN010000165.1:0-5586 GCA_964548125.1 uncultured Bacteroidales bacterium | reverse complement strand
GGTTTAACAAAAATTTTATTAGCCCGGTTGAATTTGTTAATTCATGGTACTTCGGTTAAAAAATCCCGTCCCTGAGCGAATTGGTAACTGGCGGGACGGGATGGACGGAAAAATCCGCTATAAGGGAAATGATCTGCTATTTGATTACAGCAGTATACTGAACATTCCAGCTTTCAGTATTCAGCATCCACGGTTCAATATTCTGTGATTCTTCTGAAATGAAATTACCTGAAGCCCAGGTAGCATCATCATTCATCCAGCCTTCCAGATCCTGAGAAGTTTCTGAAGTGAAGGCATCCCAGGTCAGATCATTCAGCATCCAGCTTTCGACGTTTTCAACCGGTTCGGCATTGACTTCTGTCCAGCTTACTCCGTCCAGCATCCAGCTTTCAATGGTTTCCAACGGTTCAGCTGCGATATCAATCCATTCAGCATCATTCAGCATCCAGCTTTCAACATTTTCAGCAGGTTCCGATGAGATTTCCATCCAGGTCGATTCATTCAACATCCAGCTTTCAACTTTATCTTCTATTTCAGTCATGGTTTCATTCCAGTCTGCTGACGAAAGCATCCATGCTTCAACCGATTCAACTGGTTCAACAGATGGGGCTGCCGGTAATGCATTCACAGCATCTGAAATATCTGAAGAAACGGCCAGAATATGTTCTTTACGGCTCTGTAAATAACCTGATTGAAAATGATTCGTTGAAGAATTATCATAGCAGAACACAGCTTCAGGAGCTATGGGTTTGAGCATTCCTGAAAATATGTGACTGTTCTGATCGCTGCTGAAAGGCAGGCAAATACGTGCAATAGATAAAAGCACAGATAATTGCAGCGATTTCATTTCTGGCATATTGGTGAAATTGCGTTTTGCATATTCAAAGCGAACCGGTTGTTGCGGTTTCTGCTCAAACTGTCCGGTGAGCTGTGAGGGTAACAGGAAAGCTGCCACAATGAGGGCAAGAGTAAGGGCAGCGGGACGGATGGTTGTTGCAAGAGTCTTCATTTTTTTTCCTCCTGATTAGGGTTTTTTATCATGGTCATAGCATATTTAACACATGACGTGCCAAAAATTATAATTAATTCTTTTACAATATCTTACAAGGTTTTTTATTTCTAATTTTTGTCCAGATATGAACGATTATGCAACAACGGGTGTACGGAAATGAACGATTTATTCATCGTCTCCAATTTTGAATTAGGAAAATTCTAATGCAATGCTATATTTGAAGTATGAAAAAACACCTCACATTTATTCTGATCCCTTTTCTTATCCCGTTTTACCTGCTGGCACAAAATTCTTCTTCTTACAGCATCATAAAAAACCTGAGCGGCAGGAACGGAATGGTGGTATCTGCCCATCCCCTTGCAAGTGAAGCAGGAGTAGCTGTTTTGAGAAGAGGAGGAAATGCAATGGATGCAGCCATAGCCGTTCAGTTTGCTCTGGCAGTAGTGTACCCGCAAGCAGGCAACCTGGGAGGAGGAGGTTTTCTGTTAGCGCGTTTTTCCGATGGAAGACTTCTCGCACTTGACTTCCGTGAGACAGCTCCTGCCGAGGCAACACCAACTATGTTTCTCGACACATCAGGAAATCCGATTCCCTTGCTGTCGCTGAAAGGATCCCTTGCCTCAGGAGTTCCTGGAACTGTCGATGGCATTTTCGCTTCCCTTCCCTATGCCAGACTTCCGCTGAAGGAACTAGTCGATCCAGCCATTAACCTGGCAAAGAGAGGGTTTGCCATTACCCGCAGAGAAGCTGAAAACCTGAACCGGAACCGGGAAAATTTCCTGTTGTACAATCGCTATCCCGTTGCCTTTGTGAAAGATACACCTTGGAAAGAGGGAGACATCCTCCGCCAACCCGAGCTGGCTACAACATTGGAAAAGATAAGAGACGGGGGCAGAGATAGTTTTTATTGCGGTTCCACGGCACATGCCATTGAACAGGTAATGAAACAAAATGGGGGAATTATTACCCGGCAGGATCTAAAAAATTACCGCACAGTAGAACGGAAACCCGATACCTTTTCCTACCGTGGTTACAAAGTGATAACCATGCCGCTTCCATCGAGCGGAAGTATTATCCTCCGGCAGGTCCTTTCAGTTCTTTCATGGTATCCGATCAAAAATTACGGTTTTGCCTCTTCGGCCACCGTACATCTTATAGCCGAAGCGGAGAGGCGCTCCTATGCTGACAGAGCCCGGTATCTTGGTGATCCTGATTTCATCCATGTTCCTATTGATCTACTTATTGATCCAGGGTATCTTAAAAAACGGATGGAAAGTTTTTCCTTTGCAAAAGCAACTCCTTCTTCAAGTATCAATTATTTTCTTAACGACGAGTCAACAGAAACAACTCATTTTTCTGTTATTGATAATGAAGGAAATGCCGTTTCGGTAACCACAACGCTGAACGGATCATATGGAAATTTTATGGTAGTTCCCGGAAGAGGTTTTCTGCTCAATAACGAAATGGATGACTTTAGTTTAAAGCCAGGATTCCCTAATGCATACGGAGCCCTGGGAGGTAAAGCCAATGCTATCGAACCCGGCAAACGCATGCTGAGTTCCATGTCGCCAACCATACTTCTATCTGAAAACAAGCCTTTCCTTATACTTGGCTCTCCAGGTGGCACCACTATCCCAACCACGGTGCTGCAGGTAATTGTTAACGTAATTGATTTTAATATGCCGTTAAAAGATGCTGTTTTTGCTCCCCGATTTCACCATCAATGGATGCCTGATCAGATTATGATGGAAAAAGGCTTCCCGTCAAAAACGATTGACGAACTGAAAAAGAAAGGACACCACATCAGCGAGGCAAGAGCATTGGGCAGTGTCAATGCAATCATAGTTCATAATGACGGCACCTTCGAAGGAGTAGGGGATCGCCGAGGTGATAATAGTGTTGCTTCTTATTGAATTGATTCATAATTTATTAAATATGCTGATTACACAGATAGCCCTCATCCTTTCCATGGCGCTGCAACTGGTAGCGGCAGTGCTCGCAATACGGCTCACCAAGGTCACTAAATACAATCTTTCATGGATCCTCATCAGTGCCGGATTTATTCTGATGGTTATTTCCAGACTTATTGACATGATTCCCTTCTTCTATGACAGATTACCTTTCAATACGGTATCAGTTATCACATGGATAGGCTTTGTCACTTCGCTGTGTTTTACCATAGGAGTTATATTAATCCGGCGCATATTCAATTTCATACGCAAGGTTGAAGAAACGAGAAGAGAAGCGGAAAAGAGGGTTCTGAAAGCAGTAATACAAACTGAAGAAAACGAACGGAAGCGATTTGCCAAAGATCTGCATGACGACCTTGGTCCTCTACTGTCGGCCGTTAAGCTTTCCGTGTCAAGTCTTACGGCAATGGAACAGGACGACAAGAGGAAGGAAATTCTGCGGAATACCGACCATCTCATCACGGAAGCCCTTCGCAGTATCAAAGAAATTTCCAATAATCTGAGCCCGCACATGCTGGCCAATTTTGGGCTTGCCAGCGCCATAAATGACCTTACCAACCGTATCACCGGACCGGGTATTCCGGTTATCCGTTTCGATTCCGATTTGCACGGAGTGCGATTTAATGAGGATGTTGAGGTGGTTCTCTATCGTGTGACAGGAGAACTGATCAACAATACCCTGAAACATGCGCATGCATCGAACATTGAAATGCAGCTTACAAAGCAGGGAAATGTTCTTATTTTTACGTATAGTGACGATGGGAAGGGCTTTGATGTCCCGTCAGTTATCCACGGGCCTGTAAAAGGAACCGGTATTTCCAATATCATTTCCCGTTTACGTTCAGTAAAAGGAACCCTTGAAGCAGAAAGTTCTCCCGAAAACGGCTCAAAATTCATTATACGCATTCTATTATGACAAAAATGGTATTCAGTCCAGGTATTGCTCCCGCTCTCAAAAAGCCTGAAAAGATCCAGGAATATCTTGATTCTATAAAGTACAACGCCGGCAAATGTACCCGCTCACCCCGGCTGGTATATGAACTGAATGAGGCCCATTGCTTTGAAGGCGCTATGTTTGCCGCTGCCTGCCTTGAACAGGCAGGTTATCAGCCTCTGGTACTTGACATGATTGCAGAAGATGACGACGATCATGTTGTGGCTGTCTATAAAGTCCATAATTGCTGGGGAGCTGTTGGCAAGTCTAATTTTACCACCCTGCGATACCGGGAACCCGTTTACCGAAGCCTGCGTGAACTGGTCATGTCCTATTTTGATTTTTATTTCAATACCAACGGATTTAAATCGCTTCGCACCTATTCACGTCCTGTCAACCTCCACCGATTCGATTATCTTGACTGGAGAACGACGGATAAAGATCTCGACATTATCGGACAATACCTGAATTCCGTCCCTCATTATCCCCTGCTCACGAAAGCTCAGATCCGACTTCTGGCACCGGCAACCACATCCCTCCTCTCTTCCTCCCTCATAGGATCGAATCCTGACGGATTGTTTGTTCCTGGAACTAAAAAATATTCAGTTCGAAAACCTGAGAGTTAAATAAAATCCTTCAAAACGAATAAACAATATAAACTTATTCAAATATAAACAATAGACTATTCAGCAGAACACCCGACACGTTCCAATAAAATTTCTATTATTGCATAGAAAATCATCAGCCCATGGCTCCCATTTCGGTTTGCATTGTTGACGATCACACCCTTTTTCGCAATGGATTGCGTCTTTTACTCAATGCTTCATCCGAGGTCAGGGTAATTGCCGAAGCTGGAAATGGACAGGAATATCTCCGCGTGCTGGAAGAAACTCTCCCTGATGTTACCCTCATGGACATAGAAATGCCCGAAATGAACGGAATTGAAACAGTTACTCAGGCCGTGAAATTCTTCCCTGAATTGCGCATCATTACCTTATCCATGTACGGGGAAGAAGAATATTATGTAAAAATGATCGATGCCGGAGTTAAGGGATTCATTCTTAAAAACTCTGATATCAGTGAAGTAATCAATGCTATCAAAGCGGTTCATGAGGGAGGTACTTACTTCTCCCAGGATCTGCTTTTAAATGTTGTTAAAAATATACGCTCCGGAAGACTTCCGGCAACCGCAGACACACATCTTTCAGAAAGAGAGATAGAAATTCTGCAGAAAATCTGTCAGGGGTATTCCAACCAGGAAATTGCCGATCAACTCAATATCAGTAAACGTACTGTTGATAAACATCGTTCCAATCTGCTGGAAAAGACTGGCTCAAAAAATACTGCCAATCTCGTTATATACGCCTTGAAGCATAAGCTGGTGGAGTTCTGATTTCGGTTATTTCACTTTATACTGTCCGTTATTCATCATTTGCCATTAATCGGGTTAAGAAACCGGAGGTTTCCAAGTCCAGGTCCATGGTCACATCCATGGTAATGCGCTCCCAATCCACACAATGTTGGAAGAAAAGAAACCGGAAATTTCTAAGTCCAATGTCCATGGTTACATCCATGGTAATGCGGAACCCACAAGTCCGCAACACCGGAGGTGTTGAAGAGTGCTGCCTTGCCCTGCAACTGGTTGGCAAAAAAAGGCCGGTGATCTTAAT
>CAZJQN010000164.1:0-5598 GCA_964548125.1 uncultured Bacteroidales bacterium | reverse complement strand
ACAGAACTGCAGGCGCAGGGAATCAAAATCCCGGAAGAATTACAAAAAAAATTAAGAATGGAATAGATATCATGAGATTTTTCCTTAATTTTAAATGATTAACCAACCCTGAAGAACCAAAACCTTTATGAGAAATTTTCGGATTGTTCCTAATGCTTTCTTAATGCTGAGAGCATTTAGAAATCATATTCTTTTGGCTGTTTTTTCATTTTTTATTCCGGTAATTCTCTTTGGACAGCCCTTTCCTGTTACCGGAAAAGTTACTGATAAAAGTACCGGTGAACCATTGCCGGGAGCCACAATCAGTCTGAAAGGCACTACCCGTGGAACAATAACTGATGAATCAGGATCCTATGCTATTACAGTAAATTCACCCGAGGATATACTTGTATTTTCCTTTGTCGGTTATGCATCACAGGAAATCAAGGTCGGCGATATGCGGGTCATTAATGTTGAATTGAGTACCGGTACCTTTGCAATGGATGAACTGGTGGTGGTTGGTTATGGGGTTCAGAAGAAATCGGATCTGACCGGTTCGGTGGCTGTTGTGGATGTAAACGAAATGCAGAAAAGCCGGTTTACTACTCTTGACAAAGCCATACAGGGACGTTCTGCAGGGGTTTATATTTCACAGACATCAGGCAAACCCGGTGCCACAGCCTCGGTAAAAATTCGTGGAATAGGCTCTATCAACCGAACATCGGAGCCACTTTATGTAATTGATGGTATCGCTTCGGAATATGACGACATCCTCAATTCAATCAACCCATCGGATGTAGAATCAATACAGGTTCTTAAAGATGCTTCTGCCCAGGCGATCTACGGAGCTCGAGCAGCAAATGGAGTTATTATTATTAATACCAAAAAGGGCAAATCAGGCAAGCCGGTTGTTAATTTTTCTGCCGATTATGGACTCTCAACCATTGCCCGATTATATGATGTAATGAATGCTGACCAATATTCCGAATTTATGGGAATGGCCTGGACGAACTACGCAGAACGAAGAAATATACCTGATGCCCAGAATCTCTATCTAACCGTTTACTCAAAAGAAGCCAGGGAAGCTCATGGAAACGGAGCTACCAATACCGACTGGCAGAAGGAGCTTTCCCAGGTTGGGAAACGAAACTCTTATGATCTTAGCGTTTCAGGAGGAAATGATTACGGAAATTATTTCATTTCAGGCAATTATTTTAATGAAGAGGGGATCATGATTGAAACTGGTCTGGAACGATTTTCTCTTCGTGCCAATTCCGACTTCAAAATCGGTAAGAGAATTAATCTGGGTGAAACCATTGCGCTCAGTCGCATGAACCTGAACGATCAGGCTCACTACGGACAGGGAAATCCATGGCCTACAGCCACTGTTGCATCTCCTCTTATGCCTTTGTATGATCCGATGGCTCCAGGCGGCTTCGGAGGGCCCGTCGACAGCCTTACGGCCGCCAATGAGCGAACTAATCCCGTAGCCGAGCAGATGCTTAATGATAACAGAAATATTACCCAGGATGTGATTTCCTCAGTTCACATGGATGTTGAAATTTTTAAAGGATTCAAATATGAAATTCGTTTTGGGTTGAACTACAGGTTAAATAAAGTCCGTCAATGGTCACCTGTTTATAAACTCGGAAATATGGGACTCCGCGACAACCTGGTGAATTCCCTTTATGAAGGACGAACCGATTCAAGAACTTACCAGATTCATAACCTTATTACCTATACCAATAGCTTTGGAGATCATCATTTTTCCATTCTGGCTGGCCATGAACGTTTTGCCGTCGACAATGATTATATTGGGGGAAAAAAGACCAATATCCCTAATGAACTCGTACAGGTGCTTGACCAGGCCACAACAGTGGCGAATTTTGGCGGCAGCAAAAGCCAGCACCGCATTGCCTCGTACCTTGGTCGTATTAATTATGATTTTAGAAACCGGTATTTTTTCACCGCCAGCATACGCGTTGATGGTTCATCACGGTTTGGCCCCGTCGGTGGTCGTTACGGAACATTTCCATCCTTCTCCCTGGCATGGAAATTGAACGAAGACTTTCTGCAATCCGTCAAACAAATCAGTCTTTTAAAGGTCCGATTAGGATGGGGGCAAACCGGGAACGAAAATATCGGTGATTATCAGTACCTCGACCTGATGGACCCATTGCAAAACAGCCGTTATGTGTTTGGTGATCCTCAAAAAGTTGTGCTGGGCGGTTCTATTACTTCTTTTCAGGCAAATCCCAAAATCAAATGGGAAGCAGCCGAAATGTACAACGTGGGTTTCGACCTGAATCTGTTGGAAAACAAACTCCAGCTTACAGCCGACTATTATGTAAAGAACCAGAACGATATGCTTGTTCAGGTACCCATCTCTGTTATATTCGGGAAACGTGTAAATTACGGCTCTGGACTTGCTACCGTGGGTACATGGGACAACCTCGGCAAAGTTCAGAACAGAGGGTTTGAACTGAATGCTTCCTATAGTAAAAAGGAGGGTTACTTTACTTATACCGTTAGCGGTAACCTGACAACCATGAAAAATAAAGTAATCGATGTAGGAGCAGGTGACATCATCTCCGATCCTGCCTATACCATCACACCCAACGGACATACTATCGGAAGTCTTTATGGCTATGTTGCCGAGCGAATTCTGCAGATCGATGATTTCGTAACCGATGATCAGGGTAACCTGGTTAAAGATGCCAGCGGAAACTACATTCTGAAACATGCTTTCCAGCAAAGTGGTACTTCTCCCGGAGACCTGAAATTCCGCGACCTGAACCGCGACGGTGTTATTAATGATCTAGACAGAACTATCATAGGCAAACCTTTGCCTGATTTTATATATGGATTGAATTTCGATGCAGGATATAAAATAATAGACTTCACCCTTTTTCTGCAGGGTATGAGCCGTTTCCAGGTATTCAACGATCAGATGCGCGATATTGGAATCGCCACTGATCGCTATTCCAAGGATGAAAATAAGCTGGTAGATGTTCTGAAGCCCTGGACACCGGAAAATCCTTCCACTACCATGACCCGTGCCGATGTGGAAGATGCCAACAATAATTCCCGTATTTCTTCATGGTTTGTGGAAGACGGAAGTTTTCTCCGCATTAAGACTATACAGATCGGCATTAACCTTCCTCCCAAATGGATTAACCGATATAATATTAATGCCCTTCGTATTTACTTCAACGCCAATAACCTGTATACCTTCACCCGCTATTCAGGACTTGATCCGGAAGTGGGCTCGAAAAACCCGCTTCTCAGCGCGGTTGATATTGGATTTTATCCTATACCCCGCTCTTATTTTATGGGCATTCAGATTAGTTTTTAACATTCGAAAAATTCCGGAACTATGAATACCTCCTTGAAAAATGTTTTCCGAATCGCTCTGATAAGCCTGCTCTGGACAGGATGCGATGACAAGTTTCTTGATATTACTCCTCAGAGCAATATAACAGAAGCAAACTATTACAAAACACAGCAACATGCCATTGAGACCATTACTGCTTGCTACGACCCACTCAAACATCCTGCTTTCTATAACATAGACTTTTTTGCCCTTTTTGAATCGTTCAGTGACGAGGCTATTCATGAACAGGCAAAACTGGAACATTTCATTATTGATGCTTCCGATGATATGGTGAGAATGTTATATACCTACCTTTATAAAGGGGTTTACCGCTGTAATATGGCTTTTGAGAAAATTCCGCCCATTCAGATGGATGAAAACCTGAAGAAGCGGCTTCTCGGAGAAGCATATTATCTGAGGGCTTTTTATAATTTCTATCTTACGGTACTTTATAATCAACCCCCTTTGGTGCTTTCTGTGCCAAAGGACATCAAGATCCAGCTTCCCAATACTCCCAGGGCTGAATTTTACAAACAAATCATTGAAGATCTCGAAAAAGCTATTGATGCGCTTCCTGAAAAAAGTCAGTACCCGTTGTCCGATATGGGGAGGGCTACCAGGGGAGCTGCAAGGGCTCTGCTTGGGAAAACGTATCTCTACAAAACTTCCTACAGCCCGGATGCTGATATCCGGAATGATCTAACCAAAGCAGAAAAATACCTTCTCGATGTGGTCAATTCAGGAGAATACGCCCTGAGTCTTCCCCGTATCAATGATTCCCTTGATTTTGTTTTTGCCTATTTATGCAATTTCAGCTCTCTTGATCTGAGCACACCAGCCGGAAGTTACAAAAGCGAAAACAACATTGAATCCCTTTTCGAGGTTCAGTTTCACCATGGTGGATGGGAAAAATGGGAAGGAGGATGGCAGGCCGACGGTTCTCTCACTTCCCTGTATTTTGGTCCGAATTCGTATCGGAACCTTGTACCAACCCTTAAATTTGTCAACGAGTTTGAAACACTTTTATCCCATCCTGCTGGTCTGCACAGAGATCCCCGTTTATATGCCACCGTCTATCAGACAGGCGATACCATTGTCTATACAGATCCATCCCGTATGGCACCTGAACCATGGAAAGACAAAGTGCATACCAATTCCAACATAACGCAAGGGTATGGATGGAAAAAGTATTTCTATCCGGCCCATGTCGGCCCAGACGGATTTCATAATGACCCCAATAACCTTCGTATCATCCGTTACGCCGATGTCCTGCTGATGCTTGCGGAAACAGAACTGCTGCTGGAAAATGAACCTGCCGCCCGTGGTTATCTTAATCAGGTGCGTTCACGTGCAGGACTCCCGGCAAAAGGCACCATCACAAAAGATGATATTATTCACGAGCGCTGGGTCGAGTTCGGTTTTGAATGGTCACGCTGGTTCGACCTCATCCGTTGGTCCATTCGTCAACCCAAATGGATAACAAATATTGAGACTTTGCTCGATGGATTTAAAGTAGGAAAAAATGAATTTTTGCCTATTCCTATCCGTGAAATTGACCTGATGGGAGGAAAACTGTTACAAAATCCCGGATGGTAAAACCGTTCTGACATTGCATCATCCGACTGGGCGCACGCTGCGTATATGACAGAAAAAATGATGCTGCATATAAGGAGCCGTCATGTTGTTCTTCTTGCATTAGCTCTCTTTGGGAGTGGTTTTGCTTCTGCAATTTGCCAGCTGGTGTGGATTAAAGAACTTCAGCTTCTTTTCGGATCTTATATTGTTCCGGTTGCTATCGTTACTGCAATATTTCTCTTTGGTCTTGCCCTCGGGAGTTATTTGTCAGGAAAATTAGCTGACCGTTTTTACCGTCCCGGCATTCTTCTTACCTCTGCTTTTTTTTTGCTGGCACTCTATATTGTATTGTTATCCTGTTTTTTCCCGTATTTGCGTAATTTTTACTATCACAGCACTGTCCATCTTTATGACAGAGTTTGGTTGCTTCAATTGTTCCGCATATTTTTTGCCTTGTTGGTCTTACTGATTCCCACTGTATTAATGGGTGCCTTTCTCCCTCTTACTGCCAAACTTGGAATTGATAAAACTGAAAGCATCCGCAAAAAAACCGCCTTGCTCTTTGGGATTAACACAATTGGAGCCGCTGGTGGATTATTAACGGGTGGTTTTTATATTCTGGGAAAACAGGGTCTTCATGCGGCATATTTAATAGCAATAATAATTTACCT
>CAZJQN010000163.1:0-5629 GCA_964548125.1 uncultured Bacteroidales bacterium | reverse complement strand
GTAAGAACTGTCTGCTGATACTCGAACGTTTGGGAATACAGCATCTGTTTGATGCTATTATCGACGGAAATAGGGTAACAAAGGCCAAACCTGATCCGGAAGTCTTTCTGCTTGCCGCATCGGCCTTGAACGTTTTACCGGAAGAATGCGTGGTATTCGAAGATGCACAGGCAGGTCTTGAAGCAGCCAGAAGAGCCGGTATGAAACGAATTGGTATTGGTAATCCGGAAACCCTTACCGATGCAGATTTTGTTATTCCAGGCTTCAGAAATGTAACCTTATCTGAAATATTGCAGAGACTTGATTTTTCTGATAACAGGCTTTGAGAATCCTGCTATTGCCTGTGTGATTTATGATGAAATAAAAATTAATAGGGGATGAAAAAATATCTCAAAAGCGATGAATGGCTGATCATTGAAGAAGGTTTTGATCCGGCCAACCAACGGTCATCGGAAAGCATATTTTCCATAGGAAATGGCTTTATGGGGCAGAGGGCTAACTTCGAAGAATTTTATTCAGGAAGGTCACTCCAGGGAAGTTATATTGGCGGAATATATTATCCGGATAAGACAAAAGTGGGATGGTGGAAAAACGGTTACCCCGAATACTTTGCCAAAGTAATTAATTCTCCAAACTGGATCGGAATCGACGTAAAAATCGGGGAAGAACGTCTTGACCTTGCCAAATGTAAGGTGGAAGCATTTACCCGGATACTGAATATGCGTGAAGGGTATCTTTTACGCAAAATGACCGTAACCTTACCATCAGGCCAGAGAGTACATGTGGAATCAATGCGATTTATCAGCATGGACCACAGGGAAATCGGAGCCATCAAATATTCAGTGCGTTTACCTGATAAATCTGCTACTATTGAGCTTACTCCTTATATTGATGGCGACGTAAAAAACGAAGATGCTAACTATAACGAAAAGTTCTGGAATATCCTTGAATCAAAGGCTGGCGAAGGAGAATCATGGCTTCTAGCTCAAACCAAAAAACTCGATTTTAGAGTAGGAGTCAGCATGCGATATGCACTGACACTTGATAACAAGCCTCTGGAGGTTCATCCTGCCATGGTCGAACTGGCTGGTTTATCAGGTAACACTGTTGTTACTGATTTGCCAGCAGGAAAGGAACTCACACTTTATAAGTATGCGGCAATTCTTTCCACGTTAAATCACCCGCCTGACGAGTTGATTGTACGGAGCAGGCAGGTATCGGAAATGGCACTTCGGAAAGGATTTAATCAGCTGCTGGAAGACCACAAAAAACAATGGGCTCAGATCTGGTCACACAGCGACATTCATATTAAAGGTGATCCAGAGGCTCAGCAATGAATACGATTCAATATTTTTCAGCTCAATCAGACATATAACGGTAAAGACGATCGGTTGAATATAGGTCCAAAAGGATTTACCGGGGAAAAGTACGGTGGCAGTACCTACTGGGATACAGAAGCATACTGCATTCCTTTCTTTGTTGCAACAGCACCACCTGAAGTTACGCGAAAACTTCTGCTTTACAGATACCGCCATTTGCCCAAAGCCATTGAAAATGCCAGAAAACTTGGTTTTACCGACGGGGCAGCCCTGTATCCAATGGTAACTATGAACGGTGAAGAGTGTCACAATGAGTGGGAAATAACCTTCGAAGAAATTCACCGTAACGGAGCCATTGCCTTTGCCATTTATAACTACGTGCGCCATACAGGAGATGTTCAATATCTGGCCGAATACGGACTCGAAGTGCTTATTGCCATTGCTCGCTTCTGGGCACAGAGAGCTACCTGGTCGCAGATAAAAAAACAATATGTCATACTTGGAGTTACCGGTCCAAATGAATATGAAAATAACGTTAACAACAACTGGTATACCAACACAATATGCAAATGGTGCCTCGATTATACAGGAGAAGTGATCGATCAGATGAAGAATTCACATCCGGATAAATTGAAGGATATTTTTTCCAGGACAGGATTTCAGGAAGATCAGGAGAGAAAAATTTGGAACGAAATATCCAACAACCTGTATTTCCCCTACGATGCTGAATTGAATTTGTACCTTCAACAGGAGGGCTACCTCGATAAAGAACAAATGCTTGCCAGTGAACTTGATCCTGCCATAAGGCCTTTGAACCAGCACTGGTCATGGGACCGCATTCTGAGGTCATGTTTTATTAAACAGGCTGATCTGCTCCAGGGAGTTTATCTTTTCGAGGAAAGGTATGATGATGACTTCATACTGCGCCATTTCGAATTCTATGAATCCCGCACGGTTCATGAATCATCCCTTTCTCCCTGTGTACATGTGGTGCTGGCTGCAAGAATTGGCGACATGAGAAAAGCGTACGAACTGTACCTTCGTACTTCCCGCCTTGACCTGGATGATTATAATAATGAAGTTCATGAAGGCCTCCATATAACCAGTATGGCTGGTACCTGGATGGCTGTGGTGGAAGGTTTTGGAGGAAAAAGAGTGCAGAATGGCAGATTGCATCTGTTTCCCCAAATTCCTCAGGAATGGGAAGAATACTCATTCCGTATCCTCTTCCGTGGTTCTGATCTTCTGGTACGTGTCACGCGAAACGGGGTTATATTGAAAGTGATGAATGCCCCTGTAAATCTCGTACTTTATGATAAGGAACTTACCCTTCAGCCCGGAACGTCGGTAGAATATCCCTTGCAATTCAGAAAGCCCCCCGTCATAGCTAATACCAATTGATCAATATGAAGAAAGTAATTTTACCTGTTATATTTCTTTTCTTCTTTCTGCCTCATACAGCGCAGGAATGGCGGATTGAACCTCCTTCATGGTGGACTGGTATGAAGGACCCGTCCCTTCAGATAATGCTCTATGGCAAAAATATCAGCAAAAGTGATATCAAAGCAGATATTCCCGGACTGCAAGTAAAGAGTATTGTTTCGGTACCCAATCCCGATTATTTGTTTTTGAATGTTGAAATTACAAAAGAAGCCAGGCCTGGTAATTTTCAGATTCCGATACAGTCAAAAGGGAAAACCCTTCATACTTATCAA
Source organism: uncultured Bacteroidales bacterium (assembly GCA_964548125.1). Taxonomy (GTDB): domain Bacteria; phylum Bacteroidota; class Bacteroidia; order Bacteroidales; family JAAYUG01; genus JAAYUG01. Next base: position 2,595 of record CAZJQN010000163.1, on the reverse strand, counting down.
TTCGTTTTAAACGAGAGAAAACCCGGATCAGCGGATAGAAAAGGTTTTAATGCCTCCGATATGATCTATCTGATTATGCCTGACCGGTTTGCCAACGGGGATCCTGCCAATGATAACCAACCTGATATGTTAGAAAAGGCTGACAGGAAGGCTCCCTACGGACGCCATGGAGGCGATATCCAGGGAATAATTGATCATCTGGATTATATTGCAGGACTTGGTGCAACCGCACTTTGGCTGAATCCTGTCCTGGAAAATAACCAGGAACATTCGTCTTATCATGGATATTCCATTACTGATTTTTACCGTATTGATCCGCGTCTGGGTACCAATGAACTCTTCAGCAAGATGGTTGAGGCTTCGCATAGACTTGGAGTTAAGGTAATAATGGACATGGTAATGAACCATTGCGGCAGTGACCACTGGTGGATGAAGAACCTGCCTTCTCCTGACTGGATCAATCAGTTTCCTGTTTTTACGCGTTCAAATTATCGCCTCAGTACGATCGCAGATCCTCATGCCTCTGAATTTGACCGGAATCTTGCCCTGCGGGGTTGGTTTGACGTCACCATGCCCGACCTGAACTTGCAGAACCCGCTGTTACTGCGATACCTAATCCAGAACAGTATCTGGTGGATTGAATTCAGTGGTATCGATGGCATACGTATGGATACCTACCCTTACCCCGATCCTGTCGGAATGCAGAAATGGGCCTCAGCCATTATGCAGGAATACCCCAATTTCAATATTGTAGGAAAAGCGTGGTTTACCGATAATGCCAAGTTGAGCTACTGGCAGAAGAACGCACAGAATTTTGACGGCTTTAATTCCTGTCTGCCTTCCCTGATGGATTTTCCCCTGACCTTTGCTATCCATAAAGCTTTTAATGAGCCCCCCGGTTGGGAAACCGGCCTCCAGCGCCTGTACGATGTTCTTGCCGATGACTTTCTGTTTATCGATCCTGACAACATGGTGGTGTTTGCTGAGAACCATGATGCAGGTCGGGTATTTGAATACCTGGGTAAAGATGTCAGGAAGTTTAGAATGGTAATGGCGTTCCTTGCCACTGTTCGAGGAATACCACAGTTGTATTACGGAAGTGAATTATTAATGGCAGGTGATGGAACTAAAGGACATGCCAACATTCGACAGGATTTTCCAGGGGGATGGCCTGGTGATACAATAAACGCTTTTGCTGAAAAAGGAAGAAACAGGCAACAGCAGGAAACAATTGCCTACATTTCCCGTATTTTCAATTATCGTAAAAACAATCCTGTTCTCCATTACGGCCGAATGATTCACTTTGTGCCGGAAAATAATGTCTATGTCTATTTCCGTATTCTTGACAATAGAGCGATAATGGTAATACTCAACGCATCGGAAGAAAAACGTGAAATGACGACAGAGAAATTTAACGAAGTATTAAAATCATTTTCCTTTGGAAAAGATGTAATTACCGGAGAGGACATTTCTGATCTGTCCCGGCTGACTCTGGGAGCAATGGATGCAAAAGTCATAGAGCTAAAATAATTGATTCAGTTTCTGTGTTTTGAATTTTCTTTTTCGTTGATATAGTTTAGTATTTTTAGCTGAAGATAATTTAAACTATAATGCATATGAAGAATAAGCAATTAATTCAAATATTATTGTTGATGTTATTTTCAGGCAGTTTTCTCTACCAGTGCACAACACCGGGAGAAACAAGTTATAAAAACCCGATTAAATCGCAGGTCCAACATCTGGAATGGTCAAGGAATGCTGTGATATATGAAGTAAACATCAGGCAGTATACCCCGGAAGGAACGTTCAGGGCATTTGAATCACATTTGCCCAGGCTGAAAGAACTTGGTGTGGACGTTCTCTGGCTGATGCCAGTCCATCCTATCGGATTGAAAAACCGAAAAGGAGTGCTGGGAAGTTATTATTCTGTCAGAGACTATATGAGCATCAATCCTGAATTTGGAACAATGGACGATTTCAAACACCTTGTGGAGCAGGTGCATCAGCAAGGTATGAAAATCATCATCGACTGGGTACCAAATCATAGTTCGTGGGATAATCCATTAACGGTAAGTCATCCGGAATATTACCTGCATGATTCACTTGGCGGTTTTGTTTCACCTTTTGATTGGACCGATGTTATCCGTTTTGATTATTCCAATCCGGCTCTTAGAAAGTATATGACTGATGCCATGAAATGGTGGTATACTGAAACGGGTATTGACGGTTTCCGCTGTGATGTGGCTCACATGGTACCGGTGGACTTCTGGAACGACCTCCGGGCTTCGCTCGACAGTATTCGGCCGGTATTTCTTGTGGCGGAAGCCGACCAGCCTTTCCTTCACGAAAAATCGTTTGATGTTACCTACGATTGGAAATTTCATCATATCATGAATTCCATTGCTTCCGGTAAAATGGGTGCTACTATGGTACGAAAGCATTTTGCTTGGGTTGATTCAACCTATCCAGCTGATTCCTATCTTATGCAATTTACTTCCAATCATGATGAGAATTCTTGGAATGGGACCGAATACGAACGTCTGGGTGATGGAGCCTTATGTTTTGCTGTTCTGGCTGCTACTATTCCCGATATCC
>CAZJQN010000162.1:0-5908 GCA_964548125.1 uncultured Bacteroidales bacterium | reverse complement strand
TTACTTTCTTTCATCAAGGAAAGAAAGTAACTCAGGGTTAAAGGGGTGAAACCCCGCATAACTGGATTTAATTCATTAAAAAATTTCTAATCATAAAAAAGTAACAATGCTTTGTATACTGAATGAATTATTAATAAACAAAACAATAAAGAAGAACAGGAATTAGGAAAACTCTTCGTATTCCCATTCGATGTTAATAATTTTTAATCTAGACAATCTATTAAATTACACATGTAAATAGTGAATCAATGTTATTATGCACTTTTGTAAATTATAAATAAATTACATTTGTAATCAATATAACTATTTACCATGAAAGATCGTCTCCTGGCTCTGATGAAGGCGGAATCGCTTTCTCCGTCACAATTTGCTGATGAACTTTCTATTCAGCGGTCGGCGGTATCTCATCTTATATCTGGCCGCAATCTGCCTAGTTATGATGTGCTGGTCAGGATACTTAACCGCTTCCCTGATGTTAATCCTGAATGGCTTCTTCTGGGGAAGGGAGAAATGTACAGGAAACCGCATACTGGAACATTGTTTGAACATCCTGTACATCCTGGTGAAACCAATAAAGATTCAAAGCAAACTGAGATGATTCGGGAAGTTCATTCTTCCGATCCGGAAAACTATGGCTCAGTTGTTTCTGATGCAGTCAGAAATGGCCCCAGGGTGAAGGAGATTTTACTGCTGTATTCTGATAATAGTTTTCAGCGCTTTGTACCTCAGCAGGACAATAAACAATAAATCATTGTACATTTTGTATAATTTCCCATGACGGAATGGTCGGCCAGCGGGTATCATTAATTCCCTATTGTATGAAGGCAGGTATGGAGTGTCTCGGGATTCTTTCTGAAACATTGATAGGATGGCCGGAAAGACCGTATTATGTAATTGTAAACTCACTCAATATGAGCGGGACTATGCGCCTGAGTATACTCTGCATGAGAGATTCCATTTAATGATTCCGAATGCGTGTTAGCCTTTCAAAATATGCAACTCGAATTCCTTTAATTGCACAAATGCTAACCCCTCAGGATTGATTTCGAAAACGGTGCCGATTTTGTGCTTTTCTTTACCTTAATATCATATCTGATGTATCGAATATCATAATTTACATATGTAACATGTTCAAAAGTTTACGTATGTAAATTTCTATCAATTCATTTTTCTTCGTAGATTTGCCTAAAAATTTATGTACAGGCTTCTGATTCGCCCTCTTCTTTTTCTTATTGACCCTGAGCGAATTCACCACTGGCTGATAGCTGGAATTCGTTTTCTTTTCAAAATTCCTGGAAAAAAATCTGCTGTTACTCGTATATGCAAACCTCGTTCGGTTAAGCTGGAGAGAAATGTTTTTGGTCTGCATTTCGATAATCCTGTGGGATTTGCGGCAGGTTTCGATAAAAATGCGCTGGTTTATAATGAATTTGCTGCTTTTGGCTTTTCCTTCATAGAGATTGGAACCGTGACTCCTAAACCGCAGCAGGGAAACCCTAAACCGCGCTTGTTTCGTATTCCTGCTGATCAGGGTCTGATTAACCGGATGGGATTCAATAACGATGGGGCTGAGGCGGTCAGGCTTCGGCTGCTAAGAAATAAACCTGATGTCATTGTTGGGGCCAATATCGGAAAAAATACTTCTACTCCTAATCATTTGGCGGTGGAAGATTATGATTTCGTATTGAAAACCTTGTATGATGTAGCCGATTATTTTGTGGTGAATGTCAGTTGTCCCAATATCAGGGATCTTTCTGAACTGCAGGATAAGGATATGCTTCTTGCTATTTTACTGCGGCTTACTGATACAAGAAGAAAGATGCCAATGAGAAAGCCCTTGCTCCTGAAAATTTCGCCAGATCTGAGCTTTCAGCAGATTGACGAAACGCTCGATATTATTGACCAAACTGGTCTGGATGGCATTGTGGCTACTAATACTACTCTCCACCGTGATAATCTGCTGACACCAGCTGAAAAATTGAATGCTATCGGACAGGGTGGATTGAGCGGTGCTCCTCTTTCCCGGCGTTCAACTGATATTATTCAATATATTGCTGATAAAACAGGCCATAGACTACCGATTATTGGTACCGGAGGTATCATGACTCCTGCGGATGCCATTGAAAAACTGCGTGCCGGGGCTTCTCTTATTCAGGTTTATACGGGTTTTGTTTATCAGGGACCGTTTTTTGTGCGCTCCATCTTGAAAACACTTATCAAAGAACAGCTTTAACCTGTTTTGAAATATGTTGTAAAAGTTGTTTTCCTCCTTAAGTTGTATTAATTTTATAAATTCAGGAATGGGTGTAACTGCAGGGATTGATAACCTCAAAATCCTTTTGCCATGAGAACCCGTATATTTTTCCGGATGGCTACTGCCTCCTTGTTTCTCCTTTTTCTGTTTTCGGGGTGTTCTTCAAAAAAACAGGTCGGACTTTTAATGGACAGCTTCGCCCAGGAGCGATGGTCAAAGGATAAACAGATTTTTGAAAAACGCATCAGGGAACTTGACGGTCAACTGTTATTTGATACAGCCAATGGAAACCCTGACCGCCAGTTCGAGCAAGCCCGGAAATTTCTGGAAGCTGGTGCAGATGTGCTTGTTGTTGTTCCTGTTGATCAATACCAGGCTGCCAAAATAGTAAAACTGGCCCATAAACATGGAGTTCCTGTTATTTCATACGACCGCCTCATCCGGAACTGCGATCTCGACCTGTATATTTCGTTCGATAACATGGACGTTGGCCGCTTACAGGCCGAATACCTGACCAAGCTTTGCCCGAAAGGCAAATATGCCATCATCAGCGGACCTACTTCCGACCATAATTCCCTGATGATTAAAACCGGCCAGCTTAATGTGCTTGGTCCATATATTGACCGCGGTGACATTAAAGTTGTATTCGATAAGTTCGTACCCCGCTGGGATAAGAATGAAAGCTACAAGCTGATGAAGGAATGCCTGAAACAATATCCTGATATTAACGCTGTACTGGTAGCTAATGACGATCTGGCAACCGGGGTGATCACTGCTTTGGAAGAAAAAAACCTGGCTGGGAAGGTCTGGGTTTCTGGTCAGGATGCCGACCAGCTTGCTTGCGAACGAATTATGGCCGGAAAACAGGTGATGACTGTTTATAAACCCATCGAAAATATAGCCGTTAGCGCCGCGGAATTTGCTATGAAGATTGCAAAGGAAGCCAAAGTTCCACCGCTCAATATAAGTATCAATAATGGTACTTATATGGTTCCTGCCTTGCTGCTGCAACCCAGTGTGGTAAACAAGGAAACAATAAAACTTACCATTGTTCCTGATACCACAGGCAAATAAATGGCAAGGATTGCATTCATTCTCTTTATTTCCCTATACAGAAATTCTTAAAAATATTCCCAAGAATTTCATCGGTGGTGATCTCGCCTGTAATTTCTGCCAGATAATGGATGGCTTCACGGATATCCTGGGCCACGAGATCGGTTGGTATGTTTTCTTTCAGTCCTGCACCCGCTCTCTCAAGTGCCTGTCTGGCCTTGTCCAGGGCTTCAAAATGCCGCAGATTGGTTACCATTACATCCTGCCCTTCAGTCAGGGACTGTGCAATGCTGACGAGCTCCTTTCTCAGTAAGTCTAAGTTGCTCTGCTTTTTTGCCGACAGAGGAATCACTGTTCCAGCATTCAATTGTTTAAGTTCAGAAACCTTCTGCTGAAGGAATTCTTCAGGAACTTTATCGGTTTTATTGGCCACCAGAATTATCCGCTGTTCCTTAGCTAGATGCAGGGCCTTTATTTCACCAGGTATTTCATTGCTGGAATCCGTCAGATCAACTACCAGTAAAACAATCCGGGCTGTTTTCAGTTTTTCCCGGGTCTTTCTGATCCCTATTGCCTCAATTTCATCCTTTGAATGTCTCAATCCTGCTGTATCAATGATCCGAAACAGATAGCCTTCAATATGGAGCGTATCTTCAATGGTATCCCTGGTTGTTCCGGGAATTTCGGAAACGATGGCTCTGTCTTCATTGAGCAGGGTATTTAAAAGGGTAGACTTGCCAACATTGGGTAAACCTGCGATCACAACCGGTATGCCGTTTTTTATAGCCTGTCCGCTGGCAAAGGATTGAGCCATGGTTCGTATTTTATCGATAATACGCTCAAGAAGGGCCATAAGTTCGGAGCGATCGGCAAATTCGACATCCTCTTCGCTGAAATCAAGTTCCAGTTCCAGCAGGGATACAAATTGCAACATTTCCTTTCTCAGAGCTTCAATTTCCGAGGAAAAACCACCCCGCATCTGATCCATTGCCAGACGATGCGAGGCCCCCGATGTGGAGGCTATCAGATCGGCAACTGCTTCGGCCTGCGATAAGTCCATTTTGCCATTCAGAAAGGCACGCTGAGTAAATTCACCTGGCCTGGCCAGCCTTACGCCACATGTTATCAGCAACTGAAGCAGACGCTGTTGAATATAAACCGATCCATGACAGAAGATTTCCGCCATATCTTCTCCCGTATAGGAATTGGGAGATACATAACGGCAAACCATTCCGTCGTCAAGAATGGATTCACCGTCGCGTATCCACACTCGAACCATCTTTCCGGGTGGTGTTTCTTCCAGCTTTTTCCCTTCTTTCTGCAATGCACAAATCTGATTGACTGCCCTGAACGATGCCGGACCGCTGACGCGAACAATTGCTATGGCGCCTTGTCCTGGAGGACTTCCAATGGCACAGATGGTATCTTCTTGCATGGGGTATGCTTTCATTGAAATACAAAAATAACTCAATTCACCGGGTTTACCTAAATCTGACATTTCTCTTAATACTGTATGCAAAAAATTGAATGCATTTTTTCCGATTCGGTCTGATAAACCGCTACTATTCTTAAGCTGTCAGATCAGAAAATATACCTATCTTTCAGGCACCAATCGCAATGCATTAGATAAATTTTAATAATATGATTTAAGTGGATTTACCTCTATGAAAAAATACTTCCTGCCTCTCATGCTTATATTTACATCGTGTTCAACGATGAATGTAACCCTTACTGTTCTTGAACCAGCACAAATCAATGTGCCGCGCAATATCCGGTCATTGACCGTTGTAAATCGCAGCCTTCCCGCCAAAGAAGAAAAGGTGAAAAATGTGCTGGAGGGGGTGATAACAGGAGAGGGATTGTTTGCCGACAGAGCCGGCTCATTCGAATGTATTCGCGGAGTAGCCGATGGATTGGCAAGTTCGCCTCGCTTCACTGTGGTCGTTCCATCCGAAAATGAAATGAAGGGAACCGGTACCCGTCAATTCCCGGTCCCGCTTGATTGGAACACCGTAGAGAGAATCTGCCGCCAGAATCAGACTGATGCACTTCTGACGCTTGAAGTTTTCGACTCGAATAACCTGTATTCCGATCGAAAAGAGCAACGTACCCGCAAGGAAAACGAACGGGAAGTTAAATATGATGTAATAATAACCCACGTAAGATCTAACATTGAATCTGGATGGCGAATTTATGATCCAGCCAGCAGGCAAATTATCGATGAAAGCATTTTTACCGATTTCCGCGAATGGGAAGCGGAAGGAAGAAACCATAAAGAAGCCCTTATCAATCTTCCACCCCAGAATGAAATCGTAAAACAAGCTGGATATTTTGCCGGTACTCAATACGCTCGCAGAATTTCTCCTTCATGGATTCGCACAGGCAGAGAAATGTACAAAAAAGGAAATGATGATATGAAGTATGCAAAAAGACTTGCACAGACTAATCGATGGGAAGAAGCAGCCGATGTCTGGAAGAAATATACCGAAGATCAGGATGCAAAACTGGCCGGTCGGGCCTGCTACAACATGGCTCTGGCAGCCGAAATAGCTGGCGATTTGCAGGAAGCCATCGAATGGGCTGAAAAAGCCTATGTGCGTT
>CAZJQN010000161.1:0-6091 GCA_964548125.1 uncultured Bacteroidales bacterium | reverse complement strand
TGTGCCTGTTAGGCCGATTTCACTTTGTTCCATCGGGGTTAGCCCGGTTGAATTTTTTAATTCATAGTACTTCGGTTAAATATTATTGCATAAATATGCATTCTAAATAAGCAATAACATTTTGAAAATAAAATTTCAGTAGTTATTTTTGGACAGAAACTGCATATTTATACAACTTAAAATTTAACAAAGGAGGCAAATATGTTCTACTGGCTAAAAAACATTGATTCTATCGGGACAGTCAATAGAGGAGTTCCAAGTGAATCGAGCTTATGTACTTTATGCCTTGCTTCGTGCAAAGGGACCTGTGAAACGTGGACATCGTCCCTTATCGGGAGGAAGCTGTTATATCCGCGCAATTTTGGCGACAGTACCGCAGGCGGTAATCACATTACCTCTCTGGGAATCGGTTATCATGCCCTTCGTATTCAGGGGTATGCATACGGTGCCAGAGGGATCGAAGAAAAAAATCCGGATAAGTGTTTGTTTACGCACGCGGATGTTGAAACAAGTTTCGGAAATTCAGTCGAAACGAAATGCAGGATGCCGGTAATGACAGGAGCTCTTGGATCCACCTTTGTGGCTGCCAAATACTGGAATTCGTTTGCGGTAGGCGCTGCATTATGCGGTATTCCTATAGTTGTAGGAGAAAATGTGGTGGGTGTTGATAAAGCTTCCGTAATCGAAAACGGGAAAATCAAAAAGGCGCCTGAATTGGATAGAAGGATAGAGACTTATCTTAAATATTTCGACGGATATGGGGCTATAATTGTTCAAATGAATGTAGAAGACACCCGTAACGGAGTAGCAGAGTATGTAATAGAAAAATACGGTGATAAGGTAATAATTGAGTTGAAATGGGGTCAGGGAGCCAAGGACATTGGAGGAGAAATTCAGGTTGACAGCATCGAATATGCTAAATTTCTCAAGGACAGAGGCTACCTGGTAGATCCCGATCCGTATGATCCGTCGGTTCAGGCTGCATTTGAAGCCAGGGCAATAACTTCTTTTGCCCGTCATAGCCGGTTGGGAGGAACAGATTTGTCGACACCGGAAGAAGTACATGCTTCTTTCATGAAATCAATTGAGTATTTAAGGAAACTTGGCTACAAACGCATTACTCTGAAAACAGGAGCGTATGGTATGGAAGCCCTGGCAATGGCCATTCGTTTTTCTTCGGATGCTGGTTTGGATTTACTCACCGTTGACGGGGCCGGAGGCGGAACCGGGATGAGTCCTTGGAATATGATGCAACACTGGGGGATACCTTCTCTACCGCTTCACGCGAAAACATACGAATATTGCAAGATTTTGGCCGATCGAGGTAAAAAGGTTCCGGATATTTCTCTTGCCGGAGGTTTTGCAAGAGAAGATCATATTTTCAAAGCCCTCGCCCTTGGTGCTCCCTTTACGAAACTGGTTTGTATGGGAAGAGCTCCCATGATATGCGGATTTGTCGGAAGCAATATTGAAGGAGTCTTTAAGCCCGATAAAAGAGCAGAATTGAGCGGCCACTGGACAGAATTACCACCGTCGGTTACAGCAATAGGAAAATACCCGGAAGAAATATTCGCCGGTTGGGAAGAAGTTAAGAGAATTGTAGGAAACGAAGAAATGAAAGTAATCCCTTATGGTGCTATAGCCATGTACACATACATGGACAAACTGAAGTGCGGTCTGCAGCAATTTATGGCCGGTGCCAGAAAATTCAGAATTTCTGAGATTTCTCGTGATGACCTGATTGCATCCAACAGGGAAACGGCCGAAGTAACCGGAATCCCATTTATGACAGAGGCACTTGATGAACGAGCCAGGCGCATTCTGACACAATAAATTCCAGTCTTTTTCATAGATCTGGTCTGCAGAAAAGCGTGAAAACCGAAAGGATGTTTTCGCGCTTTTTTAGTTCCACCAAGCTCCTCTTTTCTGATAAAGTGAAATAAAGTATTCGATAGAGCGGTCATACGTCTTCTCTGCATCGGGAGGAAAATAGCATGCCGGCAGTTCACCATTTAGCCGGTGATTTCTCAAACATTCACAACATATTCCTTTGGAAGAGCAAGGATAGCTACAATTGCACCAAGACGCATTTCTGTTTTTGTTGCATTCCATAGTCAAAATTTCAGTTTATCAAATTGAGTTTACGTTGTAATTCTTTTAGCATTGCTTCCCGCGGCATTAAAACAGAGATAGTTTTTGCTCTGAAATAAGCCCCGGATATTAGTATATATCCATTAAACCTTGTTCCCCGATTTCCCCAGGAATTTTTCACAATATACCATAACCTGCCTGTTGTATCTTCAGCCATTCCTACTATATGCATTGCATGGTCGTCGGTGGTTGCATACCTGTCGAATTGCATCTGACGAAATGACTGAGTCACTATAGGCTCCTGAGATGGCACTATGTTTTTAAATAAGTATTCCCCTTGTGCAGATGAAATTTGACTTAACGAAACAGAAACAGAATCTCTGGAGAGATATGCCATTCCATTCTTCCAATCAAATCCGGGTTCTGAAATATCTGCTGCCCAGGCAATAGTATAACCATTTGACAAAGCATAACGTACCAGTTGTTCCAGCTCATCCAGAGGAACATTCCAGGCTTTTGCCCAATTCCAATTGTCGGGCACTTCAACAGGAAATTCGGAATACCAGGGATGATGAAGGAAAGAGGTTAGTACAATGTAATTTGAAGGCTGGATCCCCAGACTATCCCTGAAAGTAAAAGGGTTATAGATATGCCCCTTCCAGTAAAAGTGATCAGGAACCTCTCCCAGCCAGTCATCAAGAAGTGCAGAAAACTTACTCTTCCATAAAGTATCGATAAAAGCAACCTGATCAGTCACCACCTTTTCCATAAAGTTTCTTATCGTTTTATCCAGCAGGGTATGGTCCTGCAGGGAACCACCTGTTTTGCTGGCAGGATAAACTTGTTCGGGAACAACTCCAAAGGCGGCAATCGCATCCATAACGTCATTTAATACTCCTCCTCCGGTTAAGTTTATCGTTCCATGCATCCTGAAATACTTTTCTGCCTTTTTTTCATATACAGTCCGTACAAAATACATTTCCGAAAGATCGAACGTGTCCCGGAACTTTCTCAGTAATTCTGATTCAAGAAAGGAAACAACGGAAAAACTCCAGCAGGTATTGGTTTTATTCTGATCTTTTACCGGTGTGGAAGGATTTAAACAGACAACCCTGAAGGGTTCAAAATGAGGCTGCTGGGGAAATGTATTAATGGCCGCATGGAAAACAAACAAGCAGAGCAGAAATTCTTTTCTCATACGGTATATTTAAAAAAATCCATATTCCCGGTAATAATTTGCAGAATCCAAAGATACATCATCATTTTCCAAGGATTCTGAACTCGGTACGACGGTTCAGGGCTCTTCCCTCTTCGGTATCGTTTCCTGCCACCGGTTGTTTTTCTCCATAACCCCTGGCAATGATCCGTGAAGGATCCATTCCGTTCTTAATCAGATAATCAGCGACTACTTTGGCCCTGTTAAGAGAAAGCTTAAGGTTATAATCCGGAGAGCCGGTATTGTCGGTATGGCCGCTTACCTCGATTCTCACATCAGGATTTTCGCGCATAAAGGAAAGAAGTTTGTTGAGTTCGGAGAAAGACTCGGGCTGTAGTTCTGCCGAATTCCATTCAAAGAATATATTTTTTAAGACAACTTTTTCACCCGGTTTCACAGGATGCAGGGCAATTCTCATCAGGAAAGGTTGTGACTGGGTGAATGTATCAGCCAGAGCAAAATGATCGGAATAAAAAAGATATCCTGGTTTTGATACATTCAGCATATAATTAAAACCCGGAGGTAAAGCGACGAGAAAAGCTCCCGTAACCGGATCCGATTTTGATGTAACTGCAGAAAGCGAAGTTTTCAGGTTAATTAGTTCAAAATTGGCTTCCAGCGGAGCACCTGTGTTTGCATCTGTAACCACCCCTTTTATATAAGAAACCGGAACAGGCCGTGCCTCAGGATATAAATCGAAGTAATAGATATCCTGCCCCCTGGTTGTTTCGCGATTAGTAGCAAAATAGGCTCTGTTGCCTGAAGCATTGACAATCAGACCAATTTCGTCACGACAGGTATTGATAGGATATCCGAGATTCACGGGCGCTGACCATGTACTATCCTTTCTGCGACGGGTCATATAAATATCATAGCCGCCCATCCCAATATGTCCATTGGACGAGAAATACAGGGTAGTATTATCAGCATGTATAAAAGGTGATTGTTCATCTCTCGGCGTATTGATACTGTCGCCCAAATTCACAGGATTTTGCCAGGAACCATCTTCATTTTTTGAACTGTACCAGATATCGAGTCCGCCTTTACTGCCTGGCCGGTTGGATGCAAAAAACAGTGTTTTCCCGTCGGGCGATATGGATGGCTGTTTTTCACTGCCTGAAGTGTTAACAGGACTACCCAGATTTTCGGGTTCTGTCCATTTTTCTCCCTGCCGATATGACACATAAATATCGCATTGGCCTTTCCCATCGGGTCTGTTACAAGCGGTAAAATACATGATACGGCCATCGGGGGTAAGCGACTGGGCACCTTCATTATCGGAGGTATTAAGGGGAAGCCCCATATTAACACCTTTGCTCCATGAACCATTTCGGTAAAAACTTACATAAAAGTCCTCCTGCCTGTTCCGTTGTTTACCCTGTATTCTGATATTTACGGGAAGCAGTACCGTATAAACAAGAATCTGCTCATCTATGGAAAGGCTTGGCCAGTATTCATCATATTCCGTATTAATACTATCACCCAGGTTAAAAGGCACAAATGGTACCGGATTTTTTAATGAGTGAACTGCAAAATCACAGGATCGCAAGAAAAATTGTGTCTGCTGAACGAGAGATTCATTTTGCCCCTTGTATTGGAGAAAACGAAGAAAAGCGCTTATAGCCTCCTGGTATTCACCTTCCGAAAAATATGCCTTACCAAGGTTGTACCAGGCAGCCGGAAAAACATCAGGTTTTTGTTCCAGAACATGTTTCAGGGTACTGATAATACCTTGATTATTGTTCATCTCGGCATAAATATCAGCCATCAGAAACCATGCTTCCGAAAAAGACTTATCAATGTCGATTGCCTGTTTAACATAATCGAGAGCAACGGTATAGTTTCGTGACTGGTACTCCCGAAGAGCTATATTGAATGTGTTAACAGCCTTTTTTGATGTTGTGCTGTACTGGTTCTGAGCGAATACTGAAGATGCTGACAGGCAGTATAAGATTACCAGGCAAATTATAATACGGTTGTATCTGAAAAAAAAATGCATATAAGTACTTCTATCAGGGAATATGCATAAACTTGTGGGCCTGGAGGGAAATATTCCACTCCGGATGTGATTTGGCATACGCCACAATTTCCGGTATAATTTTTTCATACCTGCTCCATTCTGGCTGAAGATAAAGATAACAGTTTTTTTTAACCCTGCGGGCGTTTTCTTCAGCCCAGGCAAAATCATTGAAATCCTTTACAATTACTTTCAATTCGCAGGCTTTTTCATATACTGCATCAAGCGGAGGCATGTTCTTTTTAGGAGAAAGGCAGATCCAGTCCCAATGACCTGTTAAGCGATAGGCTCCTGATGTCTCTAAGAACAGGGTGATACCTTTCTCCCTGAGTGCAATCGTAAGGGGGTCCATGTTGTACATGAGCGGTTCACCACCGGTAACCACAACTGCTTTTGCCGGACATGCAACAGCTTTTTCTACAATATCTTCTACAGGAACAAGAGGATGCAGGGCAGAATTCCATGAAAATTTAGTGTCACACCATTCGCATCCTACGTCACAACCTCCAATTCGGATAAAATATGCCGGTTTTCCCGCATGGAAACCTTCACCCTGGATGGTATAAAATTCTTCTACCAAAGGAAGTTTCCATCCGTTATCCGGCTGAATAATCGCATCACTTTTTTTCCTGATCATAAAAATAGACTCAGGCAAAAGTACAGCGTTTTATCCTAGATTAGTCAATAGAAACACAATAAAATATATAAACAACTTGTTTCTACTGACTAATCTCCTCTAAAAATAGTTTTGCTATAATTCAAATCAT
>CAZJQN010000160.1:0-6126 GCA_964548125.1 uncultured Bacteroidales bacterium | reverse complement strand
AATAATTTTACTTTAATCTTATAAGTTTTGACCCACAATACGCATTATACAATGCCTATTGTGCCTGTTAGGCCGATTTCACTTTGTTCCATCGGGGTTAGCCTGGTTGAATTTATAAATTCATGGTTCTTCGGATAAATCAATAGAAATAAGTTATTTTTATTTTCATTTTATTTCTATTGAACAATCCCGTATAAAGCATAACCCGTATAAACCGGATACCATTACTGCATTTTCTTTTCTTTCCAGTAAATTAAGCAGATTTTCCTATTGATGCGGAATGAATTTTCACCGTGGCGAAAGAAAATTCTTCAGCATGGTGGCAAGATTCTGGGCAGCCAGTTCGATATGGGTACTCCGGCTTCGCTCCAGACCTCCAATAGTAACCACTTCGTCGAGATAGTCGTTCAAACTCTGAATCAAGATCCGTTTTCCGGCACTATTAAGGTAAAATGCACCATTTTCGATATCAAAAAAGTCGGGGAAGATGACCTGCTGCATACAAAGATGGATTACGGTATAGTCGGCCCAGACACGAAACTGCTCGATAAAGTCGTACACCATCACCGGACGGTTATATTCGTCGCGATGAAAAATACCTACATATGGGTCAATACCTGCACGGATGAGAGCGCCCTCGCATTTACCATACAACATTCCGTACGCATAATTAAGTAAACAGTTGAACATATCAAGGGCTGGGTGCTGGCTTCTGGCTTCAAAACGGTATTGTTCCGGCAGGTAGGCACTGATGCACTGAAAATATTTTCTGGAAGCCGAACCTTCATACCCTCTGAGGGCAGCAGCAATTTCAGAAACTGTATCGCCCGGTTCCTGTAGAATTTTTTCTTTCATTTTTTCCAGCTCAGCAATTACGGTAAGTATGTGCTTTTCATTTTCATGATCCGGGCTGACCAGGATCATAAGGAGAGCTGTCATGTTATCTATTTTGCGGACCATCAGATTTCGCACCCAAACAGCAGCATCTTTGCTCTGGCTAAAGGCAAGCTGGTTTTTCCTTATTGTAGCTACCGAGCCGTATTTGTTGCTCCACAGACGGGCCAATACATTTCCTTTCCTGTCAACAAGCAATACTTCGATTTCATTATCCACAGCCAGCATAAGGGCCTCAGAAGTAACAGCAACAGCTTTTGACAGGTGGATGGAAGAAACTCTGTCAACGGGTATGTCGCGCTCACCCTCGTCATGGCTAACATGAAACATTCCATTTTTCACGGAGAGGTAACTACCGGCCTTATCGAGTATCAGCTGCACAGGCAAGAGATTTTAGCAAAGAAACCAACCGTCGGGCACATGAAGATACTTCCGGGCACGGGTAACGGCTGTATAAAGCCACTGGTAAAAACCGGGAGGCTGTATACCCAGGGTTTTGTTATCAATAAAAACAAACACATCGTCCCATTCTCCACCCTGGGTTTTATGGCAGGTAAGGGCGTAGCCGTAGTTAGCACGCAGAGCATTCAGATATGGATCCGATTTCATTGCTAGATCAAATTCTGATGTTCCCTGTTTAATTCCTCTTTCACGCATACGGATATTAAAATCGATGAACAGGTTTAAATGCTGGTGTTCATCGAGTTTTTGCTGTACGTTGGTAAGCACCGATTCGATTAACAGGGTATTAAATATTCGTTGTGATGCCAGTTCGCGTACCTCCACTTCACGGAATCGGAGACCCGCCCTCTGATAATAATTCCCAACCTTAACCACTTCCACCAGATCGCCGTTTACAAGATCCACCAGGTAATTGTTCTGGATAACCATGAGCAAATCGCCGGGAACAAGCGGGTCTTCGCTATCAAATAGGAATTTTCTTACAACCTCATTGAATACGCTACAATATTTATTAGAATAGCAGATTAATGTTGCCCGGTCATAACCGTTAACAGCAATCAGGTTGATGTATTTCCCCAGAAAATCATCATAATCAGGGTAAATAATGATATTGTTGCGATTCCTCAAAGGTATAACACGGGGCCAGGGATTGGACGGGGGTTCGAGCACAAGGCGACGGATTCGGGTAGCAGCATCAAGAATTCCGCTCCGGGCCGGTTGACGAATTACCTCATTAAGTTCGGCTTCCCATGTTACCCGATGGTATGTACGGTTCAGGTAATTTTTATCGAGAGCCGGGGAAAACTTCTGATTAACGGGAGGAAGCTGGCAGGCATCGCCGGAAAAAATGAATTTTCCCTGAGGGTGATAAGTAAACAGATCGCGTAAAAGGTTTCCGCTCCCGTATCGGGCAAAAGAAGAAGAGGGATCCCGCACGTCGGATATCATAGAAGCCTCATCAATTATATAAACCATATCCTCATCGGGTGAAGAGCGAAGAGCAAAGTTTAATGCAAGCTGTGTACCCGGTAACTGATGTTGCTGATGCATAGCTGTCAGTTCATCAAGATTCTGGTTAAGCCCTTCATACATATAAATGAGGCCATGAATTGTCATAGATCTTACGCCGGTTATATCAGACAGGATTTTTGCACCTCGGCCTGTACTGGCCAGCAGAGTAAATTTAAAATTATTCTCATAGAGCCAGTATATGAAATGGCGAATCAGGGTAGTTTTACCGGTGCCTGCATATCCTTTGAGAAGAAACGTATTAGCTGATTTAGATTTGATAAACTTCTTAAAATATTCAAAAACCTCTTCCTGTTGGGGAAAGAGTTCAAAATCAGGCTTCTGCGGAACATATCCTTTGTTAAGTAGCTCTTCAATTGCTTTAGCCCAAAGAAACCGATTATCATCCATACATGTTTATCAGCTAATTATGAAATAATCACGGAAACCTGAAAATTCAAAAACAGAGGTCTGTTCATTACCATTGGTGCGGGTAATACGGCGGGTTGCCGAAGCAACACAACGTATATTATGCCGGAGAAGCCAGGTAACCAGAGCTGTTGTGAATACCATTTCGCCCATAAGATGAACAGCATGGTTTCCGGGCCCGGCGTCAGCAATTTTCTGTACACATTTTTTGCCGTATGCAAGAACAAGTTGCTCCATATCAGCCTGCGATATTCCTGGTTCGATATGTGGAAAGGGCATATCGGTTACAGCAGAAAAAAGTTCCCGTGCTGTATTCATCTGAATTTCAGGCCACAGAGCTGAAGGGTGATTGCTCAGATTAATCAGCATAAACTTTCTTACTTTTTGTTACGAAATATAATACTTCAATTTGACTCACGTATATTCAGTATTTCTTTCCAGCGTTGGCGGCCTTTTCCCCCTTTAAAATCAGCCCTGTCAATAACCTCAATGCCTGCTAAGCGGGCTCTTTCCTTATGAGCCGGTGAAACATCAAAAAGTACGCACAATACCGCTTTCACCGTAAGCATAAAATATTGCCGCAAAGCAGCTACTTTGTATAAAGATTCAAGAAAAATATTTTTATTCTTATTACTGGTTGTTTTGCATTCAACCATATAAAGAACATTGCGGTACACAAAAAGAACATCAAACTCATTATCTACCGGCTTTTTTATGCTGCTCTGGCTGGAAGTTTTGTGAAAAAGGTGCACGTTGAGAAAAATGTCCCTGATCTTATCAGTTAGCAGGTTCTGGATTTCATAAAAGCACAGTTCTTCAAACCATCGTCCTGTAAGGTAAACAACGGAATCTTCGGAAAGCGAATTCCCATTGATTTGAAGCTTATATATTCCTCTGATTTTTTCTCTCATTAATTCCCATTCAGCGGGCCGGAAATCAGTATCTCTGGAGCCCCGGTGCAATTGACGCACCTGTTCGAAGAGAGAGGGGTCATGACGTTCAGAAAGGTACCCGCGGAGCATATTAGAAGCCATGCTTACACTATGCGTGCAGGTTTCGGTTGTATAGTGTTCCTCGCTTTTATAAATGCCGCAACATGCCAGGTACTCATCGAGATGAAGATACTGAAACTGTACCTTTTCGCTGCTGTTTTCACAGAGGTGAAACGCACCGGCCCCCAGGGGAATATACCAGATATCAGGGGTTTTTGAACGAAAGAAATCCCAGGCAGCAAGGGCCATCATTTTGGTGCCGCCGGTAAGGTTTACAATTAACTTTCCGCAATTATGCCATGGAATATTGTTTAATTCATTCATCACCTGATCCTTAAACTCGGGATGAACGATCAGTGTTGTAATGGTTGAAGGGTCAAGGTTTGCAGCCTTTCTGATCCATTCGCTCCGGTTACCGGAAACATTGTTCTGCATTTTTTGTGTTGAAATAAACACATACCGGTCGGCCGGTCCGAATGTTTTAATAAACAAGTAATTGGGTATAGTCTGCTCACTTATCAGAAGTACCAGCGTTTTCATACTTTGAAATTATTTCTTTCAGATTGCGGTATGCGTTGCCTACAGCATCATTAAAGGTAGCAGCCGGAGTACTATCGGCAAAACCGGCATGGTTAATAGAATTTCGAAGGTCTCGCATGGCATTATATACTTTGTGTAATTCACCCACTACTTTTTCTTCAGAAAGCTCGGTTACCGTCTTGTCCCTTCTCAACTCTCTTTTATTTGGCTGAGCAAGAATATTGAATGCCAGATTAACAAGCTCGCGATCTTTTTGTTTAACAAATGAAAGATTGTATTTATTTTTCAGATTGATGCACAACCAGGTAATTGTAACTTCCTGAATGAGGGTAATGGCTTGCTGAATCAGGTTGTGGTTTATACACCATTCGATGGCATGCAAACCGTTATGGATATCATTTTTTTTGAAAGAAATTATTTTTTGGGAAATTACTTCAAGAAGAGGAGAAAGGGGTTCCAGTCCTTTTTCTTTTTTCAGCAGAGCAATGGTTTGCCGCATGGTTTCAAAATCAGATCCGTCATTAATTTTCCGTCCGCGAAGGGTCGTAAAATCATTTGAAATTTCTGTTAGGTAATTGGCAAAACGGTCAAGGTATTTTAAACCTTCTTCCTTTCGTTGCCAGGCATTTTCACGCACCAGGTTAGTAACTTCCCTGCTGATGCCATAAAACACAAAGGCATGCGCCGCATTGGTCCATCGATGAAGCTCATAGAACGGAAGGAGATTGATTATGGGAGCCGTACGTTTTTCTAAGGGAATTGATTCCGCCTGCCTCACGTTTCCTAATGTTTCAAAGGCACCGTAAAAAATGCCTTTTACGGTGACTTTTTTAATTACATTGAGATAATTGAGCAGAACCGTTGCCAGCATAGGAATGGAACGGTAAGCATGGGTTATATCGAGATAAACCTCAGCCTGTTCAGGCACCTGATCATACACGGCATTAAAGATAGCCCAGATCTCCTGTTCATTCAATCCATCGGGGATATCAGCTTCCAGGAGATTTGTATGTAAAGTCCAGGGCAATAAACAGGTTTTTAGTCCGGTGTAGTTGTTATGCGTTTCCTTTTTTTTAGATGAAAGAAAACGCAACCATGGTTTTGTCACCTTAGAAGAGGATCCGGCAGAATGAATGAAGGGCTCCCAGTTTTTACGCCGCGCTTCGCTGGTCAAAAAAATGCAAATGCGGTCATCAGGACCGAAATGACTGCAGAACATCCGCACCAGTGCTTCCTGAACAAAATGTACTCCGGCAACAGTTTCTTTACCTTCGTAGCTATAGTTACAAGGAATGTAACGGTTGGTGCCAAGAAATGAAAGAAACACAGAAGACATTGGGTGAAAATTTATCTAACCTAAAGTAATAAAAAATTAAGAAAGGGCTGGCAGTTTTCCCAACGATCAGAATTTTTTTTCCGGTTGGTTTATCCTAAATTCGTCAATTGAACCCAAATACCAAATGAAAGATTTTGATAAGTCGGAGTTACCTCGATAAGTCAATAGAAATAAATTGATTAATTTTTATTGTGTTTCTATTAATTAGGTTTGGATTAAAAAACATCCATCCCTCTTTCATTGAATTTTTTTTCTTCAACGCCTCCGGCGTTGTGGGGGAATAAGTTACCGGCTTACCATGGATGTAACCATGGACATTGGAATTCGATGCCTCCGGCATCTCTTTTTATTTCGCCAACAGATTACTATAAAAAGAATTTTTGTCGAATCTTAGAATAAAACTTTTTGCAGGGATCTCCTGTATGCAGAAAATAAGTTTGAGTGCGAGGGTCTTTATGCAAAGAG
>CAZJQN010000159.1:4851-6219 GCA_964548125.1 uncultured Bacteroidales bacterium | reverse complement strand
TGCACAGGCTACTATTGTTAAAAGCATTCTGGAGAGTGCCGGCATCTACTGTTTTCTGAAAGATGATATTATGGGCACCCTATTTCCATGGTACACTTCCGCCGGTGGAGCCGGCGCCGTGAAAGTCTTTGTATCGGACGCTGATTTTGAGGAAGCTAAGACTATTGTGGCAGAATATCAAAAGAATATTCAGTAGCCTTTATTGATGTATCATGATCCGGACTTAGCGGAATGAGATCATTCCTGCATTACTCCGAAACAAATATTCTCTCTGGTATGTGGGGAAGACCTATTTGCCGATAATTTTCTTCATCGGTATTCTCAAAAACCTGGCCCGGTAGTTTTCTGCATTTCTGTAAACGTCTTTTACGTGGAATGAATTGACGCAGTATGAAACCAGAAGTTTGTCGTTCCTTATGTATTGAGGGTGTGCCAGAGCATTATAAACAAAAATTCTTCCGGTGGTATCCTGTCCGGGTTCAGGAGGACGATACTGGAATTTTTTATTGGTAAACACTCCTGTTGGCGTATCGGCTGTGTAGGTATAAATATCCGTTCCAGCGCGCTCCATGGTTAGCAGTATGTATTTATTATAGTATTTAAAGATGCTGAATTGTTCCGAAACGGAGATATCAGTTTCAACAGGAGCTGAGGCTGAAATACTTGAATCCCAGCCTGAACCATTGAAGAATTCCCAGTCTTTATAGAGTGCATTCCTGCTCAAAGGAACCCTTGCCACATGAATTTTGGAAAAATGCGGTTCATTTTTTGTACCGTAAATGTATACATATCCATTGTCAATCATCACACAGTTGCCAAAATCAATCGGGTATTTTCTGTAATCGTATTCCACCGTGTGGGTTGCAAGATGAACAAATTCAGGGAGTTTATAAGATAGCAGGTCAATTCCTGCAATTCTGAACGCAAACATTTCCTCCGCCATTTTGTCCATTTCATCTTTTTCTTCTTCCCGTTTTGCTATTTTTTTAATTGCGGAGGGATCATTATAAAGGCTCAGGGCAAATACAAACAAAGTGTCTCCTTTTGTAAATCCATGGCCGGGCCAGTACCAGCGGTAGGTCGAGTCGTTTTCCGAACAGGGAGGCACCATAAGAGTCTGTGGTTCAGACAGTGTTCCTCTGATAATAGCTTTTGCCCCCGTTATGTCTCTGTTGATGAGATTAAAAGCATTTCTCAGCATGGGTGTTTTCGGATCGATACCTCCGTTCATTAGTTTACCTACAAAACAATCTCCAACAAAAAAGACAGATGATCCATCCGGCAGGGGGACGGAGAAAATGCCATCAGCACATAATATTCCTCCTGAATCAGCATAAAACAGGGAAGAAAATTCTTTATCGGGTTGTA
>CAZJQN010000159.1:0-4751 GCA_964548125.1 uncultured Bacteroidales bacterium | reverse complement strand
TTATAACTTACCAGAAGTTCACCGGGCTTGGAGAGGTGATAATGGGCCTTTGCGTTGTAAGTCAGAAGGCCCTTTTCCTTGTATTCCGGGCAGGTATAAACTTCCTTCGTTTCCCCGAAAGGGCCAGCAGGGCTTTTCCCGACAGCGATTCCGATTTTATCTGATATTCCAAGAATGGTAAAGGTGAGTAAGTATCTTCCATCCCGTGTCGGGGTCACGCTGAGTTCGTTCGAAACGCCGTCGATTATTGGTGCAACGGAATGTATATCCTTACCCCAGCCAGATCCATTCCAGTAAGTCCAGTGACTGACGTCTTCAAATTCTTCCGGTCTGACCCTTGCTGCCAGAAGGGATTTTTTGCCTTCCGCTATGCCATAAATATATACATATCCATCAGGGCAAGGAACTTTTGCTTTTTCTGTATTTACAAGAATTCCGCTTCCGAAGTATATTCTTCCCAGGGCAGGATGCACAAATCCGAGGCCGGTTGGTATCTGCTGATAATCTGTTATGCCTGCGGGTGCAGGATTTTTTATTTTAAGAATGGTGACATTGGTGGCTTCAAAATCAAAGACTCCCGGTCCTGTTTTGTGCACATGGTAGGCAAAAAGGTAGAGGGTATTGTTTTTTTCCTGGTTGATAAATCCGTCTCCCAACCAGAAATATTCTTCCGGTTTGCTGTTTATGTTATCCGGTACGAAGTACGATACAGGTTTTCCGGAACGGTCCTTGTTGTATTCAAATACGATGGCTGATGTGTCGGGTGTAAATCCCTTCATCCAGGCCAATGAATTGTTTACCATCACATTGCAGGGCAGGGGGACCCGGTTGACAACTTCGCCTACATACGTATCGCTGAAGATGAAAAGCGTTTTCTTGCCGGCGATTTCCTGTTCTTCCACACCGTCGAGGGGAATGGAAAAAATTCCATCGGCCCCGAACCAGCCCGAAGTTCTTTCCATCAGAGCAGTCCATTCAGGAGCCGGTTCCGCAGTAAACTGAAAGGGGCGGTCACTTGTTTCCGAGCAGGGTCTTTTCGCAACGGATTTCTGCCGGCAACCGCCTGTTGCCAGACTGAATGCCAGAAATATCAAGAACGGTATTCTATTATTCATGATTTTTCTTTTTGATGTTACCTCATTCGTTTCTATCTGACATTCGGAACCAGCGTTCAGGATTTTCCATTGTTTAGGTAGTAGCATGTTAACGCTAAGGTTCCTATCTTCTTACATGATTCTTCCTTATATATGTATGATTGCCTGAAGGGATAGTAAAAAACGAAAGTCTATAAACATCCTCGATAATACACTAATTGCAATTATTCTCTGACGTACCGGGCAATCATATTTTTCCAGACCAGATATCCTTTTCCGTTCAGGTGCAATCCATCCAGACTGTATTCCTTGTTCAGCTTGTTGTTTTCTGTCATAAAAGCACCAAAAAGATCAATATAAGGAATTGAAAACTCCCGGGCTATATCTTGCAGTCCTTCATTTATCAGTATGATGTCGGTATTTTTCCGGTTGGTGTGGATCGCATCATCCGTAGGGAGAATGCTTTGAATATAAATCTTTGTGCGTGGTGATTCCTGTCGGATCCGGGTGATAATTTTCCGGTAATTTGAAGTAATGTAGTTCACTGTTTTACCAAAGGCGAGATCATTCGTTCCAATCATCAGAAATATTTTGGCTGGTTGACCCGAGGTAATGTCGCTGAGACGTTCCAGGATTCCGTCGGTATCATCCCCTCCGATTCCTCTGTTTTTTATGTGCGGGTTGCCAAAAAGTTCAGCCCACTCACAATTGTCCGTTATACTGTTGCCCAGAAAAATTATGTCTTTCTTTGATTTAGGCAACGTCTCAAAGTGTTCTTTTTTGTGATAGTAATAAGCTTTCAGGGCTTTATTCCATTCTTCCATATCTTTGGCAAACTTTTCCTCAGCGCTCATCTGGCTGGTGTCTCTTACCTGCATTGGCACAATGTAATTAGACGATAGAACACGTGTTTCACTTGCAATTCCACGGAACGACCCTGAAATAAACATGAATGCAAAAGCGGCAACAATGACTGTTTTTTTCATAGTGTCTGGTTTTTAATCAATACGAGACGATTTTTTTGGTTTCGGAACCCCATTTTCCTTCGAGTCGGACAATTAAAAAGCGGGAGGATATTGTGGGAACCGGTATAAAGGTATCTCCTGAAATTTGAACCTGCATCAATTTTCGTCCGTCAGGACTGTATATTGACAAAACAGAAGGAGAAGGAACATTGGTGATTTGTAGGGAGCGAGTATGGGGTGAAAATGAAATTTTTATTTGTTCTTTTGCCTTAACGTTGTCCGAAAGGTTTGGATAAACGTCATGCAGGGACAATGTATCAGGGATAGAAGTAGAGGCAGCATTTTCCACGTCAAGCCAGTAAAAACGGGCGCGGTAGTTTCTAGTATCACTATAAATGGAAAAGAAGTCGGAAGTATTTACATTAAAGGATATCAGAATTTTCCCATCATTATTAAACTGCGGATGGGCGAAGAGATTATAAGTGAACAGGTTGGGATAGGGTTTAATTACCGCAAACAAGTTTTCTTTACCGCCCGAAGAAGCTCTGTTCCAAGGGCCCGTTATTTTATCTGCTTCCAGAATGTAAAGCTTTCCCACCAGCCATATTTCATGCATTATCAGGTAAAATTTACCATCTTTTTCGTAAATATAGAAGGATTCGCTCATAGGTCTGTCTCCCAGAGGTCGTGCATTTCGGCAGTCGCCTGACCAGGAATCGGAGCCGGCATAAAATTCCCATGGTTCATCCACGCTTTGCTTTACTCTTGCCAAATAAAGCAGAGGCCATGTCATTCCGCCGGAGGTAGTATCTTTCAATCCGAATATGTAAGTGAATTCCCCGCTTCTGATGGCGCAAGCACCAAACCGCATGGTTGTGTCAGAAAGAGACGGAATTTTTTTTGTATTGATATAGTTGAGTTCGGGATATTTGTAATAGGCGATGGAAGTTGTTCCTACTTTGAAATTGAAGCCCGGATTATTGTTATTGGAGTAAGTTATTCTGACGGCAAATATTTTCAGGGTATCATTTTCAATTACCGCATGCTCGGGCCAGAAAAAGGTATTACCTTCAGCCGGAATAAAAGAAGATGGGTTTGCCAGAGTACCCTGATAATAAGCTGTCAGAGAAGATTCATCTTCCAGAACAGCTGAATTATTGATCATACGTGAGCGAGACGGATTTATGCTGAAGGTACCGGTTTTTTCACCTATAAAGCTATCCCCAAATAGCCACAGAGTTTTTCCGCCAGGCAGGGGTAGTGAAATCGTCGCGTCAGAAGCGCACCATCCGTTTTCTACCTGATTAAATTTGTCGAATCGCTCCTGGGCAAGTGTCAGGGAGTACTGGGCTGAAATAACAGAACCAAAAACTATAGTGACTGCTATGATTCCTGACGAAATCAGCAACCCTCTTTTGACAGTATAATGCGTATGTTTCATTCAGGCTTTTCGTTTGAGAGGACTAAAATTTTTCCCTGATCATTCTGGGTTTTCCATTATCCAGCAGAATTGTATGATAGGCATTATTATAAAGAACATGGTATAATTTCCCACTCAGATTTAAAGGGCCATGATTTTGCAGAGCTTCTCCACCAATTTGCGGATAGAATCCGAAGAAATCCTTCAGAACGACTTGTGAAAGGGAAATTCCTCCTGAGGATTCCCTGTTGTGCCAGCCTCGTTCAGCAATCCGAACTCTGGCATGTTTTGTTGTCTTGTTCTCTCCCCAAAGTTCGTGTGCCTGGGCCCAGATCCCTTCATAGGTGACAGGTTCAATGGCATGATAGAAGTCAAGGGCTTTCTGAGGGAAGCCCATCTGTGTAAGAGCATCCATTGTTTCAGCCGGCCAGCCATCATAAGCTCCCAGAGGACCATGGTCAGGTCTGTCAGATTGTGCAGCAGCAACATCGTCCACTGACTGAGCCCTCATCCAATGATCAGCCATCAGTTCACGGTAGAGAAAATCAATCATTTCCTTTCTGATATTCTCAGGAACATCATTTGGAATGTACTTACCAATAAAGAAGAAATCGAGGCAATGCCTAACCTCTATCTTTTTGCCGGCCGGATAGAGGCTGTACCAGACCCCGTTTCCTGCATAGAGTTTGAGGACACGCTGAACCATTTCAGAGGCCAAGGTGTCCATCTCAGCAGCTTTTTCCCTTTTTCCAAGCTTTTCGTATATTCTGGCCATTTCGCGCATCATCCAGGCATATCCTACATTGAATGAGGGAACAATATGTTTATATGTTGGAACACATTCTAAAAGATTCCATTCATCATCACCAAAATCAGCCAGTTTATATAAATCATCGGTACAGCCTTCCTGACCGTATAAGGATATTTTTTTCCAGTTCAGGGCATAATCCTCAAGGTGTTCGAGGACTGTTTTACCGTTTATGGTATCCTGCAGGAACCCTTCATTACCTGTTACGGCAATATAATCACGGATCATCTGGAAAAGCGCCCAATAATTGGCCGAATAACCATTTCCAACGCCCTTTCCTCCAAAATTGTCTTTCCCATAATATTTGCTCGGATCAATTCTTATCCAGGAGGATAGATGCTCCTTCATCATTACGGGATCGACAACGGCCCAGAGTGTAGACCATAAGGTAATATCCCAGAAGAATGTTATTGAAGCCCCCCACCGGGGTCCACCGGTAAGAAAAACTTTTTCATGCTGGGGCA
>CAZJQN010000158.1:5050-6308 GCA_964548125.1 uncultured Bacteroidales bacterium | reverse complement strand
GAAAAGCAGGAAGTTGTGGGTGAAATCGAAACAGAACATCCCGGCTATTTGGGAGTACAAGACACCACACCAAACGTGTTATAAATTTTAGTCTTGCAGGACATAAATTTTTCTTTTAAAATTCCAATCAGTGTTATATTAATTTTGACTATTACACATTTTCAGAACTATTCAAAATCATCCGGGACTTTCTCGGATAATGACTCCCTGAACATCTTCTCCAGTTCTTCTTCGAAAAAGAATTTTTTTTCTCCGAAAGCAGGTTTCAACTGGTCAATCCAGATAGCATCGGGATTATATTCAGCAAAAAACGGACGGGCCACCCAGTCAGGATTGCGCCCCTGCAGCATCCGCATTACAATAACTTTTTCCTTTTTATCAGATAGGGAAACATCCGCTACACCAAGCACCTGAACCTTCCCGGGCACACACGACATGCTAGGCCCGCGTACTGTGCGGCAAACCCCGCTGACGCTCTGGTAAGCCTTGCGGAATATTTCCCATGCTTTTACCAGTGGGAGAGCAAAATAATGCTGGGCCCCCGTATCTCTGGCGATGAACATGTAATAGGGAATGCAGTTATGATTCACCTGCAACCTCCACATTTCAGCCCATATTGCAGGATTATCGTTAATATGTTTCAATACCGGAGACTGGGTTCTGATCTGTGCGCCGGTTGACCGGATTCTTCGAATAGCTTCGACTGCATACGCAGTTTTTAATTCAGCAGGATGGGAAAAATGAGCCATAATGGCCAGATTAATTCCTTTTTTCACAATCCGTTCAAACAGAGCTATCAATTCATCGCTGTCTTCATCCGTTAAGAACCGGAACGGCCAGTATGCCAGTGCCTTTGTGCCGATCCGTATCGTCTGAAGATGAGGAATATTTGCTTCCAGCAGAGGTTCAATATAGGTGCGCAATATAGAAGCGTGCATTACCATTGGGTCACCACCGGTAAAGAGAACATCGGTGACTTCGGTATTCCTTTTCAGGTAGTCTGTAAGCAGCATGGCTTCCTTTGTTCGGAACTTTAAATGTGCCATTCCGGTAAACTGAGGCCAGCGGAAACAGAAGGTACAGTAAGCGTGACATGTCTGCCCCTGCCGGGGGAAAAAAAGAACTGTTTCACGGTACTTATGCTGAATTCCGTTGAGCCTTTTACCGTCAAGAACAGGCACATTGTGCTGTTGTGCTGCGGGATGGGGATTCAGATCATGATACACTTTCTGCAGAATATCAGCAGCCTCTGATTCTG
>CAZJQN010000158.1:0-4950 GCA_964548125.1 uncultured Bacteroidales bacterium | reverse complement strand
GTCCATTTTGAAAATATTTACACCGCCTCCCCAATGGAAGATACCGGTTTTCACTCTGCTTGCCGTGTTAGCAGGATTGTTCTTTTTCCTGGTTTATATTTCAAGAGCACCGTCTTATCTCGGAGATGATCCCCGCACCTGTGTAAACTGCCATATTATGGCTCCCCAGTATGCTACCTGGCAGCACAGTTCACACAGGGAGAATGCAACCTGCAACGATTGCCATGTTCCGCACAACAACATAATGAACAAATACTATTTCAAAGCTAAAGACGGTCTGCGGCACGCTACTATCTTTACTCTTCGTGCTGAACCTCAGGTAATTTTCATTAAGACTGCGGGAAAAAAAGTGGTATGGAAAAATTGCATCCGTTGTCATGAAGCTTTAGTAACAGATTTCCGATTGGAGAGCATGCGTCCGCACCACATCAGTTCCCTCAGCCTGAGAAACTGCACTGAATGTCACAGGCACACTCCCCACGGAACGGTAAACAGCCTGGCAAGCGTACCAAATGCCCGCGTTCCGCTGCCTTCTTCACCCGTGCCCGCATGGCTGAAAAAAGCTATGGCGCACAAGGCGGAATAATAAACCCTTAATTGCAACCCTATGAAACCATTGAGTGAAATAATAAAACAAAAGCCCTGGCTGGGATGGGTTTTTTTTCTGGTTACCATGGTAGTTGTTTTCTTTCTCGGACTGCTGGCTTCCTCCATAGTTGAACGTCGCGCCGAAGCTGTATTTGCTTATTCCCCGGTTACGGATATTGACTCACTTGAGCCTGACAACGCCAGGTGGGGAAAGTATTTTCCACGAGAATATCAGTCGTACCTGCAGACGGCTGATACCACGTTCCGATCCCGCTACGGAGGATCGGCAAGCATTGACGTTCTGGAAGAATCCCCTGAGCTGGTAATATTATGGGCAGGTTATTCTTTTTCAAAAGATTATAATCAGGGACGAGGACATTATCATGCCATTGATGATATACGAAAAACCCTTCGCACCGGCGCTCCCGTTGGCAATATTAAAAGCCCGTCACCCAATACCTGCTGGACCTGCAAAAGCTCAGATGTTCCGCGATTGATCAGTGAAAAAGGCATAGCCGGTTTTTTTGCAGGAACATGGGAAACCCTGGGTCCGGAAGTAACCCATCCCATCGGTTGTATTGACTGCCATGACCCATCGAGCATGAATCTGCACATTTCCCGGCCGGCTTTAATTGAGGCTTTTCAGCGGCAGGGAAAGGATATAAACGCTTCCAGCCTTCAGGAAATGCGTTCACTGGTATGCGCCCAGTGCCATGTTGAATATTACTTCAACAAACATATCGCTGAAGGTGTTCAGTACCTTACCTTCCCCTGGGATAAAGGCTTTTCCGTTGATTCTATCGAGGCATATTACGACGCTATGGATTTCACTGACTGGGAACATTCCATCAGCAAAGCTCCAATGCTGAAAGCACAGCATCCGGACTATGAGCTGTACCTCAGCGGAGTCCATGCAAAAAGAGGAATTTCATGTGCCGACTGCCATATGCCATATATCAGTGAAGGCGGACAGAAGTTTACCAGCCATCATATCGGAAGTCCTCTGAGAAATGTTTCCACTTCCTGCCAGGTTTGCCACCGGGAAGAAACAGAAAAGCTGATAGCCGACGTATATGAGCGCCAGGACAAAATTGCTTCCATTCGGCATAAACTGGAGAAATTGCTGGTGAGAGCACATGTTGAAGCAAAAGCTGCCTGGGATGCAGGTGCCAATCAGGAGCAGATGAAGGAAATTCTCAAACTGATCAGGCATGCACAGTGGAGATGGGATTTTGCAGCGGCCAGTCACGGGGCTTCTTTTCATGCGCCACTGGAAGTAAGCAGGATTATATCAACCGGCATTGACAAGGCTCAGGAAGCCAGGATAAAACTCTCGCGTGTTCTGGCATCCTTTGGACGCAATACTGAAGTGCCACTGCCCGATATTTCATCCAAAGAAACTGCCCAGAGCTATATTGGCCTGGATATGAAATCATTACGTAATGATAAGGCCCGGTTCCTGCAAGAGGTTGTTCCGGAATGGGAAAAGAAATGAAGGGTCCTCCTTTTCCTGTGATCCTGCCTGAATACCGCTAAGGATGCTATTTCAAAATAAAGCCGGATCATACCATAATGATCCATTTTTTCGCTTGTTCCTTTTCGATTTCTTATCTTTGTATTTTCCTGGTAAAAAAATTGATCTGTGAAAAAAAGGGAAAAAGATGATGCTTTTTTAAACGATTTCAGGCTTCTGATCAATAAATACCGTTTTCTGCCGGGTTTTTTGCCTGATACTATTTCGGAGGAAATACGAAGATTTTTGCATGAAAACCGGACTATAAAAACATACCACAAGGGCAAGTATCTTTTTCATGAAAATTCCGTTCCCCGCGGGGTTTTTTACCTGGAAAAAGGGATTGTATATATCCAGAAAGCTGACGAAGAAGGCAATGAACAGATTGTATACTTTTACCGGCAGGGTGATTTGTTCGGATATCGTCCCATTCTTTGCAACGAGCCGCATCCGGTAAGTGCTGTTGCCCTGGAAGACAGCATGCTTTCCTTTATATCGCGCGACACCTTTCTGAAGGCTTTGAATCAGAGTGGAGAGCTGGCAAGAAAACTTCTTGAAAACCTGAGTTTTGAATATACCGTTTGGACTAACAACGTTTACCTGTTCTCCCGTAAACCTGTAAAGGTGAGAGTAGCATTGGCCCTGTTACTGCTTTCTGATCTTTTCGGCATCAGTTCAAAACAGGGAGTTTTTTCAGAATTCAAAATATCGCGTGATATTCTGGCCGCATATACCGGTACGGTAAAGGAAACCCTTGTGAGGAATCTCACTCACTTTAAGGAAAAAGGAATTATCCAGACCAGTGGTCAAAAAATTACTGTCCTCAAACCAGAACAGTTAATGCGAATTGTTCGGCAGGAATGAATGAAACAGTACCCCAACATCAGTAAAATAAAAGACTGATCATCATCTGATAAATTCCCATGAAACAATATCTGTTTGCTTTTTTGCTTTTTGCCCGGGTTTTTATTCCAGGTACAGCACATGAGGTACCAAGAGTTTTTGTTTTTACTGACATCAATATTGACTCCGGAGACCCTGATGACCGGCAGTCGCTGGTTCATCTTTTCTGGTATGCAAACGAAGTCGAGATCGAAGGAGTTGTCCCCGACCGATGGAACGCCCGGGGTCTGGAAGCCTGCCTGATGGCTCTGGATGCCTACCGCAGGGATTTTGCGGAATACTTCCTGAACAGACTGGGATATCCCGAACCGGATACATTAAAAAACCGCATAGCCAGAGATACATCGGATGCCTGCCGTCTTTTTCTCACTGCCGCATCAAAAAAGGATTCTCCCCTTTACGTTCTCGTATGGGGAAATATGGAACTGTTCAAAACATTCCTTCTGAGACGACCCGAACTGATGAAAAATATCCGGCTTATAACCATTGGTACAGGCCTTATGCTGGAACGGGATTTTCCATATATTCCGGCAGACTGGCCGAAATCTGCTCCCTGCAAACAATTGAACTGGAACGGGTTCGGAAGAAATGCAATTTATGAGAATCCGCAATTTAATGAACTATGGTGGCTGGAAATCAACTGGACTTATGCCGGTATGTTCGGAGGGAAAGAACCGGCAAGGATGCTGGATAAACTTTCAGTTTACGGAAACCTGGGGCGTCATATGAAGGAAGTAGTGAAAAACGAAAGCTGGGCACAGTATTTCCGGGCAGGTGATACACCCTCGCTATTGTATGTAATTGATCAAAACCATGATCTGAACGATCCCTGCCAGACCAGCTGGGCCGGCAGGTTCGTAAAACCCTTCCCTCAAATAAGACCTAATTACTATACCGATGACGCCGGCAACGTGTCGTGGGATTATGCAAATCCCTGCAAAACATGGAAAAACCATGAAAAGGTACAACGTCATGCAGTGAAAACACTTGAGAAACGACGAAATGAAATGTATTCCGCCCTGCTGGAAAAACTTGATCACACCTACCGGTTGAAGAATAGCAGGCAAAATTAGTGCAGTAATAAAGCCGCAGAAGTTTCCGGTTTCTCTTATTGTACAATAACGCTAAAAAAAATTTTTGGAAAATTATGAGCATATGCTTATAATTGCAGAAAAATTTTTCAGTGGC
Organism: uncultured Bacteroidales bacterium; assembly: GCA_964548125.1. Classification (GTDB taxonomy): domain Bacteria; phylum Bacteroidota; class Bacteroidia; order Bacteroidales; family JAAYUG01; genus JAAYUG01. Next base: position 758 of record CAZJQN010000158.1, on the reverse strand, counting down.
ACGGCATAAAAGAATTCGACATGTTTGCTGCAGACCGGAAGGATTTCTTTATAAGCCTGCCGGTATTCCCATGCGACAGCTGGATGTAGAGAAGCTAACCCTGGATGAATATGAAGCCATACGTCTGGCTGATTATGAAGGGTTATACCATGAGCAGGCAGCACAGGAGATGGGTGTTTCCAGGGCCACATTCGGGCGAATACTGGAAGAAGGTCGTAAGAAGCTGGCCTCAGCTCTTATCAACAAGCGCGCATTTGTTGTTGAAGGCGGACCTGTGCTGTTTCGCGCAAAAGGTCCGGGTTGCTGCTGCCGCATGTCTGCAGAAAATCAAGAAAGAATAACCAATGATAAGGAGGATTCAAGATGAAAAAAATTGCTGTTCCCGTAAGAGGAAATATGGTAGATGAACATTTCGGGCATTGTGAAGCATTTGCCGTTTTACAGATTGATGAAAATCATGTTATAAAAGGACAGGAAACTGTTCATGCACCTCAGGAATGTGGTTGCCGTTCCAACATTGCCATGGATCTGGCCTCGCGGGGTGTTACTGTACTGCTTGCCGGAGGGCTCGGACAGGGTGCACGGAATGTACTGAATCATGCAGGGATTGAAGTATACAGCGGTTTTTCCGGAAAGGCGGAAGAGGCAGTACATCGGTTCCTGAAAGGAGAAACCGGTGATAATTCCACCTGTTCCCAGCATCAGCATCATCACGGGCATGAACATGGCGATCATGCGCATGGCTGTGGTCATCATGC
>CAZJQN010000157.1:0-6364 GCA_964548125.1 uncultured Bacteroidales bacterium | reverse complement strand
GCAAAAAGTTTTATCCGAAGTACCATGAATTAACAAATTCAACCGGGCTAACCCCAATGGAACAAAGTGAAATCGTCTTAACAGGCACAATAGGTATCTTATAATGCGTATTGTAGGTTAAAACCTACATGACTTGTTTCTATTAACTTATCAAGGCAACCCCGACTTATCAAAATCTTACATTCCGAATTTGCGGAATGAATAGATTTTGTAAGTTGAAGGGTTCAATTGACGAATTGGGTTTAAGAATAGGTTTCTTCTGCTAACGGCCGATCGGCTTAGTGTCGGCCATAAACAAGCACAGTTGCCTTTTCTCCGCTAAAATTTTTCGTGTCGTACCAGAATTCAATCTTTTCAATCAGGCGTTTGTTGCCGGGCAGGTCAATCAACCGTGAAGCACTGCCGCGGCGAAACTGATGCCGCAGGGCAACTTCCTCTTTATCGCCATTCTCAAAGTGGATAACACAACGATGCATATTAAGTGCACCATCTTTAACCACAATCCGGATAGCATCAAAAGCTCCTTCCCTCCAGGTGACGGGTATTACATCCCTGTCGAGACGATAATCCACTTTCCGGCTTCCGAGAAGTTCCCAGCGAACCCTTTTCTGGGCCGACAGATCCATTACAGCTGTGAATAGAAACAAGCTCGTCAGAAAGAGCAGCAATTTGTTTTGATAGCGATTCATACTTGCAGTGTTTTAGTTTAATTTTTAGATGCAAAATCCTGGCCAGGGTTTAGTATCGTTTTGGGTGAACAGCAAAAATTGTTCCGGAAATGAGAAATGTAGCAGGTTTATAATGAAATGGATATATTCCGCGAAAAACCACTGGATCAGGGTACAGGGTCATATCCGTGTCCACCCCAGGGATGGCAACGCAAAACACGCCTGACAGCAAGGTACATGCCTTTGAACGGGCCATGTTTCTTAAGCGCTTCAACAGCATATTCTGAACAGGTTGGGGTAAAACGACAGGTAGGGGGTTTAAGCGGTGAAATGGCATAACGGTAAAATTTCACCATACCAATGAACACGGCATTAATCCCCTTTTTCAGCATGCTGTACAACCATTCTAAGAAGTCTGTTAATCTGTTGATAAATTTCATGATAGCTGACAATTTCTTTTCCGGTGTAAATCAGCCCGATATCCAGATGCAAAGAGTGCTTTTTCAGTTCTTCATAAAAAGGAAGTTTAAGGTGACGGTATGCTTCCCTGATGCGTCTTTTTACCAGATTCCTGTCGTGTGCTTTACGGAATGTTTTTCGTGGAACCGAGATCAGTACCCGAGCCGGAATTAAGCAAACCTGTCCGTTATATGGTACCCAGATCAGCTTCAGCGGATATCGCGACACTGTTTTCCCATTCTCAAAAAGTCTGGAAACCGCCCGTCTTCCTCGCAGAATTTCATGCTTTCTGAATCTGGCCATATTGGTCTTTTTCGTTTCCGAAAAACATGGAAACAGACCTATTTCTTGTTATTATTCTTCTGCATTTCCCTGATGTACTTTTCGAGCGCCATCGTCATACTGGGGGTTTCAGGAGCAGGTGCCTGTATATCAAGCCGAAGGCCGCTCTCCTTAACAGCTTTAGCCGTTTCAGCTCCAAATGAAGCTATCTTAATCTCATTCTGTTTGAATTCCGGGAAATTCTGCAGAAGCGATTTGATGCCGGAAGGACTGTAAAAGACGATAATATCATAATTCAATAGCGGCAGGTCGGAAAGATCATTGCTTACGGGACGGTACAAAATGGCCTTGGTATAATTGATTTTGTTCTTTTCCAGGGTTTCGGGTATGTCTTTTTTATGCTCTGCCGAAAGAGGTAGAAGAAATTTCTCCTCTTTGTGTTTCAGAATAACATCCATCAGATCAGCAAAGCAAGTTTTCCCGTAAAAAATCTTTCGTTTCCGGTAAACAATGTATTTCTGTAAATAAAATGCAATGGATTCCGTCATACAGAAATATTTCATGGTTTCCGGAACGGTAATCCGCATCTCTTCGCATATGCGGAAGAAATGATCAACAGCCGTACGGCTTGTCATTATAACGGATGTATGATCCAGAATATTAATTCGTGTCTGACGGAATTCTTTGGCCGTCACAGGCTCAATCTGAATAAAAGGCCTGAAATCAATTTTAATGTTATGTTTTACAGCCAATTCCTGATAAGGAGACTTCTCGTGTTCTGGCTGTGACTGAGAAACTAGAATGGATTTGATTTTCAAGGTTTTCTGTTTTTAAGGTTTACATTCCGGTTAGATCCCGGACTATTTTATATCCTAAAAGAACAGGTAAGATTTCAAGGGCACAAAGGTACAAAATCAGATAAAATTTTGCTACATGGTACCTTGAGGCAATTCGAAGGCCTCTGTAAAGTCGCTCAAGGTAAAGAATTCCTACCAGCACAGCAGCCGCCGTAAGAAAAACTCCTGGCGGAATGTTCCTGTAATAAGCTCCGAGCAAAACAAAGGGAAGAAGAACCAATCCCGTTTTGATGTAAAAGTTCCTGACGAAAAGATAATATTCTCCGAAAGCATTGTGACTCTGGAAAAGCTCTCCGGTGAGATAAAGCAAAATACGCCTCAGGAGAATAACTCCGGCAACAACGGCCGACATACCAAGAACCGTGACAACTTGCCCGGTGTATTCTCCGCCTTCTCCATTCAGCAGTAAATAGATAGCCAGAGGTGCGATAAGAACAAAGTTCAGCAACAGCAGAAAAAATATCTGGCTGGTAAAAAGGTTGCGGCTTTTATGAATATTAAGAGCCTGGGTTTCATTAGTAAGTGCTATGAGTACACGGTTAAAATAACGCTCATAAAGCATTTTGGCACTGCTCAGCACCAGAAGTCCTGCCAGAAACAGAAGAAAAAACCAGTCAGGAAGCATCTGATTCCTTTGTATTTCCTTTCTGAATGACGGTGCAGTACTTGACGAGGCAAAGACACTCAGACAGGAAGAAGCTGAATGACTGTTGGTAAATTCCATCCAGTCTTTCAATGCTCCGGATGGCATGCCTTCCGGCAGTTCCGGAACATACGTCTCACGCGGAACATCGGTACCTGCATTTTGTTGCCTTTCCGGAACCGGTATTGCTGATTGTTTCAAAATGACCTTTCTGACTGCTGATAAGCTCGTATCCTGTAACGTGTCTTTCTTGGCAGTATCGGCTCTTTTAGCGGTGAATGTAACATGCTTTTCCGGCAATGAATCAGCCTTAACCAATGTATCGGAATTTTGGGTAAGGTATTGAAAATCTGAAATATTAATATAATACATTCCCTGACCCATCACCCGCAAAATTTTGCGCAAAGGTACAAAGAAAAATTAATTCAATTCAGACAAAATATGAGCCTTGAATTTTCCTCCATGGTCTCCTGATTCATAGTATATACAGAATGTATAAATATACATAAGTACAAAACACTGGTAAAAAATAGGTATAATTAAAAAAAAATTATATATTTTTTACTTAAAAGTATAAAATGAAAGGGGGTATTAATGAAATTATGTTATTTTTGTCCATATAAATACAATTTTTAATATGTGTGGAATTGTCGGAGTCTTTGATTTGAAAATCCCTTCTCAGGACTTACGCCAGCAGGTATTGGGCATGTCTAAAAAAGTGCGGCACAGGGGACCTGACTGGTCAGGAATTTTTGTTTGCGATAAAGCAATACTGGCTCATGAACGACTGGCTATCGTAGATCCCCAGTCAGGAAAACAACCGCTGTACAGTAAAGACGGAAACCTGATTCTTGCCGTCAACGGAGAAATATACAATCATCAGTTTTTCCGTAACCGTTACAAAGACAGCTATTCTTTTCTTACCAATTCAGACTGTGAGGTAATTCTTGCTTTGTACAAAGACAAAGGGCCGGACTTTCTGGATGAACTGAACGGAATATTCGCTTTTGCTCTGTACGACAAAGAAAATGATGTATACCTTATTGCCCGTGACCATATCGGCATAATACCTTTGTATATGGGATGGGACGCGCACGGTAATTTCTATGTGGCCTCTGAACTGAAGGCCCTTGAAGGAGTATGCAGTTCCTACAAGGAATTTCCTCCCGGTCATTATCTGTTCAGTCGGGAAGGCCAGCTGAAGCGATGGTACTGGCGTGACTGGGAAGAATATGAAGCAGTGCAGAACAATGAAACCAGCATAAGCAATTTACGAAGATCGTTCGAAGATGCCGTACACCGTCAGTTAATGACTGACGTACCCTACGGAGTATTGCTTTCAGGAGGCCTTGATTCCTCCATAGTATCAGCAGTGGCCAAAAAGTTTGCCGCACGCCGTGTCGAAACCAACGACCTGAAAGATGCCTGGTGGCCCAGCCTGCATTCCTTTGCCATCGGCCTGAAAGGGTCGCCTGACCTGGCAGCAGCTCAAAGAGCCGCGGAACACATTGGTACCATTCACCACGAAATTCACTTTACCATTGAAGAAGGGCTGGACGCTATAAGGGATGTAATTTATCATATTGAAACCTATGATGTAACAACAGTAAGAGCTTCCACGCCAATGTATCTGATGGCCCGTGTGATCAAATCAATGGGCATTAAAATGGTACTTTCCGGGGAAGGTGCTGACGAAGTTTTCGGCGGGTACCTCTATTTTCATAAAGCACCCAATGCCCGTGCATTTCATGAAGAAACCGTAAGAAAGCTGAAAAAACTTCATCTCTATGACTGTCTGAGGGCAAATAAATCATTGGCTGCATGGGGTGTCGAAGGTCGTGTTCCTTTCCTCGACAAGGAATTTCTTGATGTGGCTATGCGACTGAACCCTGAAGACAAGCGTCCCAAAGATGGCCGAATCGAAAAATGGGTTCTCAGAAAGGCTTTCGAGGATCTTCTTCCTGAAAATATCGCATGGAGGCAAAAAGAACAATTTTCCGACGGAGTTGGCTACAACTGGATTGACACCCTGAAAGATATGACCAGTAAAGCCGTTTCAGATCAGCAGCTGGCAAATGCCAAATATCGCTTCCCGATCAATACCCCGATGACCAAAGAAGAATACTTTTACCGCTCGGTATTTAGTGAACACTTTCCGTCCGATTCAGCTGCTTCCTGCGTACCTTCGGTTCCTTCGGTAGCGTGCAGTACAGCCGAAGCCCTGGCATGGGACGAGGATCTGCGAACAAATATTGATCCTTCAGGAAGGGCGGTGAAAAACGTTCATAAGGATTCGTACAAATAGGGCGCTTTGCTATTTATTGCCTGACGGTTCAACATGAATCTGCACATCGAGGTGCGGAATGCGTTTTTTCAGGTCTTCTTCAATCTGGTTGCAGTATTCATGCACCTCATCCAGTGTTTTGTTTCCTGACATTTCAATATGCATGTCAACAAACTTGTAATTTCCCGCTTTGCGCGTACGAAGGTTATGTAATTCAAATGAATGCTCATTTACAACCTGATGAATCGTATGAATGTCTTCTTCACCAAGGGAGCTATCAAGCAGGGGTGAGTAAGCTTTGCGCAAAAGCTGCCAGGCCTCGAAAATAATCAGACCAGCTACTGAAATGGCAATGATGGGATCAAGGACATGCACATCCGTAATCCAGATGAGAAGCAGACCGGCACCAACGCCCAGCGAAGTAAGAACATCGGTTTTAAGATGCAGTGCATCAGCTTCCAGCGCTACCGAGTCAGTTTCTCTTGCTACCTTATAAAGCCGGCGCGAAACAAGAAAATTAACCAGAGCGGAAATAAACATCACAAGCCCGCCCCATCCGATAGCTTCAATCGTGCTTTTGCCAAGCAATTTTCTGACGGCTTCAATGATAATCCATATGGCTGCTATGAAAATCAGAGCCGCTTCAATCACTCCGGACACGTTTTCAAACTTGCCGTGCCCATAGGGATGGTTTCTGTCAGGTGGGGTATCGGAAACCTTTACCGAAAAAAAGGCGATCAGGGCAGCTACCAGATCAATGGAAGAATGAATGGCCTCAGATAAAATGCTGACTGATCCTGTGACAATTCCTGCCACTATTTTAATTATGATAAGAAAGCTGTTGGAGGCAATAGACAGCCTTGCTACGTTTGTCTTTCGTGTATTCATAAACACCCTGTATCCGGTAGTTTACCCTCTGGATACATGCTGCAAAATTATGAAAATGCGGTAAATTTCAGTGTAAAATGGTCAGGTTTGTTACTGGACACTTTCTCAGGTCAACTTCCTTTTTCAGTTTTCTCCTGTTTAAAGCACTTTATTCATCGCGCTGATTTTCACCTTCCTTCAATTTTGACAGAACCTGCTTCTATACCTGATATTAAACCGAAGTGCCATAAATTAACAAATTCAACCGGGTTAACCCCGATGGAACAAAGTGAAATCGGCCTAA
>CAZJQN010000156.1:0-6419 GCA_964548125.1 uncultured Bacteroidales bacterium | reverse complement strand
GGCGATTATCCTGATGCATCCAGGCCTGTATTTGATGATGGTTCATGGCGAACACTTGACCTTCCGCATGACTGGAGCATTGAAGGAAGCTTTGATCCCAACAATCCGGCCGGAACCGGCGGCGGAGCCCTGCCCGGAGGAATCGGATGGTACCGGAAAACCTTTGAAATTCCTGTTACCGACAGCACTAAAAAAATATTTATTCACTTTGACGGTGTTTACCGCAATGCCGAAGTCTGGATTAACGGTCAGTATCTTGGCAAACGGCCTTACGGATACAGTTCGTTCCAGTACGAACTAACCCCGTGGTTAAATTTCGGCGGGAAAAACATCCTTGCCGTGAAGGTGGATAATTCAAAACAACCTAATTCACGTTGGTATTCAGGTTCGGGAATCTACCGGAATGTTTGGCTGATAAAAACAGGAAAGGTCCATGTCGATCATTGGGGAACCTACATTACAACTCCCCAGATCACAAAAGAATCAGCTCATATAGTCATCAGGACTAAGGTCAAAAATGCTTCCACAGTTGAACAGACTGTTGCCCTTCATACTCTGATTTTCAATCCGGAAGGGAAAAAGATTTCCACCCTGAAGACCAAAACGACCATTCCGGCGGGTTCGGTTAGCGAAGTAACACAGGAAACTACAATACCTTCTCCACATCTTTGGTCGGTTAACCATCCAGTCCTTTATAAAGCTTTGACACAGGTTCAGGTTGAAGATCAGGTTACTGACGATTACGAAACACCATTCGGTATCCGGTATTTTGCATTTGACCGCGAAAAAGGGTTTTTCCTGAATGGAGAACCAATGAAAATATTGGGTGTGTGCAATCATCACGATCTGGGTTGTTTAGGAGCTGCCATCAATACCCGTGCCCTGGAACGGCAGCTCGAAATTCTAAAAGCAATGGGAGCCAATGCCATCCGTACCTCTCATAATCCTCCAGCGCCGGAGCTTCTGAATCTCTGCGACCGGATGGGTTTTCTGGTAATGGACGAAGCTTTTGACATGTGGAAAATCAATAAAACACCATTCGACTATGGACTTGATTTTGACCAGTGGCATGAAGCCGATCTGAGGGATATGATTTTACGCGACAGAAACCATCCCAGCGTTATCATCTGGAGTATTGGAAACGAAATACCCGAGCAGTGGGATACCAGCGGACTCAGGATTGCTCCGAAACTGGCAGAAATTGTTAAATCGCTCGATCCGACCCGTCCCATTACCTCAGCCTGCAATAACCCGAACCCCAAAAACTATATTATCCGTTCCAACGTGCTTGATTTAATCGGATACAATTACCATATTGAATATTTCCCGAGTTTTCTTGACAGTTTTCAAAGGGGTGCATTTATTGCCTCCGAAACTACTTCTGCCTTAGCTACCCGGGGAAGCTACGATATGCCCTCAGATTCGGTGCGGATATGGCCTACCGACTGGCGAAATCCTGATATGAGCGTCATGAACAAGGATTTTACCTGTTCTGCCTATGATAATTGCCGGGTACCCTGGGGCTCAACCCACGAAGCTACCTGGAAAGTGATTAAGAAGTATGATTTTCTTTCAGGATTGTTTATATGGACCGGTTTTGATTACCTGGGTGAGCCAACACCTTATCCATGGCCTGCCCGAAGCTCATATTTCGGAATTGTCGATCTGGCAGGATTTCCCAAAGATGCCTACTACATGTATCAGAGTGAATGGACCAATACCCCTGTTCTGCATGTATTCCCTCACTGGAACTGGAAAGAAGGGCAAACAATAGACGTATGGGCTTATACTAATGCCGAGGAAGTAGAATTGTTCCTGAATGGCAAGTCGTTGGGTACGAAGCGTAAACAAGGCGACGACCTGCACCTGATGTGGCGGGTCACCTTCGAGCCGGGTACAATAAAAGCCATTGCGCGTACAGGAGGCAAGGAAGTTCTTACAAAAGAAATTCATACAGCCGGAAAGCCGGCACGTATTCTGCTTGAACCTGACAGGACTGCGCTGAAAGCTGACGGAAAAGACCTTTCGTTTGTCAAAGTAAGTATACTGGACGATCAGGGGAATTTGGTGCCTTATGCGGAAAATCTGGTTAAGTTTGAGGTGACAGGAACAGGAAAACTGCGGGCAACTGACAACGGCAATCCCGTTAGTATGGAATCGTTTCTGGCCAGTGAGCGTAAAGCATTCCATGGACTTTGCCTGGCCGTAATTCAGGCGTCGGACAAGGCAGGTAAAATTTCCCTCAAAGCAGTTTCGGAAGGTCTGCCAGAGGCTTCAGTTACCATTGATACTGAATGAGAGAGCTTCCTTTGCTCATAATCACGGCTATCTCAAAACTTCGTTTTTCCGAATCGATGTAAATAACTATTTCAGTCGGTGTGCATTGCCCAACACCGACTGAAATTTATTATCGGATTTCTGAATTTTTCAGGTAAACGCATTGAGGCATGGATCCCATCAGAGCAAATTCCCGAGATCAGAAGTTAATCGATGGCTTGAATGCCTTCATACCACAAAGCTCATTTTATTTTGCTCACTTTAATCACCCATGCATACTTGCAGGGAGGATTCTTCCTGATTTTTGCGGGAATAGTGACTGCAAAACCCTCTCCGACCGATTTCCATGCAAGGAAACCTTTGGAACCAAGGAGAGTAACTGAAGCCCCTGAAGCAGGCTTGTGCGACTGGATGGTAATAGATGCCGGCAAGGCTTCTTTTTCATCAGCCAGGTAGATAAAATAGGCACTTCCGTCTTTCCCTCCTGTCATTACTATCTTTCCTTCCTTACAGGGGTGCAGAATGCGGCTCCCATAAATGGCTTCCCCGTTAACTTTAAGCCAGGCTCCATATTCTTTCAGCAGGTCGTAGGCGCCCTGCTGCCAGGTGCCGTCGGGACCAGGCGCTATGTTCAGCAGAAGATTACCACCTTTGCCTACAATGTCAGCCAGCAGATGAATTCCTTCCCTCCCGCTCATATATCTGGCACCGGGGGTGAAAGACCATCCACCTCCTGAAATAATACACGATTCCCAGGGATAAGGCAACGGCTGAGCGGGAACCCTGTTCTCAGGAGTAAGGTAATTCTGATTTTTTCCATACACTGCCCTGTCAACAACAATTAGTCCCGGTTGTTTTGTTCGGCATTTCTGCACCAGTTCATCCATACGGATATCCTGATTAATGACCTGACTCTTCAGATATCCTGACGATACTTCCTTCATTCTGTTCTCGTACGATTCACGAATCATTTCTTTGGATTTTCTGGCTACCCAGCCCCCGTCAAGCCAGAGAATGTCAATCGATCCATACTCGGTCATCAATTCCAGTATCTGATTATGGGTATAATCTACAAATTTATTCCAGCGTTCCGGGTAGGTATCGGGATCGTAATTTACATTCCTGTCGCGGGGGGGAAAATTAGGCCACCAATAATACTCGCTGTGCCAGTCGGGTTTTGAAAAATACGCTCCCACCATAAATCCCTGCTTACGGAATGCGTCAAAAATTTCCTTGGTTATGTTAGCCCGTGGGTTTGAATGAAAAGGACATTCCGGCGAGGTGATTTTATAATCGGTATATTTTGTATCAAACATACAAAAGCCGTCGTGGTGTTTGGTAGTAAAAACCACATACTTCATTCCTGCCTCAGCGGCCGCTTTAGCCCATACCGTCGGATCAAACTTTTCGGGATTAAAGGTCTTTTTCAGCCCTTCATATTTCTGAACGTATTCATTATAATTTTCTATAGAGCGGCGACACCATCCTTCGTCTTCCGGACAAATTGACCATGATTCCACAACCCCCCATTGACTGTATGGACCCCAATGCATCAAAAGCCCAAATTTGAGGTCCTGCCACCTGGAAAGTTTCTCAAGTACAAGAGGGTCATTTTCAGGAACATACCGATGGTCTTCTTCCTGAGAAATTACACTAACTGATAAAAGAACTGACCATAATAACAAAAAAATTAACCGCTTTTTCATGGTTTTTTCAATTAAACATAGTTACTACAAACATCATTACATTATAATTCATGGGCTAAAGATACATGTTTCTCTGCAGGAAAAATCTGATTTTGTTCATTTGCAACAAATACCATAGTTGCTATTTTTGCCTGTGCTGTTCAATTTAATTGCTGTACTAACATTTTGTTCTTTAATCAATATGGCAGAACAGGATGCTGTGATGTAAAAATCAATATTATGAGACGAATTCTGCTATTAATTACAGCTATTATATGTGGGTCCATTTCAGCTAATACCCAATCAAATATATTGCATGTAGTTACTCACAGAAGAGTAACAGTGACAACTGATCCATCAAAGGGAGTTAATCAATATCCTGCATGGGGGAAATTTCCTGATAAAAACGTATCGGTACGCCGAATTATCATGAAGGTTGTACTGGGTTGTCCTGATTCACTGCCCTGCGCACACTGGGATTACCTTGATCCGATTTACCTGAGAAAGGCCGGTGGAATAAATGGCAAAGTTTACAATTATGAACTCAGCCGTATGCTGACGCCCTACGGAAGCATCTTTACAAAAGACTGGCAATGGGAATGGCAGGCCGACGTAACCGATTTTTCATCCCTTTTACGCGACAGTGTTGAAATTGTTTATCAGCATTCCGGATATGAAACCACTTCAGTGGGATGGGCAGTAACCATCGATTTTGAGATTACAACAGGGCCTGAAATAGCCCATCCTCTTATTATAACTCCTTTGTGGAACGGATCATTCCCTTATGGAAGGACTGATGAGGATATTGCATCGGCTCTGAAGCCGATATCGTTTACCTCTGATGGCAGAGAAGGCTTTTACCGTATACGCATACAGCATACCGGGCACGGAATGGATCAGCCGCGGGGATGCAGTGAGTTTTGCAGCCGCTGGCGCGAAATTTTCCTTGATAACCGTCTGATAAATCATCAGGAACTATGGAAAGACTGCGGTGATAATCCTCTTTATCCTCAGGGAGGAACATGGATTTACGACCGTGCTCTCTGGTGCCCCGGAAACCTTCAGCCAGCTCATCTTATAGATTTTAAAGCATCTCCCGGTGAGCATGCCCTAAAGTTGCTGATGCAGCCATATGAGGCTACCGCCGATAAAAATGCTGCTGAAAACATTGCTTCTTACCTCATTGCTTATACACCTCCATCAGCCCTAAATGATGTTGCCCTGGAAGAAATCCTGGTGCCCAACAATAAACCCTGGTATAAACGATTGAACCCTTCCTGTTCTAATCCAATCATACGTATCAGGAATCTGGGAAGAAATCCTCTCCGCTCTGTGACAATTCAATACGGCATAAAAGGGAATAAGTCGCAGACCTATGTTTGGAAAGGGAATCTCGGCTTTTACCAGAGTACTGAGATTATACTGCCGGGTGACATTCCCTGTTCCCATGAAAAAGAAAGCTTTGAAGCCAGGTTGCTGCGTCCGAACGGACAAAAAGACGCCTGGGAAGGGGACAATGCCATGACTTCAGAATATCTCTCGCCTCCTATTATCCCCTCCAGGTTTATCCTTCAGTTAATGACCAATAATAAGCCGCAGGACAATACCGTATGGATTGAAAACGGAAGAAAAGAAACGGTGTATATTAAAAAGCCTGAGCAATTGCAACCCCGGACTCTTTATCAGGATACTATTTCCCTTCAACCCGGATGTTATACACTCACTCTTGCTGATACGGCAGGCGATGGCCTGGAATTCTGGTATGAGCCCGAATCGGGATACGGTTATATGCGCCTGCTTGATATGGAAGGACGACTTGTCCATGCCTTTGAAAGCGATTGCGGCAACGGTGAGCGTTTTGCTTTTCAGACATCAGAAACCTTTGCTACCGACACTTCACAGACCCAGTATGCCTTTGTTTTATATCCCCGACGAACCAGAGATGACCTCACCCTAGATTTTCATTCCGATAAGCCTTCCCGGATGAAAGTTATCATAACATCGGATGGAAAAGTCGTCGAAGTACATTCATACGAAAAGGTGACACGAGGCAGGTTCGTTTATCACCTTGCTTATCTGCCCAAAGGAAGATATATTATTGAGGTATTAATGGACGATGTGAGTCGTTTTAAGAGAAGATTCAATCTTGAATAATTCCTGGTGGAATACTCTCAAGAGGATACTCTCAGTTTATTCCGGCGGGTTTTGTCCCGATCCTGATTCCCAGGCTTGTTCGTTTACCAATTGTTCATTGCACTTATAAGAATTTATTAAACCGAAGTACCATGAATTAACAAATTCAACAGGGCTAATAAAAATTTTTGTTAAAACCTACATAATTTGAACAAAATTATTTTTAGAGGAATAGGGTTAAATGCAATGCTTGTATTACGGATGAGGGCAAGGGTCTTTATGCAAAGAGATATGCGGGGTTTCACCCCGTACCCTGAGTTACTT
>CAZJQN010000155.1:0-6593 GCA_964548125.1 uncultured Bacteroidales bacterium | reverse complement strand
CACAGGCTTGTTCAGAGCCAGAGCATGAGCAAGAGCTAAATTGCTTTCAAAAATGAAATTTCCTCTAATAATAATTTTGCTCTCATCATGTTGGTTTTAACCCACAATACGCATTATACGATGCTTATTGTGCTTGTTAGGCCGATTTCACTTTGTTCCATCGGGGTTAGCCCGGTTGAATTTGTTAATTCATGGTACTTCGGTTTAAAGAACTACCGGTTCAAACAACGAAATGTCTTGTAATCTAATTAGAAAAATTGTAAACTTGAGACATCACGGACAATTCACGGCTGGAAATCGGAATTAAACGGCAAACAGAGATTAATCCTGCAATCTATGGAAGATAATTTATCCCCGGCTAATCAAAAATCTGAAGCTGGAATAACAAGCCTCGAAACTGTCAGGGAATTGTGGTCCAGAACCTATAATACCGAAGGCAAACCTGACTGGTCTCATATCCTTCCTTACTATGATGCCAACATTTATTTCAGGGACTCGATACAGGAAATCCATGGGATAGATGAATTCAGAGCCATGACCGAAAGACTGACCAGGCGGTCAAAGGATCTGAAGATGAAAATTGTCAATGCTGTAATGGAAGGGGATATTGTATTTCTTGAATGGGAAATGACCATTGGTTTTAAAAAGTATCCCAATTCAACGATGTACGGAACCAGCAGGCTTACGTTGAACAAGGAAGGGAAAATTGTTGAGCAACATGATTATTATGATTTATGGGGAGATATTTTTGACAATATTCCCCGTTTTGGAAAGATGTACAGAAAGTTCATGAAACGTAAATTTGGATAATGCAATAGAATGAGGGAAAGGAAAAAATTCTGGAAATATTACAAAGAGTACCAGTGGTCGAACATTTTTGCCATGATCAGAAACAGTCGGTTGGCCCCGGAAATTTGTAATGAAGATTTTACCAACAGGCTTGTTGTGATTACGGGTGCAACATCGGGAATAGGATACTATACGGCGCTGAAGTATGCTTCGCATGGTGCCAGTGTACTTTGTATCAACAGAAATCCGGAGAAATCAGAAAATCTTTGCCGGAAAATCAAAAGCGAGTACGGTACCTCATGTACATATCTTATTGCCGATTTGAGCAGGCTGAGCGATATTTTCAGAGTTGCCGGGGAACTTTCAAAGATGGAAGTACCGATAGATGTGCTGATACATAATGCCGGCATTTACCTAACCAAAAAGAAAATTACTTCCGATGGTCTGGAGGAGACGTTTGTAATCAATTACCTTTCATCATTTATTATCAACTATATTCTGAAAGACAAACTTATATCCCAGCCCAAAGCGCGCATCATCATGGTAGGTTCCGAGGGCCACCGCTTTGCTGCATGGGGTATCAGGCTGGATGATTTAAACTGGGAAAGGCGCAGATATTCAGGATTAAAAAGTTATGGTTCGGCAAAAACCGCCCAGTTATTATCTATGCTTGTTTTCAGCGAGTATTTTTCACATTCAGGTGTTACAATAAATACAATGCATCCCGGGGCTGTGAAAACTGATTCAGGAAAAGACAACGGACCGTTGTATCAGTGGTACAAGAAAAATATATTGGATAAGATATTAAAGTCACCTGAGATTTCTGCCGAAGCGCTGTACTATCTGGGCGTTTCAAAAAAAGTGGAAGGCATTACAGGAAAATTCTTTCACCTCACCACTGAAGAGGAGCCGGCTCCGCCTGCTCTGGATAAGGAAGTTGCGCATGCTTTATGGTATAAGAGCCTTGAATTATCAGGCCTTGCAAATACCGCATTGTAACTGTTTAAAAAAGTTCAGGTATGGAGAAAAACTCAGTTAAAAAATACGATGCCATTGTCGTAGGAGGAGGTATTGCAGGACTTACCTGCTCTGTCTATCTGGCACGAGCCGGGAAAAAGGTTTTGCTTGTTGAGAAGAACAAGGAATGCGGTGGATTGGTCAGTTCCTTCTGCCGCAACGGTTTTTGTTTTGACGCAGGAGTCAGAGCCCTGCTCGACGCAGGTATCATTCATCCTATGCTGCGGGAACTGAACCTGCAGGTGGATGAAGTGAAAAGCCCGGTATCACTTGGCATCGAAAAGGAAATTATCCATATTGAATCCATTGAAGATCTGCAGAAATACAGCCAACTTCTTATTAGATTATTTCCTGAAAGCGAAGGAGAAATTAACCGGCTTATTACTATCATCCGGAAAATTATGCACCATATGGATGTGCTCTATGGGATTGAAAATCCGGTTTTTATGGACCTCAGGCGCAACAGGGACTTTCTGTTCAGGAAACTTCTGCCCTGGTTCCCGAAATTTCTTTTTACCGTTGGTAAAATTAACCGGATGAATATGCCTGTTGAGGACTATCTGAAAGGACTTATAAAAAATCCTTCTCTGAGGGATATGATTGCTCAACATTTTTTCAAAAATACTCCTGCCTTTTTTGCATTGAGCTATTTTTCCCTGTACCTGGATTATTTTTATCCAAAAGGAGGGGTAGGAAAATTGTCCGAAGTCCTAATTAAAAAACTGACCGAAACGGGAGGAGAAATAAAAACCGAAACAAAAATCACCAGGGTACAGCCGGCAAGTAAGATTATTGCTGATGAAGAGAACAATGTTTACGGATACGATTATCTTGTATGGGCTGCTGATATGAAGACCTTTTACAGAATAACCGATCCGGAATGGCTTCCTTCAAAAGCAAAGGACGCATTTCAGACAAAAAAACACTTCTTGTTACAGCACAGGGGTGGCGACTCAGTCTTCTCGTTGTTTCTGGAAATCGATGAACCCCTTGACACGTTCAGGAATATTGCTCATGGACATTTCTTCTATACTCCTTCGAAATTGGGTTTAGGAGAAACACACAGAAAAGAACTGAATGATTTGCTGAATAATTTTGAAAAACTCAATAAAGATCAGATTCTTAATTGGCTCAAGAAGTTCATTAAACTGAATACATACGAAATATCCGTTCCCGGGCTGAAGGATCCGGATATGGTCCCGGAAGGGAAGACAGGAATGATTATTAGTCTGCTTGCGGAATATGATTTATTTAAGAAACTGGAAATGGCAGGATGGCTCGATGAATTTGTTGAAGCAATGGAAGAAGAGATCATTGAAGTGATTTCCGGTTCGGTATATCCCGTACTAAAAGACAAAATAATTTCCCGTTATTCGTTTACTCCGCTGAATATTGAAAGAAGGAACGGCAGTTCTGAAGGGGCCATTACCGGCTGGGCGTTCGGTAAGACGATGCCTGTAATTCATAAAATTCAGTTTGCTGATCGTTCTGTAAAGACCCCGATACCTTTCGTTTATCAGGCGGGTCAATGGACCTATAGCCCTGCCGGAGTACCCATGTCGATTCTGACCGGCCGGCTGGCAGCGAACAAAATTACGGGTTGACAGGAGAGAGGAATATCAACTGCCGACTTCTAACCAACGTTCCAGCCATTGTTCCATCTCCCACAGCATGTGCAGAATGGATTCGCGTGCCCGGTAAATATGGTTTTCATGCGGAAGCAGAACAAGGCGTGCCGTGCCCCTGTTTCCTTTCAGGGCAGCATAAAATCGTTCACTTTGCATCGGAAAGGTCCCGGAATTGTTATCAGCTTCACCGTGAATCAGCAAGAGAGGAGTTTTTATCAGATGGGCATACATAAAGGGTGACATTTTTATGTAAGTATCCGGGGTATCCCACAATGTTCGCTCTTCTGATTGAAATCCAAATGGAGTAAGTGTTCGGTTATAAGCTCCGCTGCGGGCAATGCCGGCCGCAAAAAAATTGCTATGGGCAAGAAGATTGGCGGCCATAAAGGCCCCGTAGGAATGGCCCCCTACAGCAATTTTTTTCTGATCAGCTACACCCATGGATACAAGTTTTTCAATGGCGGCCTGAGCTCCGGCTACCAGTTGTTCCACGTAGGTGTCATTGGGCTCGGCATCTCCTTCTCCCACAATGGGCAAAGAAGGGTTGTCAAGAACGGCATATCCTTTTGCCAGGAAAAACAAAGGGGAAGCCCAGCTCAGCCAGGGAAAACGGTAAGGAGAGTCTTTTACCTGGCCTGCCGCTGATGCCGATTTATATTCCTGCGGATACGCCCATACAAGTACCGGCAGATTTATATTTTTTTCATTTTCCTCATAGGGCAGGTACAGCATCCCGGTCAGGTCAATCCCGTCAGCCCGCTTGTAGCGGATCATTTCCTTCCTGATATTCTTTAATCGGGGATACGGATGTTCAAAGCGTGTAATCGGATGTTCCCTGTTCTTCTCAGGGTCAATCAGATAATAATTGGGCGGTTCAGCAGGAGACTCCCTTCGTATAAGAATCTTCAGGCTATTTTTAACCGAAAGGTAATAAGGCACTTCATATTTTTTTCCGGCACATTGCCATAATCGTGTTTTATTTCCTGTCGGCAGGTGTATAGAGTCAACAAACGGATGATTTCCTTCCGGAGATGCACCCATGCCCGAAAGGAAAAATACCTCCCCGGTTCCGTCATCCTGCAGAAGATATTTTCCGTTTTTTGCCGGACGGACAATAAAATTTCCCGGATCGTTATAAACATCTTCGAATGAACGGTCATATAAAACCTGCCATGTCGAATCGGGGTGAGAAGGAGCAATGCGTGCGGTGATTTTCCGGCGGGTGTCCCACCAGCTTTGTTCCACAATGGCAATATCTTCATTGAACCATTCAATACTGTCAAAACGAAGTTCCAGATCACATTTAGCAGCAGCCTCGCCGCTGAAAGGAGCCGCAAGGGCAAAAAGTCTGTCACGAAGCGTTACTTCTTTTGCGGCATCTCCTTCATCCAGAGCTTCCACCCACCAGAGTTCTGCAGGCACATCAGCCCTCCATTCGTATGAGCGGGGACCTTTTCGCACCGAACTGAATCCTTTTGGAATATCTTCGGCAGGAGGCAGGGTAGATAAGTGCCGTATATGCTTCCCTTCAATGGAATAAATATCAGCTTCGCAGGCAAAGCGATCCAGAGGGACAAGGTAGGAGTATGGTTTTACGATCTTTTCGGCCAGCAAATAGTTACCATCAGGACTGATACTAAAGGAAAGATAAATGGCCGGAGGGAGAATAGTCTTTTTTTCTCCCTGAAGATCGGTTCTGACAAGCGGTGATGTGCAGTAATAGTCGAACAATGCCTCATCATGGGGCGAACGCAGGAGATCCTGGTAGGTTCTTACCGGAGCACCCTTTCCTTCGGTTTCCTGAACGACAGGTCCTTCGGGAACCAGGGGTGCCGGAGGCGGATTGCCACGCATATCAGAGAAGCCGCAATAGGTGAGCGATTTGCTGTCAGGCATCCATTGAAACCTGGTGCCCGGAAGAGTATCGTTAAGCAATGCTCCCGGTATCCTGAAAGCATGTCCTCTGAGAAAATCAATAACCCACAGCTCAATGGCAGTGCCTGTATTCTGGGTAAATGCCAGGTACCGGCCGTCGGGTGACCATTGAAAACGTTCAAGGCGAAGAGGTTCCGGCAATCCGGAAATCGGTTGCTCAGTCAGCGTTTCAAGATGCATCCGTGACAGGCCGATAAAATAACCTGCTTTACTTTTACCATGTGTGGCAGGATCAATACGAATTCCTGCCAGGCGCAGTTCAGGTTTCGCCAGATCTGCAATCGACGGGTATCCGGGCGGCTGAAGAATCAAAAGCCATTCATCGTCTGGACTAAGCGATATAAATGGAGGGGGAATGACATCAACAAGCCGGACAATTGCGTCAGAAGGAAGCTGATATTTCATAAAAAGAACATATTTTCACGGGAACAATGAAATTTTCCATTGCTTCCCCATACCTGAGAGGGAAAGTTAAATACCTGATTACTGGTTTACAGGAGAATTTCCAAGCAGGGTAATCGCTATAACCAGCATGGCAAGAATAGCGAAAAGCCTGATACTCTGCGTAATAAGGTAACTTTTCAGAAAACCTGGTTCAAACTCTTTTTGCCGGAGCTTATTATAAGTGAATACTGTCATTACAGCCGAAAATCCCAGTATCAGCACCAGAAAAGCGGTCAGAAGAAGCCGGTAGTCAAGCCACTTGTATCGCCAGATGAGCAGAAAGAGAGCAAATAAAACAATCATGACGATGATATTCACTACCTGAAAACTTCTCTGGGCTTCTCTGAGTTCAATCTGCTGGTCGAAGGAAAGTGCCTGAACAACCTTCCTGTACTGGAAATTGCTGATTAGAACCAGTGCCAGCAGAACCAGAATGATAACAGTTGAGATCTGCATATTTTCTGAATTATGGTGACTGCAAAAATACAAATTTATCCGGAGAGTACTTCGGGGTTTCTGCATGTATGGAGAAAACAAAGCATTCCGGCATTCACACCAGCCCGGGCTACCTGTTTTGCCTTGCCCGGCGTGCATAGGGTTATCGTTCAGAAGAGAAATTCCATTTTTGAACGCAATTTAGCTCTTGCTCATGCTCTGACTCTGAACAAGCCTGTGGGGTGGACGTCCACGATTGGTGTAAGCCGAGTTTGCTGAGTCTGTCGAAACAAGGTTGCTGAGCCTGTCGAAGCAAGGTTGCTGAGCCTGTCGAAGCAAGGTTGC
>CAZJQN010000154.1:0-6686 GCA_964548125.1 uncultured Bacteroidales bacterium | reverse complement strand
CGTAACACCGTATCACTTATGTGCTGAACGGGAAGGTCAAGATATTTACAGATTTTTTCATGATTCCTGATCACAGGAACAATTCGCTTCGGGAACCCTGCCGGATACAGGTAGTGCAGTCTGATCCACTGAATCCCATCAATTTCTGTTAGTTTCTCCAGAAGTTCCGGTAATTCTTTTCGACCAGATAAATCCACACCATATGAACTCAGATCCTGGGCGATCAGGATGAGTTCCTTCACTCCTTCCGATGCCATAAAGCGGGCTTCCTTCAGAAGGTAATCCATTGGAACCGATTTATGCCTTCCACGTATCGCTGGAATAGCACAGAAAGCACATTTCCTGTCACACCCTTCCGAAATTTTCAGCCATGCATAATGCCTGGGATCGTGCAGAAACCTCTCCCCTCCTGTCAGGTCTCTCTGAAGATCCAGACCAAAATAACGGATAATTTCTGTTAAGTTGTTGACGCCAAAATAGATATCCACTTCAGGGATTTCCTGCTCCAGTTCATTCCGGTACCGTTCCGACAAACAGCCCATCACCACAAGCTTGCGGATTTTTCCCTGTTCTTTAGCCTGTATGGCACGTAATATGGTATCAATACTTTCCTGTTTGGCATCATTAATGAATCCACAGGTATTGATAATGAGATTGGGCAGAGCATCCAGATCGGCATCGTACTGCACATGAATCTGATTCGCTCTCAACCGGGCAGCAAGATGTTCGGAGTCAACAATATTTTTTGCACATCCAAGCGTGACTATATTAATGCCAGAAGACCTTAACGGATTGGTTTTCATTATTTTTTTGGTTCAAAGAGCGATTGTACGAATTCGGCTCTGTCGAAAATCTGAAGGTCTTCCATTTTTTCGCCAACTCCGATGTATTTTACCGGAATCTTAAACTGGTCGGAAATACCTATTACTACACCTCCTCTGGCAGTACCGTCAAGTTTGGTAATACAGATTCCCGTTACTTCGGTCGCTCTGGTAAATTCCTTTGCCTGTTCAAAGGCATTCTGGCCAGTTGAACCGTCGAGAACCAGAAGGACCTCGTGCGGAGCTTCAGGGATGACTTTCTGCATTACTTTCCTGACCTTGGAAAGTTCATTCATGAGGTTGATTTTATTGTGCAGACGCCCTGCCGTATCAACAATAACCACTTCGGCTCCCCTTGCCTTTGCCGCATTCAGTGTGTCATAAGCCACAGAAGCTGGATCAGCTCCCATTTGCTGACGAATGAGTTCCGCTCCGCTCCGCTCAGCCCAGATGGCAAGCTGATCGATGGCTGCTGCCCTGAAAGTATCAGCCGCTCCAAGTAGAACTTTTTTTCCTGCCTGTGAATAATGCCATGCCAGTTTTCCAATGGTCGTGGTCTTTCCTACTCCATTAACACCCACTACCATAATCACATAAGGAACAAAAGGTAGCGGAGAAGCAAAATCTGTAGTACTGCCCGTCGGATTCTCGGCAAGCAGAGTTTCTGTTTCTTCCCTCAGAATCCGGTTCAGTTCATTGATCCCGGAAATCTTCTCACGGGCCACCCTTTCTTCCAGTCTCCTAATGATGCGGATGGTAGTATCCACCCCCACATCCGAAGCAATGAGCACTTCTTCAAGATTGGCCAGCACTTCATCGTCGATATGCGATTTGCCAGTAATTGCTCTGGCTATACGTTGAAAAAGGGATTCCCTGGTTCTGTCGAGTCCCCGTACCAACGACTCTTTCTTATCTCTGCTGAAAAAAATCATACCCTATTATATAAGACAAAAAAAGCTTTCTTTTGCCAAAGAAAGCCTTTTCTGTAATATGAATATCCGTTATTTCGAACTAAAAAAATCTTTTACATGTTCCTTGTGGACAATTTCTTCCCTGAAGGAGTATTGCCCGTCGGGCGATTTAACCATTTTTATTACCCGGGTATATTCCTTACCGGAACCGGTTTTCAGCGTAGCAACAACTTTCTTTGCCATAGTGCTTCAATTATTTTATTTCTCTATGAATAGTATGCTTTTTCAGAATCGGATTGTATTTCTTCAGTTCGAGGCGATCAGGAGTATTCTTCCTGTTCTTCGTGGTAATATACCTTGAAATGCCGGGCAATCCGCTATCTTTATGTTCGGTGCATTCAAGAATGACCTGAATCCTGTTTCCTTTCTTGGCCATATCGTTTAAATTTAAATTGTATCAATAAAACCTTTGGCACGTGCTTCCTCGAGCGCTGTGCGAAGCCCTTTCTTGGCAATTACACGCATACCGGCGGCAGAAACTTTTAATGTTATCCAGCGGTTCTCATCTTCAAGAAAGAAACGCTTGGTGAGAAGATTGGGTTTGAATACTCTTTTTGTCCTGCGCCTGGAGTGAGAAACATTGTTCCCTACCATCTTCTTCTTTCCTGTAATCTGGCAAACTTGTGACATGGTAATACCCTTTTTCAAATGCAGGCGCAAAATTCTGTTTTTTTTTTGAAAAAATCAAATGATTTTTAACAATTAGGTGTTCATTATGTTGATAATTCTAAAAGAATAAAAAGAAAAAAATGATTTTTTCTTTTGTAAATCTATGACAATGAAAACGTTAGGCAGTCACCTGTTGAAGAGAAGATCCGTTTTGGCAGCAAGAATAAAATCATTTTCTGAAAGGCCGTCAATGGCATGTGTCCAGATTTCAACTATAGCCTTATCATAATAAATGTGAATTACAGGATGATGTCCTTCGCTTTCAGCCAGTTCAGCAAGCTTCATCACAAAGTCAAAGGTGTGACGAAAATTTACAAAATAAAACGTTTTTACCAGATGATGATGGTTAACGACTTCCCATCCTGATGTGACTTCTGCCATCAGAGCGGCAATTTCGGAACTTGAGAGAGGTGGTGTGCCTCCTTCACAAGGCAGGCACTTCTTTTCGGTAAGTTTCATATAATTTGATTTTTTTGAAGAACATGCCTTTCGGCATGGTAGGATGATCTGACCAGAGGCCCGCTCTCGACAATATCGAATCCCATATCAAGTCCAATGTTTTTGTATTCAATAAAAATCTCAGGTGATATATATTCTTTAACAGGAATATGATAAGAAGAAGGTTGCAGGTACTGCCCGATGGTTAGTACCCTGACACCATGGTTTCTCAGATCATGCATTGTTTTTATAACTTCCTGTCTGGATTCTCCGTGTCCAACCATAAAACCTGATTTTGTTATAATTCCTGAACTGGCAATATACCGGAGAACTTGCAGGCTTGTCTGATATGTTGCCAGGTAACGGATTCGAGGAGTTAGGCGCCAAACCGTTTCTATGTTATGTGAAATCACATCTGGCTCTTCTCTGATGATCAGGTCAATATGAGGAAAATGACCCTGAAAATCCGGTATCAGAGTTTCCATAGTAACACCCGGACAACGGTTTCTTATTGTACGGATTGTATGTGCCCAGAAAGCTGCACCTCCATCATATAAATCATCGCGTGCCACTGAAGTGATAACACAGTGCGTAAGCCCAAGGATCTTAATTGATTCTGCAATTCTTGCTGGTTCGTTCCAGTCGACCGGATCAGGTTTTGCTGTCTGCACCATACAAAAACGGCAATTTCGGGTACACTTTTCCCCCAGAATCATAAAAGTAGCTGTTCCGGATGCCCAGCATTCGCCTTTATTCGGACAGTTTCCACTGGAACAGATCGTATGCAGTGATTCTTTTTCTATTATATTCTTTACCTGTGAGTATTTTTCACCGGATGGAAATGGAACCTTCAACCATCGAGGAATACGAGAGGGTACTGAACCCGATATTTCCTCAGAATTATCGAACTTTTGAGAAGAGAGAGGTTTTGTCATTACTTTCATTTTGATGGTGTTTACTTATTTTTCCAGGAATGTAACCCTCAATATCTACCGATATGTTGGTATACCCTATTCCCTTTAGAAATTGGATAAGAGGAAGACGAATTTCTGAACTTAATAAACGTTCTACTTCCGAAGGCTCAACTTCGATTCTTACAGACCTGCCACTATGCCTGGCTCTGATATTATGAAATCCCAGGTTCGACAGGTATGTTTCAGCCTGATCAACCATTTTTAGTTTCCATAATTCAATTTTTTCGCCAAATGGGAAACGGCTCGACAAACAGGCCAGTGCATCTTTATCCCAGGTAGGCAGGCCAAGGGAACGGGAAAGTTCCCGGATTTCATTTTTAGTAAGGCCGGCTTCCTGTAAAGGGCTTCTTACTCCCTTTTCACGTATTGCCTTGAGACCTGGCCTGTAATCCGAGAGATCATCCACATTGGAACCGTCTACCATATTTTTGTATCTCCCTGATGCAGCTATCTGAGCTATGCGTTCAAACAGTTCGCTTTTACAGAAATAGCAACGGTTTACAGGATTACTTGTATAATCAGGATTGTCCATTTCTTTCGTCTGAATTATCTCCAGCCTCACTCCTATTAAATCTGCTGTCTGGACTGCCCTCTGATATTCCCTCGAAGGAAAACTCGGACTGACAGCCAGAATGCCAATTGCGTCGTCTTTCAGTACATCATAAGCCACCTTCAACAGAAAGGTACTATCTACACCCCCAGAGTAGGCCACGGCAACACTGCCCATCTCTTTCAGAATATTCTGCAGTGTTTCATATTTCTGCCCTGTAGTCATATAATAAAAGATTAAAAGATATTTTTGTGTAAATTTAGCATAAAAAAAAATTCAAAACCTCCTTAAGAGGATTTCCCTGATTTCATCCTCCGAAAGAGGTACAGGATTGTTCTTGTTTTCCGAAATTTTTACCGATGAAATTATGATATCTTTCGTAATGCCAAGTTCACCGAGCCGGGGTAAATGTAAAGAAGATGTTAACCTGTCTAAAAATTCCGGGAAAATATCTGCACAGCGCTGAGGGGAAACATTCTTCTCCCCTGGAATCAACTCAGTAAGCTGAATGTACTTCCTCATTGCCAGGGATTCCGGGGCATTTTCCACCAGCTTACTGATGGTAATCCTGTTCGCCTCAGCCATAATGGTACCACAAAGAACTCCGTGGGGTATCTGCGCCAGTCCTCCCAGGGCGGAAGCAATGCCATGAACTGTCCCCAATCCTGCATTGGCAAGTGTAATACCCGAAATATAGGCTGCATACAACATGGCGCTTCTCCCTTCTTCGGAGCGGGGATAACGGAAAACCTCCGGCAGATAGTGAAAAACATTTCTGATAGCCGGAAAGGCGAGAGCATCAGTAAACGGATTGGCTGCAAGGGAAACAAATGATTCTATCAGCTGTGTAAGGCAATCCATTCCTGAAGCTGCGGTTATTTCCGGCGGACAATCATACGTTAATTCTGGGTCCAGCAGAGCGGCATCGGGGACAAGATTTTCATGCCTCAGGGATTTTTTAAATCCTTTTTCTCCCACTTCAGAAAGTACTGCATTTTTGGTAGCTTCGCTGCCTGTACCTGCTGTGGTTGGCACAGCAATGAAGGGAACTTTTAAACCAGGGTGTTGTTTTGTACCTACTCCTTCCAGATAGTTTATTACCGGTTCTCCAAGAGGAAGCATCGCTGATATTGCTTTTCCGGCATCCAGAACACTGCCACCGCCAATTGCAACTACTACATCTGGCCGAAAGGAAATAGTGTCTTGAACAATCCGATCAACAAGGGAGGGCGATGGCTCCCCTTTTACAGAATAATGCGCAAGGCGGAAGTATTCCTTTGTCAGTGAGGTTTCAATTTCGCTCAGAAAGCCTGATCGCCTGAGAGAATCAGAACCGGTAAGAAGCAAAACATTCTTTCCGAATTTACCGGCAAGGGAAACAATTTTATTCCTGTTTCCAACGCCGAAAACCAGAGAAGGAATCCTGGCTATCTGAAAGGGTTTTACCATTTTGATCGGTCTGAGGGACAAATTACCCTGTGTTTTACTCCCTTCCGGGGAGTCTCCATCCAGTTTTCCACAGCGGCCTTCCATTCCTGATAATGAGGAGTGTTTTTATGTGCTGCTGCAGCTTCTTCAGTATCCCATACTTCGTAAAGCAGAAATCTGGTTGGATCATCAAACTGCTGCAATACATCGAAACGAAGGTTGCCGGGTTCCGTTCTGGATCCTTCATGATTTTTTCTTGTTATTTCAATGAATTCAGGAAGATGTTCCTGCTTTACATGAACATAAACGCAGTTGACAAACATAGGCTTTTTGTTATTTACATAATGTGGAACGAAATTAAGAAAAATTGAGAAGATGGCAGCATGCGAATCGGTTCATCCGATTCCCCGCAGGGGAGTAAAAACAATGGAGATGTATTCCAGAGTTCCAGGGTTTCAGCGTTCCAGAGTTTCAGGGTAACGTAAAGCGTAAAGCGTAAAGCCGTGAACGCATGCTTAACGGTGAATAGGAAAAGTAAGAAAAAATCCACTTCCCCGTAGGGGATGAAGGATAATAGAAACGAAGAATAATTAACAATCAGTTCCCCGTTAGGGGATTAAGGACGGTGGTGATGTATTCCAGAGTTCCAAAGTTCCAGCGTTCCAGTTGTCCAGGGTAGCGTAGAGCGTAAAGCGGAGAAACGTGTAATAAACGCCATTTCTTTACGCTTTGCGCTCTTTGCTTTAGCTTAGTTTCAGGGTTCCAGAGTTATCATATTATCCGAGATTAGTCAATAGAAACACAATAAATATATAAACAACTTGTTTCTATTGAC
>CAZJQN010000153.1:0-6850 GCA_964548125.1 uncultured Bacteroidales bacterium | reverse complement strand
ACTTATCGAGGTAACCCCGACTTATCAAAATCTTACATTCCGAATTTTCGGAATGTAAGATTTTGTTAGTCGATTCGTCAATTGATTGTTTCAATTGACGAATTGGGTTAAAACATCCTCATTTCGTTTCTCGTGTAAACCTGAAAATGAAGGGAACTAAGGCCGTAAAATTTTGACTTCTCCTCCGGGTCCCAGCCTGATAATGGAAGATGGTTTTCCGGGGGTGGTATCGTTCTGACGCCATTTTACCACATAGTCAACCATGGTAAGAAGCCGGGGATCTATATCACGGAAGAGGGCTGGCGCAGGTTCTCCTGAGAAATTAGCCGAAGTGGAAACCATCGGTTTACCGAATCGTTCCAGCAGTGACTGGCAGAAAGAATCGTGAACTATCCGCACGGCAATGCTTCCATCAGGAGCAACCAGGTTGGATGCAAGGTTAATAGCTCCATCCAGAACAAGAGACATGGGTTTATCAGCTACTTCAATCAGCTGGAATGCAACCTCGGGTATTTGTTCAACATAAGACGATAACCATGATACATCGGGCATAAGAACAATCATTGCTTTTTGTTCGGATCTTTTTTTAACAGCAAAGACTTTTTCAACGGCTGCCGCATTGGTTGCATCGCAACCGATACCCCAGATGGTATCAGTAGGATAGATAATGATTCCGCCCTGCTGGAGAACTTTCAGCGCCTGGGTTATGTCATTGTTAAATTCCATTTTCATCATGCAATTTTATTATAGACCTCCATCAGCCTTGAGGCGACTGTTTCGGGAGCAAAATTCCGGGCATACACTTTGCCTGCGTCAACCATTTTCTGACGTTTTGCAGGATCTTTCAGAAGCGATGAGATAGCTCCGGCCAGTTGATCGGTACTTCGAGGATTAATATAGAGCGAATCAGGTCCGCCTGCTTCTGTAAAGCATCCTCCTTCCGAGGTGATCACGGGAACACCAGAGAAGAGTGCTTCCAGGATGGGTATTCCAAACCCTTCGATGAGGGAGGGGTAAACAAAGAGCAAAGCTCCCTGGTAAATAGCCGGTAAATCTTCATTATCAAGTTCGTTCAGGAAAATAATATGGCGCATTTTGTTGGCAGCTATATATTTTCTGAGCTTTAACCCATAGGCTTTTTCCTTTCCAACCAGAACCAGAGGAATCTGAATGTTGGCACTGTGAAGAGCTTCCAGAACACGAAGCTGATTTTTGCGTTCTTCTATGGTTCCAACACAGAGAATGTATTCAGAAGGAAGCCGGTATTTGTTCCTTATTTGCTGCTGAAAGTCATCAGAAACTTTACCGGCAAAACGGGGATCACAGCTCTGGTAAACCACATGAATTTTTTCCGGTGGAACCGAAAAATACCGGACAATATCGTTGGCCGTCTGCCGACTTACGGCAATAATAGCAGTCGAATTCCGGCACGCAGATGAAAATTTAGCTTTATAAATGAGAACGTCAGTTGTATTATATAACTCAGGGTATTGCAGAAAGATGAGGTCGTGAATGGTCACCACCGATGGGATACCTGATGCCTGAATTCCGGAGGGAAGCTCATTGCTGAGACCGTGAAAAAGGCTGAGCCTGTCATGTTTTATTCGACGGGTAAGACAAAAAGACCGCCACCAGGAAGAAAGGAAGGAGGGCAGGGCCGGGTCAGGGGTAACCAGTGTTACTTTATCCTCGTAAGGAAGCTGTATTCTGTTTTTCAGTGAAGGTGTGTAAAGGATATACTGATTGTCGGGATAATAGGTAATAAGCTGCCACAGTGTGGTACGGCTATAATTGCCCAGACCGCTCCGGTTGAAAAAAGCCCGTTTGGCGTCAAAACCGATAACCATTAGACCGAAACATTATACTCCCTCAATGCATCATTGAGAGAGGTTTTCAGATTGGTTGACTCTTTCCTTTTTCCGATAATAAGGGCGCAGGGTACATTGTATGTGCCGGCAGGGAACTGTTTGGGCAGGGTTCCCGGAATGACGACCGACCGGGCCGGAACCACACCCCGGTATTCGACAGGCTCCTTTTCGCTGACGTCAATTATTTTGGTTGATCCGGTTAATACCACATTGGCTCCCAGTACGGCTTCCTTTTCCACCCGAACGCCTTCAACAATGATACAACGGGAACCTATGAAGCAGTTGTCTTCGATGATGACAGGGGCTGCCTGAACCGGTTCCAGAACTCCGCCAATGCCAACCCCGCCACTTAGGTGTACGCCTTTGCCCACTTGAGCACAACTTCCAACAGTAGCCCATGTATCAACCATGGTATCTTCATCAACATACGCGCCAATATTTACATAAGAAGGCATCATAATGACCCCTTTTGCCAGGAACGATCCATAGCGGGCAACAGCATGCGGCACAACCCGAACACCCAGTTCTCTGTAACCGTGTTTCAACCCTATTTTGTCGTGAAATTCAAAGGGTGGTAGTTCGGTCACTTCCATTTTCTGGATGGGAAAATAAAGAATAACAGCTTTTTTCACCCACTGGTTAACCTGCCATCCGTCATTACCGGGCTGTGCAACACGTATTTTCCCCTTGTCGAGCAGTTCAATTGTTTCCCGGATTGCATCCTGGGTATGAGATTCCTTTAAAAGTTTCCTTTCTTCCCAGGCCTTTTCGATGATGTTTTGCAATTGCGTGTACATGTCGTGATGCATTATAGACTTGCTTTTACCATTCGGTCTTTTTCGTTAATGTCTTTCCGTATTTCCGCACTAAGAAATCCCTCTTTACGAAACAGATCGGCCACTTCGCATGCGAAATTTTCATGGGTTTCGACATAAACGGCTCCACCCTGTTTCAGTTTAATCTGGGCAAAGGAAATAATTTTCCTGTAAAAAATCAGCGGGTCATCGTCGGGTACAAAGAGAGCCTGCTGTGGTTCAAAATCGGCTACGTTCCGCGGGAGACTGTTTTTTTCGCTTTCCGGTATATAGGGAGGGTTACTTACAATAACGTCGAACTGTCCCGGGAGGGAATAGCTCCCGGCATGGAGTATATCGGAAAATATAAAATGAACCATTAATCCGTTTTCTCGGGCGTTCTCCTTTGCGATATGCAAGGCTGGTGCTGAATTATCGGTTGCCCACACATCGGCCGATACCATGTTTTTGGCCAATGCAAGGGCAATATTGCCACTGCCAGTGCCGATATCCAGTACGCGCAGAAAACTGACTCCGCTGTAATCATTAAGAATCCAGTGAACCAATTCTTCTGTCTCAGGTCTTGGTATGAGCACGTCCTCATTAACTTTCAGCTGTATGCCATAGAATTGTGTTATTCCCATCATATATTGAACAGGTTTATGTATTTTCAGGCCATCAATAATTTTATTAATTTGCGCTAATGCAGATTCAGAAATCGGCTGATCGGGATTGCTGTGCATTTCCACAGGTGAAATGCCGACGCAATGCGTCAGAATCAGGACGGAAAGGCTCCTGATTTCTTCAGGAGGGTAGATTCCCTGAAGTTCTTTTCTGATCAGATGATCTGCCTGGCGAAGGGTCAATTTCATGGTTCAAATGTATAATAACGCACATGAATCACGAAATTTCAGATAAAGAAAAATATATGAAGCGGTGTCTGGAACTTGCCAGCCAGGCACTCGGGAATACATATCCTAATCCGATGGTTGGAGCTGTGCTGGTACACAAAGGGAAGATTATCGGGGAAGGATATCATCATAAAGCAGGTATGCCGCATGCAGAAATTAATGCGATCAATGCGGTTGAAGACAAAAGCCTCTTTGCCGAATCTACTTTATACGTGAATCTGGAGCCATGTTCCCATTATGGCAAGACTCCTCCCTGTACGCTTGCCATTATGCAATACAGGATTCCGCATGTAGTAATAGGAACGGCTGATCCTGATACCCGGGTAAACGGCAATGGCATCCGTCGCCTGCGAGAAGCCGGATGTCGGGTGGAAACAGGAATTCTTGAGAAAGAATGCAGGCATATGAACAGGCGTTTTTTTACTTGGCATACTTTACAGCGTCCTTGGGTTATTCTTAAATGGGCACAGACCCAGGATGGTTTTATAGATCGGCTAAGAACCTCTCCCTCAGAACCGCCCCAATGGAT
The DNA here is from genome assembly GCA_964548125.1 of uncultured Bacteroidales bacterium. Classification (GTDB taxonomy): domain Bacteria; phylum Bacteroidota; class Bacteroidia; order Bacteroidales; family JAAYUG01; genus JAAYUG01. Next base: position 2,748 of record CAZJQN010000153.1, on the reverse strand, counting down.
TACGGATGAAATATGCCGGATGCTTGTTCATAAGTGGCGTACCGAAGAACAGGCCATACTGGTTGGTACAAAGACAGCGCTGATGGATAATCCGAGACTGAATGCCCGCCTGTGGCCTGGCCGTCAACCTTTACGTCTGGTCATTGACAGAAACCGAGTTTTGCCTCCCCACCTGAATCTTTTCGACGGGAAACAGGAAACATGGGTTTTTACTGAGAAGATAACCGGGATGAATGACCGGAAGAAAGATATTCGGATGTTAAAAGCCGATTTTACCAACCTGCCTTTTACTATTCTGTCGGAATTGTATGCCCAGGGAATTCAATCACTGATTATTGAAGGCGGAACAAAAACGATTCAATCGTTCGTTGAGGCCAATCTCTGGGATGAAGCAAGAATATTTACAGGTGATGTAAGGTTTGGTGGCGGAGTTCAGGCTCCTGTTGTAGCCGGAGAGAAAAAGGAAGATTTTTTTCTGGGATCCAGCCGTCTGGAAATAATTTATAACAGGTCTTCCATAGGATTTGATAAAGAGTGATTTGATAGTCAGCCACAAACAGATAAAAAAGTGAAGAAAAATGTATCTTTGATTAGGGTTATTTCGTATAATAAATAATGAAAAACTCAAACTTCCGGCCATGAAACGCATCTGTTTTTTTCTTGTTCTTATCTTTTTTGCCATTGTGGGTAACAGCTATTGCCAGAATGCAAGACAATACATGAAAGCAGGAAAGGAATTTCTGAAAAATGCTCATTATGCCGATGCGATTGTTCAATTCACAAAGGCTATTGAACTATCTCCCACCGACTGGGAGGCATATCTTGGTCGAGCGGAGGCTTATGAAAAGTCGGAACAGTTAAATGAAGCAGCAGAAGATTATGTCCGGGCCTTTTCCTTCAGGCCAAAAGATGAAACAGTGGCATTCAATGCGGGTCGATTGTATTTTGCCCTGAAAAAGTATCGCGAATCTGCCCAGTGGATGGACAAGGTTTTGCAGATCAAGTCCAAACATCCGGAAGCTATTGATTATAAGATAAAAGCCTTATATGCTTTACGGGATTACCAGAAGCTGACAGAAGCCTGCCGTGCAGCTCTGGCCTTGAAAGAAAATGCTGAATATGCTTATTTGTTTGGGATTGCACTCGACAGTCTGGGGCAGGGAATGCAGGCTCAGGCAAAGTATCAGCAGGCAATTATGCTCATGAGCACGTATGTTGATGTATATATTTCTCTGGCAGGGCTTCAGCTCAGAATGGGTCAGTCTGATGCTGCCATGGAAACCATTAACAAGGCTTTAAAAATTGATCCGAACAGTGTTGAATCCTATATTGTGAGAAGCCGGATTTATCAATCAAAAATGGAATATCCGAGTGCTATCAACGATGTGTCGAAGGCTATTCTTATAAATCCCAATAACAGCAATTTGTATTTCATGCGGGCAATGTTCTACAAGAGTTTTACCCAGTTTCAGAATGCAATCAGCGATTTTAATAAAGTTCTGCTGATGGAGCCCGGAAATGTAGATGCTTTGCGTGAAAGAGGCAGCTGTTTTGAAGAAATAGGTGATAAAAAGTCAGCCGTCAGGGATTATGAAAATCTCGTGACACTGGTATCGAAAAATGATGTTCAGCCAGCGTGGCTGGATGAAATAAAGAGCAAACTTTTTGAACTGAAAAGGGAAAACGAGAAGCCGGTATTGCGTCTTATTGAACCAGCTCCGGTAGCAAAAGGGGTTATTACAGCGCCCAGGAATGTCAACGAGCTCAAAATTTCAGGCGAAATCGCTGATCAGAGCGAAATCACTACGGTTACGGTGAATTATGAAAAAATTCCCATTGAAGTAACCGATGGAAAGGTCATCTTTTCTGTTCCTGTGGTACTTAACGATTCAGTGATAGTTATCAGTGCAATGGATGTTTACAACAACACCATGGTGGAAAAAATCAATGTACAGCGTACAGAAGTTGATCCGCCGATCGTTACTTTACTGGCTCCCTATGCATCGGATGACGGTCAGATCTACCTGGACTCCGATGATCCCAATCTTTATGTTGAAGGGAATATAAAGGATGAAAGCCCGATTAAATCGATTCTGATAGAAGGGGTGTCTGCCAGCTACCGCCCCAATGATCCGAACCCTTCTTTTGCAGCGACAGTGAATATTTTCAACAAAAATTCCATTACGGTAACAGCCACCGACATTTACGGGAATACAAGGGAATTGCAATATAAATTAAACCGTGAGGCTGCCAGCATTTCTTCAGATAATCCCATGGGAAAAACGTGGGCTGTTTTCATTGAAAATTCTGATTATACAAGTTTTGCCAGTCTGGAGGGGCCAACTAAGGATGTGAGTATGATGAGGGCTGCTCTTGCCAAATATAGTGTTCATAATGTTATCCAGAAGAAGAACATGACCAAAAAAGACATGGAGCGGTTCTTTGCCATTGAACTAAGGGATCTGGTAAGGAGCAATAGAGTGAATTCCCTGCTCATCTGGTATGCAGGCCATGGAAAATTTATCAATGAAACGGGATATTGGATTCCAGTTGATGCGGCACGGGACGATGAGTTTACGTATTACAACATCAATTCTCTTAGGGCGGCCCTGCAATCCTATACGAATCTGACGCACATCCTGCTGGTTACGGATGCCTGTGAATCAGGGCCAACCTTCTATCAGGCCATGCGATCGGCTCCGGAAATAAGGAGTTGCAACGACTGGCAGGCAACCAAATTCCGGTCGA
>CAZJQN010000152.1:0-6903 GCA_964548125.1 uncultured Bacteroidales bacterium | reverse complement strand
GCCTGGCCGCTGGTTTTCCCCAACAGAAATCCCTGTTTAATTCCTGTTTCCATGCTCCAGCCTTTTTCCGGCTTAATATCGTAATTCGGATATATTTTCACTGAGCCGAGGGTAGTGGAGGCAAATTTTTCGGCAATAGATGGATACCGGTATCCCTGTCCGAATGAAGCTCTCAGAAAAGTGGATTTTCCGGCCTGAAAATTGATTCCGGAGCGGAAAATGGGAACTATATCATCCCTGTTTTCGTCGAGCATATTTTGTTCCAGACGGAGGCCGCCGACAACGCTGAGTCTTTTCACCGGGCGAACTTCAAACTGAGCAAATCCTGCAATGTTCATGCTGTGATGATCACCGAAAAAACGGGAATTGATGATGTTATATCCCGCTGAAAGACCGGAAACCATCTGGATACGGTCATTAATCCGTTTCCAGCCCTGATATTCAAAGTATGACGAGAGAAAGCCGGCATCATTCTGTTTTCGCACGGGAAAACTGTTTTCGCTCCACATTATACGCATCCGCACATCATGCTTTGATGAAGCATTCCGGGCCAGGGTCACATACGGATCAAGCGCAAGAAAAGTCTGATGAAGACTTGATACAGAAGAAGTATCCTGAACCAAAGCTCCGGTGGTTGCGTTTTCCCAAAGCACAAAATCGGTTTTATAACTCCTGTCGGCACTGGCATTGATGCCGTATACCAGACCTTCCGTTTTTCTGCTGCGGTGCTTCAACTTCAGGCTGATGCGTCCGTATTCCTCGTCATTGTATTTTCTGTAGCTGTTTTCTTTGAACAGAAAAATCCCGAGGCCCACATCGGTGTTTCCGATTCTCTGAAGATGAGAACCTGATGCTGAAGAAAAAATCCGCGGCGAATTCCACCAGGTTTTGGTTTTATCTTTTGGTTTGTCAAAAATGCCTGCTTCGGCAAAAAAGCTGGTCACCGGAATATTCGTAGCTTCGCCGGTTCTGAAATTAACCACACCATTCATGGCAGAGGATCCGTACAACACAGAAGATGCTCCCTTGATCACTTCCACCTGGCTGATATTTTCCAGGGGAAGGAAGTTCCATTTGATATTGCCTCCATCGGCTGCCATCATGGGCAAACCATCGACCAGAGCCAGTACCCTGCTTCCTACTCCGTAACTGAACCCGCTCCCGCCTCTTACGGAAGCCTGGCCGTCCAGGACCTCTATGCCCGGAATCTTGTTCATTAGCTCCTGAGCGTCAGTAAGATGTATGCGCGACAGGTATTCCGGCTTTATTACATGCATGGTAACTGTCAGGTCGGAGGCTTTCTTCTCCATTCTGTCGGCACTGACAACAATCTGATCAATCTGGTAAATATCGGTCTCCAGAGCAACATTCAGTATAACCGTATCATTCTCCTTAACTTTTATTGATCTGGTTATTGGTTTGTATCCGACATACTGAAAGGAAACAGTCAGATTTCCGGGGCGGACGGAAAGAGTAAATTCTCCCTCACCGGAAGTAGATGTTCCCAGGCCTCTGCCGTAGATTACATGCACTCCGTTCAGTGGTTCAGATGTTTCCGCATCGGTTACCTTTCCCTTAATAGTACCTTCATTTTGTGCAAAACATACAACCACATTCAGGATAACCAGAATGATTCCGATGACAATTCTCATTGCTTCGCCTTAAAAGTCATACGGATATCAAAAAAGCCCTTGGGACTTACGGAAGTGGGATAAATGGTAGTAATTTTCAGGGATACTTTTGTAAGTTCAGCTATATTGGCTGAAACCGGAATGGGAAGTGAATCAGATGAGATAATCAGCTGGGTTTCATCAGAGGAAAACCTCCAGGTACCGGTATATTTACCAAAATATCCGGTACCATCTTTCCGGAATTTGGCATCTCCTTTGAAATTTTCCAGTACTCCGCCCGGCCCGCCGGCATCCTGACCGTCGGCTAACAGGCTGTCGCTGGACCACACGGGTGTTGTCAACAGAACAAAGCGCTCCGATTCATTGTCTTTTTTGCACGATGCTGCAAGGCACAAAAAGACCATTAAAAATGGCACTAACGTTCTCATGGCTTTATGTTTTTACAGTTGTAAACTGAAACAAATTAAATCCGAATATTGGTGTTTAAGGTGTTTAAAAAGGAATAACCAGGTACCAGAAATCCATTAAATCCGCAATATGCAAACCACTATACATTAGTTCGCTGAAGCTCCTGATGCTTAATCCGGGTTTATTCCTCTCTCAAAAATACAAATTTCCGTAAAGTATCAGAATGTTACGGTCAGGAAGGGTTTTTCCTCACATCAGGTATATCATGTTCTGATTCAAAAAATTCAACGGTAATCTGTATCTGCTTTCAAAAGGCTTCCCGGTTAAGCAAGATTACTTCAGCACATCAAAATGATAGATTCCGCTGCCTGTTTCGAAAACAGCATATTCGCCCTGCCGTCCTTTCGCCTGAACGTATTTTGCTTCCTCAATATTCCTGCCCGACTCGGTAATTGTTTTACCCTCCTGAGCTGGTATATAAACCGTGGCATGACAGCCAACAGGAACAATGATTTCAACAGAAAAACGGGTATTTGTTTGTTTCCAGTTTATTCCTGCTGTACCGAATACCGTACGGTTTGAATAGCTTACAAAATCAAGGTTGTTTACCGGCTGGGGACGGAAAATGATATGGCGGTATCCGGGTTCCAGGGGATCGGTCTGCATGCCCGCCAGATTGCGGTAAAACCAGACCAGTCCGCCCCCGAACATGGGATGGTTGTGTGAACCTTCGTTATCCCAGCGCTCACGCGTAGTTGTGGCGCCTTTTTTCAGCCAGTATCCATAAGAAGGATAGGTCTTTTTGTTCATGGCTTCGAAAGCCAGATCCTGCAAACCGTTTTCAGCCAGCACTTCAAAGAAAAAACGCGTTCCGAGAATCCCCGTATCGAGGTGACCTCTGGTTTTTTTCAGATTCCTTTTTACTGCTTCAATTACACGAGGATACAGATCGGACGGCACTCCCATTTTAAGGGCGAAAATATTACCCCCGCCGTCGCCGAAAGAACCCTGTACCGGATCGAAATATTTTTTCACAAAAGCCTGGCGGGTTTGAGACGCCAGCATTTCATAATACCGTGCTTCTTCTTCAAAACCAAGAGTCCGTGCCGTTTTCGATGTGATATCGGCACAGTACCAGAAATAGAAAGTATGGGCCATATCGTCAGGTACGGTTTTGCCAGGGGCACACCATTCTCCAAGGTTAAACCAGCGCAGCGGTTTTCCGTCTTTGCCTGTGCGCTGGTGAAACATGATTCCATCTTCACCAACCCAATTTTGCATGTACCTGACATATTCTTTCATGGCTTCAAAGGTTTCTTCCAGGATGTCTTTTGCTCCGTAGTGAAGATAAAATTCCCATGGCATAATGCAGATAGCAGCGCCCCATGCCACACCTCCGCCGCATCCGGGTTGCCAGGGAGCTCCATTGGGAACATACCCGGTTTCAGGGTTCTGAGCTCCGTAGATATCGTGTATCCATTTGTAGTAAAAAGCGCGTGCATCGAAGGTATGCATAACTGTTGCACAGGCTACCTGGCCGTCACCTGTATAGCCTGACCGTTCGCGGTGAGGACAATCACTGGCCAGCCCTCCGTGCATATTGTCAAGCTGACTGCGTTTCCAGATAGTGTTGATGGCGTTAAATAATGCACTGGAAGTTTCGAACCTGCCTGTTTCTTCTACCGGTGTATTGACTGCTTCGGCAAGGATCTGATCGGAACGGAGTTCACCGGGCCAGTTTGTGATTTCAACCGAATGAAAGACAAACCAGTTGAACCGGGAAGCATACGTTTCCTGGCCCTCTCCTCTGAATGTATAGGAATTATCTCCTGAAAACTGGTTGCTGATATATCGAAAAGTAACATTATGTCCGGCAGATGCACTCACGTTTTTAATTCTCAGACGGCCGGAAATTTCCACCCCAAAATCAACCAGGTATTTTCCCGGTCCTTTTTTTATGATCTTTTCAGGAGGGAGACGCAGGGTAACTTTATCGGGCAAGGCCGTATGAGCTGTCAGCTTTCCTTCCGGCGCCTTCCGTTCCGTCACATATTCCCAGGCCGAGTCGTCAAACCCGGGCATATTCCATCCGGGTTGCTCCAGACGGGCATCATAATGTTCACCAAAATAAACCATATCCATGAGGATAGGACTTTTTGATGCTTTCCAGCTTCGATCACTCACGATGCAATCTTCTGAACCATCGGTATAAGTAATATGAATCTGGCCAATAAACCTTGGTGTACCATATCCTTCGCACCAGAACTTTGCCGGATTGAAAAACCCATTTCCCAGGATAGCTCCTACAACATTTTCCCCTTGCCGGAGAAAAGGCATAATGTCATAGGCCAGATAAAAGACTCTGTATTCGCGGAAATTATCATCCAGAGGTATAGATGCATCCGGAAGACCCGGGCGTTTGCCGTAGTTTGTCTGGTTGGGAACCAGTTCATCGTCGCTTACTTTCTGACCGTTTACATAGAATTCAAAATAACCGAGCCCGGTAACAAAAGCAACAGCCCGGGCTATAGTTTTGTTAATCAGAAACGTTTTCCGCAGAAGCGGGGCGGGAGGAGGAAGGGTTTTAAGGGGAGCATTCGGCCATGGTGTGCGGGGCAAAGCTTCTTCACCCTGCCATGGAGCTCCTATCCAGATGGCCTTCCAGTCGGAAGGATGAAGAAGACCCATCCGCCAGAAGCCAGGTTTGCTCCAGGGGGAAGCCTTTCCGTCACGATCCCAGACACGCACCTGCCACCAGCATTCCTGCCCTGAAGCCAGAGGCCTGCCATTATAAATGATCCGGTCTGATTCGGGTGATATTATTTTATGGCTGTCCCACAAATCGGGAGTTTCCAGCAAACCGGGAGCTGAGGCAACACGAATCTGCCAGGCTGTCTGGTACTGGCCCCGCTCTCCGGAATCGGCTTCATTAATCCAGGAAAGACGAGGCTGAGGTACATCAACTACCGGTGGATCCACAAGATACTCGCAGGTGAGACGTCCCGGTATAATTTTACTCAAGGCATTTTCTGAAAGGAACAGTAAGGGTAAAAGAACAAGAAAAATATGTTTCATATATCAGTTGATTGGTTGGAACAAATATACGGAAACACTTACTGCTTTTTTCTTACTTTTAGTCAATAATCCATTGCGATTAAGAAAAACATGCCTTTTACCCGAATTTTTAATTCACCTGAAAGCTGTTTTTATTAATTTGGGATAATTTTATCTGACAATATTCAGGAAACTGACCTATTATGTTGAATTACCATACCATCAAAAAAACAAACCCTATGAGAAAACAGATTTTACCCGTTCTTTTTGCCGGAATAGTTCTCATTTTTGGTTCCTGTGCCACGAAAAAGAATTATCTGCCTGAAAGCACTCCTGAGGCAGAAGGTATCTTTTCGGAAGCAATACTTCGTTTTGTCAATGCTATTGAAAATAGTTCCACTGAGCCGCACAGTTTTGTTCTTGTACGGCATGGAAAAATTATTGCAGAAGGATGGTGGAGCCCTTACCGTGCTGATCTGAAGCATACCCTGTATTCCACCAGCAAAAGTTTTACCTCAACGGCGGCAGGATTTGCTGTGGCAGAGAACAGAATCCATCTTACCGATAAAGTGTTATCTTATTTTCCGGAATTTACACCGGATACCATTTCCCCCTGGCTTCAGGAGCTTACCATAGAACATCTGCTTACCATGACAGTGGGACAGGATCCCGATCCAACTGCCGCCATTGTTAGTAGAGACAGCAACTGGGTTAAGGCTTTTCTGGCAACACCCATTAAGGTACAGCCGGGAACCAGGTTTTTGTACAATTCCATGGCTACCTACATGGCAGGCGCCATTGTTCAGAAAGTTACGGGTGAAAGCCTCCTGTCGTACCTTACACCCAGATTGTTTGAACCATTGGGTATTGAAGGCGCTGACTGGGAAACGTGCCCTGCAGGATATAACACAGGAGGCTGGGGACTCAGGCTGAAGACAGAAGATATGGCCAAACTCGGATTATTGTATTTGCAAAAAGGAGTCTGGAACGGAAAACAGATTTTACCTCGCGAATGGGTGGAAAAAGCCACAACAGCCCACATTATGCAGTATCCGGAACTACCGCAGACAGTGAAAGATTCAAGCGACTGGCTTCAGGGATACGGGTACCAGTTCTGGCGTTGCCGCAATAACGCTTTTCGCGCCGACGGAGCATACGGACAATTCATTATTGTAATGCCCGATCAGGATGCCGTACTCGCCATGACAGCAGAAACACCGGATATGCAGGATGAGCTTAACCACGTATGGAAATACCTTCTTCCGGCTTTTGAATCACAAAAACTTCCGGAAAACCCGTCAGCCCTGAAACAGCTCAGAGAAAAACTGGCATCGCTTGCACTTCCCGTTCCAGAAAAGAAGGTCTTACCCAATACAGCCAGTCTGGTGTCGGGTAAAAAATACCAGCTGGAAACCAATGAGAGGAACCTGGAAGAAGTTTCTTTCCGTTTTGCTGATACAATCTGTTATTTCACATTGAAGACAGGCGGAAAAGCATATGAGTTCCCTCTGGGTAACGGGTATTGGGGATACAGTGAAACAAGCAAGCCAGGTCCAAATCTTTTGCTGGGCGCCATACATCATTTTGCTGGATTACCACCCGCAAAAGTAGCAGGAGCATTTACCTGGCCCGATGATAAAACACTTGAAATTACTGTCCGTTATATCGAAAGTCCTCACCGGGAAATCTATCAGTTTTCTTTTGATGGCAGTACTCTGAACGGAAATCTCAGATTCAGCCATATGTTCAACAAAGCGAAATGGGAATTTAAGGGGAAACAAATCGATTGAACCCAATAGATTTTGATAAG
>CAZJQN010000151.1:0-6993 GCA_964548125.1 uncultured Bacteroidales bacterium | reverse complement strand
ATGGGCGACTTCCAGCCCGAGGCCCAGGTAAAAGGATTTGCAGGTTCGATGATTATTGCCTTACTTTGTAGCAAGTATCCGGCAATTTTTTTTGCAATGGTTTCCATGCCCCAAAAGTATGAAGTTTTTTTTAACAGACGTCCGGTGATTATTACCAGTGATCCGAATGAAGGCAAAGATGCATCCTTGTATTTCCGTTTTACCGGACGGAAGGAGCTTCTGAAAATTCTTCGTTTGTTTGAAAAATATGAGGACATCCCTTCTCTCACGGTCTTTCATCCGAATTTTAAAGACCTTCGCAAGGCGCTAAAATCCTGCTTCAGAATCATCAAGGCTGCGGGGGGGCTGGTAAAAAACCAGCAAGGGGAAATATTGTTTATTCTGCGCAACGGAATATGGGATCTCCCGAAAGGAAAGCTGGAACGGGGAGAAACCTACCAGGAAGGAGCACTCCGTGAAGTATCCGAAGAATGCGGAATAAGAGGACTTTTTAACGCTCAACGCCTAACCACCACCTTTCATGTTTACCGTCTTAACGGTAAACCTGTTCTGAAAAAAACCATCTGGTTTAATATGGAAATTAACGGAACCGCAGATACAAAACCTTTAACCATTGAAGGTATTACCGAAGCAAGATGGTTTGCTCCTGCCGATCTGCAGGGACCATTATCCAACACATATCCAAGCATTAAACATGTGCTGAAAAAGGCCGGAATAATCTAGCAAAAGAAATACTCTGAGTTTTGTCCTTCTTTTAATGATTAATTTTTCCTTTCTGCAATGTGATTGCATCAGGAAGTTTTAATATCCCGGATTTTAAGTTGTATTGTGGTAATGTTGCGATACGTGTTTTCATCCAGAGAGTAACATATATCAAAGGCTTTACCATCCTTTATTTCATCATAATAATGTGCCATATTGAAGGCTATACCGGAAATACAGGCCGGACATCCGTCCTGCGTAAGGTTCAATTTAAGATGATCTCCTGAAGAACCAACAATCCTGGCATCCCCGTTATAAATGGCGACATCCTCTGTAATAAAAACAGGGGTCATGTTTCCGGGGCCAAAAGGTTCGAATTGTTTAATAATACGGTACAATTTCGGCGTAATTTCCTTAAGCTTCAGTTCAGTATCTATTTCAAGGATAGGAATAAGGAGACCTGGTTCAATGGTTTCGCTTACCACCTGTTCAAACCGGTTTATGAACGACTTCAGAGCACCTTTTTTCATGGTTACTCCGGCCGCGTACATGTGACCACCGAAATTCTCGAGCAAATCGGCACATTGTTCCAGTGCATGATACAGGTCGAACCCGGGGACTGAACGGGCAGAGCCGGTAATGAAACCATTTGACTCAGTAAGGATGACTGTAGGCCGGTAATAGTGTTCGATGAGACGTGAAGCTACTATTCCAATCACTCCCTTATGCCATGTTGGATTAAAAAGTACAGTGGTTTTCCTGGTGGCCAGTGTCTTATCCGCCTGAAGCATCTGTAGGGCTTCCTGTGTAATTGTTCCATCAATATTGCGGCGGGTGCTGTTGAGACCGTTGATGTCATTGCTGATGTCAGAAGCTTTGGAAAAATCATCAGTTATAAGTAAATCAACCGAACGTTTTCCTGATTCAATTCGTCCTGCAGCATTAATCCTTGGACCAATCTTAAATACAACATCCTCAACCGTTATTTCCCTCCCGTCGATTCCAGCCACTTTTATGATAGCAGCCAGGCCGGTACGGGGCGAACTATTCAGCTTTTTTAAGCCAAAATAAGTAAGTATGCGGTTTTCACCTGTCACAGGCACAATGTCTGAAGCAATGCTGACGCTCACAAGATCCAGAAAATCTTCCAATTGGGAAAATGGAATATTATTCCGTTGGGCAAATGCCTGAAGCAATTTAAACCCCACCCCGCATCCTGAAAGCTCCTTATACGGGTAGGTACAATCGGGGCGCTTCGGGTCAAGTACAGCTACGGCTGCCGGAATCGTCTCTCCAGCCTCGTGGTGATCGCAAATAATAAATTCTACACCTTTCTTCCTTGCATACTCAACTTTTTCAACTGCCTTTATTCCGCAATCGAGAGCAATAACAAGCGAAATACCCTGCGAGGCGGCATAATCAATCCCCCGAAGAGAAATACCGTATCCTTCCGTATAACGGTCGGGGATGTAATAGTCAATGGCAGCAAAACGATTCTTGAAAAAAAGGTACAACATGGCAACAGCCGTTGTACCGTCGACATCGTAGTCGCCGTAAATGAGGACTTTCTCGCGGTTTTTTATTGCATTTTCAATACGTCCGACCGCCTTCTCCATATCCTTCATCAAAAAAGGATCATGCAGGTTTTCGAGGGAAGGACGAAAGAAAGCTTTTGCTTCCTCAAAGGTCTTAATCCCCCTCTGAACCAACAGATTGGCAATCGGTTTTTCCACCCCGAGCTGCTCTGCTAACCGTCTGACATCATCCTCATTTCCATGTTCTTTTATTATCCAGTTCTTATTAATCATGGGAATATCTTACCGCTGAAACTCAAATAAAAGTGAGTTCAAAAACGGTTTGTATTTTTTGTCGAAGGACATCCTTTACATAATTAAAATCCTGATTTTCACCGAGTTCCTTTTCCAGAGAAGTCACTCCCTTATCGGTAAATCCGCAGGGGTTAATGTAGTGAAAATAATCGAGATTTGTATTCACATTAAAGGCAAAACCATGCATGGTAATTCCCCGGCTTACTCTGACGCCGATAGCACAGATTTTGCGTGCACGGGAAGGATCACCGGCATCGATCCATACTCCGGTAGCTCCCGGAAGTCTTTCTGCCTGAAGAGAAAAATGTTGCAAGGTTTGAATAACCGATTCTTCAAGAAGGTACACATACCGCTTTACCAGAATTCCAAGCTGATCGAGGTCAAAAACAGGATAACCAACAATCTGGCCAGGTCCATGGTAGGTAATATCCCCTCCCCTGTTGATCTGATAAAAAACGGCTCCGATTTGCCTCAGGAACTCGTCGCTAATCAGCAGGTTACTACGTGAACCACTTTTACCAAGTGTATAAACATGGTTGTGTTCAACAAAATATAAATGACCGGGAGACGTTTCGCCCCGAAGCTTCTTTTCGCTCATCATCCTCAGAGTTTCTTCCTGCAGATCCCAGGTTTCCTTATAGTCCTTACGGCCCAGATCGGTATAAATTACCTCATACATTATGTATCTTATTTTGCGAACCCACGATATGTTTTTCCGCATGGTAGGAGGATCGAACCAATGGACCGCTTTCCACTGCCCGAAATCCCTTTTCCAAAGCAATCCGCTCCAGATCTTTGAAAACTTCTGGCTGAACATACTCGGCTACGGGAAGGTGATTGGCCGTAGGTGCCAGATATTGTCCTATTGTCAATACTGAACACCCTACTGCGAGCAAATCTTCCATAGTTTCAATAACTTCAGGCATTGTTTCCCCCAAACCCAGCATGATGCCAGACTTGGCTGTGATCGCTTTTGATGCAATATATTTCAGAACCGAAAGACTTACATCATATCGGGCTACACTGCGAATAAGAGGAGTAAGCCTCCTAACCGTTTCCAGGTTATGAGAAATAACCTCAGGTCCGGCTTCAATAACTTGATCCAGGCTATCGGTTTTACCCCGAAAGTCGGGAATAAGAACCTCCAGGGTAACATCCGGATTCATGTTTTTTACGACACGAATTGTTTCAGCCCAAAACGAAGCACCACCATCCGGAAGGTCATCCCTGTCAACCGAAGTAATAACGCAATGTTTCAACCGCATCGTATGAATAGCACGGGCAATTTTTACCGGTTCTTCCGGATCAGGAGGGTTGGGTTTTCCCGTTGCTACACCACAGAATTTACAGCTGCGTGTGCAGATATCACCCAGTATCATAAAAGTGGCCGTTCCCCGGCTCCAGCATTCGCCAATATTAGGGCAATTTCCGCTGGTACAGATGGTATGAAGATGGTTCCTGTCGACCAGATTCCGGACTTTTGAATACGTTTCACCTGAAGCTCGCTTCATTTTCAGCCAGGGAGGCAATCGTCGCCTGGATGGATGATTATTCACAACTACTCTTTTTAAAAAAGCAAAGGTAATTCATTCTCCAGAATCTTTACAGGCTAATTCTAATCCAAAAACTCTGCAGGATTCATTGAAAAACGAAGTTTTAAAGTATCTGCGCACCATACTTATTCTTAACATATTATCTTTGCAGCCATTAAATCTTTCGACATGAATTATACCGAACTTAGTGAACAGGAAATAATCCGCCGTCAGGCTCTTGAGGAAATAAGAAAAATGGGAATTGACCCCTATCCTGCTGCTTTATTTGAAGTTAATACAAGCATTGATGAAATTCGTAAAAACTTCGATCCGGAAAAAAATAACTTTCAGGATGTTCGGCTTGCGGGAAGGATGATGAGCCGGCGGATTATGGGCAGTGCTTCTTTTGCGGAGATTCAGGATGCCACGGGACGTATTCAGCTTTATATCCGGCGCGAAGATATTTGCCCTCATGACAATACAGCCTTATACGATACCCTGTTTAAAAAACTTCTCGATATTGGCGATATTATAGGAATTACAGGATTTGCTTTTATTACCAAAACAGGCGAACTATCAGTTCACGTAAAAGAACTGAGACTCCTCGCCAAATCACTCCGTCCACTTCCTATTGTAAAGGAAAAGGACGGCAGAGTTTTTGATGCATTTACCGACCCCGAATTACGTTACCGGCAGAGGTACGTGGATCTGATTGTTAATCCTCATGTCCGCGAGGTTTTTGTCAGGCGAACCAGGCTCATCAATTCCATGCGTGAATTCCTGAACAAGCGGGGATACCTTGAAGTGGAAACTCCTATTCTTCAGCCACTATATGGAGGTGCTGCCGCACGGCCATTCAAAACGTTTCACAATACATTGGAACAAACGCTTTATTTAAGGATTGCGAATGAGTTGTATCTGAAACGGCTTATCGTTGGCGGTTTTGACGGCGTGTATGAATTTTCGAAGGACTTCCGCAACGAAGGGATGGACCGCTTTCACAACCCGGAATTTACCCAGATCGAACTCTACGTGGCCTATAAGGATTACCTGTGGATGATGGACCTGGTGGAAGAGATGATCGAAAAAGTAGCTATTGACCTCCACGGATCTACCAGGGTCCAGGTTGGGGACAATCTAATCGATTTCAGGCGCCCGTGGAAACGCATTACCATGTACGACGCTATTAAGGAAAAAACCGGCATCGACATTTCAGACATGGGAGAAGACCAATTGCGGGAAATAACCCAAAAACTGAATATCGAAACGGACGAAACAATGGGTAAGGGGAAACTGGTAGATGCTATTTTCGGAGAACTGGTAGAGCCCTTCCTTATTCAACCCACCTTTATCATGGATTATCCCATTGAAATGTCACCCCTGGCCAAGAAACACCGGAGCAAACCTGGGCTGGTAGAACGATTTGAGGCCATTTGTAACGGTAAAGAACTATGTAACGCCTTCTCGGAATTAAATGATCCTATTGATCAGCGGGCCCGCTTTGAAGATCAACTTCAACTGGGTAAACGCGGTGACCAGGAAGCTATGGTACTCGATGAGGATTTTCTCAGGGCCCTCGAATATGGTATGCCTCCTACAGCAGGACTAGGAATAGGTATTGACCGACTTACCATGATCATGACCAACCAACCATCCATTCAGGACGTTCTTTTCTTTCCCCAGATGCGGCCAGAAAAAAAGGCTATGACCGACCCCCCGGAAAAATATACTGAAGCAGGGATACCCGAAGTATGGATTCCTGTATTGCAGAAAATGGGATTTGTACAGGTTTTAATGCTCAAGAACCTGAATCCCAACAAACTGCATCAGGATATGTGCGGGTACAACAAAAAAAATAAACTAAACCTACCTAATCCAAAACCGGAAGAAGTGCGGGAATGGCTGGACAGAATCAAATGAAACCCCATTCTTTCGTATTTCATTTATCTAGCCATCATTAGAAAGTGTACCACAGAAATAATACCATTGGCTAATACCGTTGATAAAGAGGATATGGTTGGTATTTGTGTTTTTGTATATACATTTGCACATTACCATTAAGGTATTACTCTCCATGGAATTTGAGATAGACCATAAAAGTTCCGTACCCCTGCATATTCAGGTTGAAAACCTGCTGAGGGAAATGATTAAACAACCTGAATATAAGAACGGTAAATTCCTTCCGAATGAGGTGGAACTTGCAAAAAAGCTAGGAATTTCAAGAAATACTTTGCGTCAGGCTACCAACAGACTCACATATGAAGGGCTTCTTATCCGGAAAAAAGGTGTTGGAACTGTCGTGGCCGATACACGGGTGAATACCCGTCTGAATAACTGGCTAAGCTTTTCCCAGGAAATGAAAGCCCTCGGAATAGAAATTACCAATTATGAATTGAAAACTTCATGGGAAGAAGCTGATCAGGTACTAGCAGATTTTTTCCGTATTCCCTTGAAAAAACCAGTATTTAAATTAGAGCGCCTGAGAGGAGGACCAGAAAGACCTTTCGTATATTTTATTTCCTGGTTTCACCCGAGGGTCGGTCTAACAAGGAAAGAAGATTTTACTAAACCTCTTTACGAAATCCTGGAAAAAAACTATGCCACTGTGGCCAAACTTTCAAAAGAAGAAATCAGTGCAATTGCGGCCGATGATTTTCTTGCCCGTAAACTGCAGCTTAAACCCGGCGACCCGATTTTGAAACGGAAACGCTTTGTTTTTGATCCGGGAAGCCGGCCAATTGAATACAACATTGGATTTTACAGAGCCGATAGCTTTATCTACACTGTAGAAAGCGAACGCTGAAAATCTACTCTTCGATTTCTTACAAATACAAATTCAGCTGGAATTATTTTTAAAAAATGTTATATAACATAAACATATCACTAATAAAAGTGTATATTTGTAACATTATGTTCATACATTTGAACAT
>CAZJQN010000150.1:0-7037 GCA_964548125.1 uncultured Bacteroidales bacterium | reverse complement strand
TTTTGACCCACAATACGCATTATACAATGCCTATTGTGCCTGTTAGGCCGATTTCTCTTTGTTCCATTGGGGTTAGCCCGGTTGAATTAGCTATTTCATGGTACTTCGGATTAATATATTTTGTCCTATAATTAATATTATGTTAAATATATTAAATTAATTCCATTCAAATCTTACCTGTTCCTCTCCTCGCAAAATTTTGCCAGTTTTTTCCTGTAGTAATCTTCTTAAGAGTAAAAAACAAAACAGGCGGTCTGTAATTCAAACCGCCTGCATTTATAATTTTCACTATTTATATTACATATTCTTAAGCTGTTCTTTAACTTTTTCGTATTTATCCATCATTTTGAGTCTGTAATAAATTGGCTGTAGGGTTTCCAGGAGATTTTTATCGTTCGGCTGAAGTTCAAGTGCTTTTTCCAGATAAGGAACACATTTTGCCAGTTCCTTGGTAGCAATTTCATCTTTTTTGGCAGCTTCAGCAGGATCCTTTTCAAAGGCAGCTTCATCGCTCAGTTTCTTGGCTTGTGTATAATACAATACACCAAAATTAAAGATGGCATCGTAGTAATTGGGATCAATTTCCAGAGCTTTCTGATAGGCAGCCTTTGCTTCCTCTACTTTTCCCAGTTTATCATACAGAGTTCCTTCGGCAAAATAGAATGTTTTATTATTTGGATCCTGCTGTTTGGCTATTGCAAGGTAATCAAGGGCAGACTGGGAATCACCTTTCTTCAGGTAGTTGTTAATCAAAGCAATAACTATACGATTATTGTCACGGAAACGTTGAAATCCTTCTTTGAGAATTTCGACCGCTTTGTCATCCTGACCTGTTTCAGCATATGAATTAGCCAGAAGTTCATATAAAAGGGGTTCATCATAGTTCAATGCCTTGGCCTGTTCAAAATATCCTATAGCATTATCGGGCCGGCCGGCTTTTCTTGCAGCAACTCCGGCATAATACATAATGGCTGTATCTTTCACATTTCCCATAGCCGGAGTTTCATTGATCTTCAGCATCATGGCAAAATCGTGATAGGCATTCTGGAAATATTCCTTTGCCTTCTCGGTTTCGCCAGACTCGTCGGCTCTGACACCCTTGTCGTACATATAGGAACCGTCGCGCAGATACTGGTTCTTCAATTCTTCCAGGTTCTTTTTTAAGGTTTTGGTAAGTTTGTTTTCCTTGTCAAGTTCCTGTGCTTTTGCATAAGCATCAAATGCTTTGTCAAGGGGTTTATCAGTAACTGTTTTGGTTTCATCCCAGTCAACCAGCTTGCCATTCTCGAAAATCAAGGTAATTCCGTCATAAATAAGCTTCTCCTGAACAGTTCCATTGGGAAACTGCAGGGTTTCTTTTTTCTGCGGATTAAAAAAGATAAGCTGTATCTGCTTCTCATCAGCGCCTTTCTGAAGGAATTTGATGTTGTTCAGCTCATAAATTTCCTGAAAGAGAGCTCCCCTGCTGATCCATGTTTTTGGATTTTCAGATTTTTTAGGATCCTGGATGTCAGCGTCACTTTTCTGAACTTTCTTCTCGTAAGCGCTATAATTTACCGTAGGAGCAGTCATTTGTGCCCGGAGTGTCAGGCCGGCAATAACCGCAATCATCAAAAGGACAAGTCGTTTCATAAGGTATTCAAATTGTAAAAATGAGTATGTTTATAAATTCAGTTCAAAAACCACGCCAAAAATACAAATCCTTTAACCAAAATCAAAAAAGTATCAAAAAATCAATTCAATGAAGGGCCTCCGTCTTCCGGCAGATCGGGTTGCGGCATTTCTTCTTCACTCTTGGGAACAACGGCTACAGCCGCAACAGTCTCCCCTTCCTTAAGATTAATCAGCCTTACGCCCTGCGTTGCCCTTCCCATTACACGAAGATCGGATACAGCAAGTCGAATGGTTAACCCGGATTTGTTAATAATCATTAAATCTTTTTCATCAGTAACTTTCTTGATGGCAACAAGTGGTCCTGTTTTTTGGGTTATTTTCATGGTCTTGACACCTTTGCCACCCCGGTTCGTAATGCGGTAATCTTCAAGAGCAGAGCGTTTGCCGTACCCTTTTTCCGAGACCACCAGGATGTCAACATCAGATTGCTTTGTGCACACCATGCCGACTACTTCATCGTCCTTACCCAGCTTAATGCCCCTTACTCCGGCGGCATTGCGCCCCACGGGCCTGACTTTTTGTTCATTAAAACGAATCGCAAGACCGGAACGAACGGCCAGGAGAATATCATGATTTCCACTGGTGAGCTGGGCATCGATTAACACATCCCCTTCCCGGATATTGATTGCATTGATGCCCGTCTGACGAGGACGTGAGTATGCTTCAAGCGTTGTCTTTTTAATGGTACCCAATCGCGTTGCCAGAACGATATAATGGTTCTTTACATACGATTCATCCTCCAGGGTTTTTACATTAATGCATGCCTTGATTTTATCATCAGGTTCGATGAGGATCAGGTTCTGAATTGCTCTTCCCTTGGACGACCTGGATCCTTCGGGAATATCATACACTTTCAGCCAGAAACAACGTCCCTTTTCGGTAAAGAAGAGCATGGTATTGTGAGTTGTAGCACTGAACAGGTATTCCACAAAATCTTCTTCCCTTGTATCGCTTCCTTTACTGCCCTTCCCTCCCCTGCTCTGTGTACGAAATTCGGCAAGGGATGTGCGCTTGATATATCCCATATGTGTCAGGGTGATCACCACGGGTTCGTTTGCTATGAAATCTTCCGGGTTAAATTCGTCGGCATCGTGGGTTATTTCAGTTCTCCGGTCATCACCATATTTTGTTTTTAGTTCAAGCAGCTCATCCTTGATGATTTTCATCCGTAAAGGCTCTTCATTTAAAATTCTTTGTAAAAAGGCAATCTGTTTTACAAGCTCATCGTGTTCTTCACGTATTTTATCGCGTTCCAGACCTGTCAAACGCTGGAGACGTAAATCCAGAATGGCTTTTGCCTGGGCTTCACTAAGACCGAATTGTGTCATCAGTCCGTCCCGCGCAATGTCGGGTGTAGCCGAAGAGCGAATCAGCTGGATTACTTCATCCAGATGATCGAGGGCAATCAGCAACCCTTCGAGTATATGCTTCTTTTTTTCGGCCTGATCAAGTTCAAATTGTGAACGTCTGACAACTACATCATGTCGGTGCTTGACAAAATAGCCAATCAGTTGTTTCAGGTTCAGCAACCTCGGACGACCGTTAACCAGGGCAATGTTGTTGACATTGAAAGTTGTCTGCAACTGAGTGTATTTCAGCAGATTATTCAGTACAACATTGGCCACTGCCTCCTTTTTCAGAATGATAACAATCCGAAGCCCGTTCCGGTCAGATTCATCGTTTATATAAGAGATTCCTTCTATTTTCTTTTCATTGATGAGAGCAGCCGTTTTCTGAATCAGTTCTGCTTTGTTAACCAGATAGGGTATTTCGGTTACCACAATTTTTGCTCTTCCACTATGAGTTGTTTCGATTTCGGTACGAGCCCTGACGGTAATTTTTCCACGACCGGTTTCAAAGGCTTCCCTGATACCTCTACGGCCAATAATAATACCACCTGTTGGAAAATCAGGTCCTTTAATATGCTGCATTAACTCATCGGTGGTAATATCATTGTTATCAATATAAGCTACAATTGCATCCACCACTTCCCGCAGGTTATGGGGAGGCATATTGGTAGCCATTCCTACGGCAATTCCTGAAGCCCCGTTCACCAGTAAAACCGGCAACCGGGTAGGAAGAACTGTAGGTTCTTCCAATGAATCATCGAAGTTGAGCTGAAAATCGACAGTATTTTTGTCTATATCGGCGAGGGTTTCTTCCGCAATTTTCTCAAGCCGGGCTTCTGTGTACCGCATAGCTGCAGGACTATCGCCATCAACACTACCAAAGTTGCCCTGCCCGTCAACCAGGGGATAACGAAGGGACCATGGTTGTGCCATACGTACCATGGCATCATATACTGACGAATCGCCGTGGGGGTGATACTTACCCAGCACCTCCCCTACAATACGCGCTGACTTCTTATAGGGCCGGTTTGAAAACAATCCCAGTTCAGACATCCCGTACAAAACCCTTCGGTGAACAGGTTTCATCCCGTCCCGAACATCGGGAAGTGCACGCGATACGATAACCGACATCGAATAATCGATGTAGGCTGTCTTCATTTCTTCTTCAATGTTGACTCTGATAATTTTTTCGCCTTCACTCATTGCTTCGAATACATTTTTTTTCCGACGAGCCTGCCCTGTGAATTCTATAATTACAAGATGCAGGACATTACAGGCTCATGTTTACCAATCCGGTGCGAATCTTTTTGTTTTTGCCGATTTCATCCGGTCTTTTACTAACCGTCAAAATCAAACACAAATCCCTTTTTGGCGGCACGAAGATAATGAAATTATGTGAGCTTTTTTCGCGATTAATTGTTTATTATTAACACGATATGTTTAAAAATCGTCCTCAATTTTAGCTATCTTTGCATATATTTGATGACACGAAGGAGCAATTATGGATTCCAAATTTTCACAACGTATTAAAGACGTACTTAATTATAGCAGGGAGGAAGCCATCCGCCTGGGAAACAATTACATAGGTCCTGAACACCTGGTTCTGGGTATCTTGCGCGATGGAGAAGGGATGGCCATTGAGGTTCTGATCAACCTTGGAGCTGATTTATTCGAGCTTAGAAAGGCCATTGAAAAGAAAATTCAATCGGAACGTCCCTTGCAAACCGGTGAAACAGAAAATCTTCCCCTGCTGAAATCGTCGGAACGTATTCTTAAACTGATATATCTCGAAGCCAAAGCATTGAACAACAAAACAATTGATACAGGACATCTCCTGCTGGCCATTCTCAAAGATGAAGATGGTCTGGCTACACGTATCATGAACGAAATGGATATTTTCTACGATAATGCCCGCGAAGAGCTTCAGCATCTGCAAATTGAAGCCAGTTCTGATTTTTCCAATGATGATGACGACGAGCGGACCCCGTTTGGTTCCTCTCGCCCGGGACCTGGAAGTTCATCAAAATCTTCATCCGAGACCCCAGTCCTCGATAACTTCGGAGTAGATTTAACTAAAGCCGCAGAAGAAAACAAACTCGACCCCATCGTTGGACGGGAAAGAGAAATTGAACGGTTGGCGCAAATCCTTAGCCGTAGAAAGAAAAACAACCCGGTACTTATTGGTGAACCCGGTGTAGGAAAATCAGCTATCGTAGAAGGACTTGCCCTGCGTATTGTAAAAAGGAAAGTTTCACGCGTTCTTTTCGGGAAAAGAGTCGTTACCCTTGACCTGGCTTCCATTGTTGCCGGTACCAAATACAGAGGGCAGTTTGAGGAACGGATGAAAGCCATCCTGAATGAGCTTCAGAAAACACCCAATGTCATTCTTTTCATTGATGAAATTCACACTATCGTTGGTGCTGGCGGAGCTTCCGGTTCCCTTGATGCTGCCAACATGCTAAAACCTGCACTTGCCCGTGGTGAAATCCAATGTATAGGTGCTACTACCCTTGATGAATACCGGCAATATATAGAAAAAGACGGAGCCCTTGAACGAAGATTCCAGAAAGTTCTGGTTGAACCTACTTCCTATGAGGAAACCATCGAGATACTTAACAATATTAAAGAACGTTACGAAGAGCATCATAATGTTATTTACACACCCGAAGCTATTGAAGCCTGCGTGAAGCTTACCATGCGCTATATCAGCGACCGCCACCTGCCCGATAAGGCCATCGATGCTCTGGATGAAGCCGGTTCACGGGTACATATATCCAATATCAGGGTACCCGAAAAAATTCTCCATCTTGAGAAAATTATTGAAGAAACCAAAAAAGAAAAAATCAAAGCAGTAAAAAACCAGAACTTTGAAAAAGCTGCCAGCTTCAGGGATAAGGAAAAACAACTGCTGGAGGAACTCGAGTCTGAAAAAAATAAATGGGAAAAAGAACTAAGCAAAAACAAAGAAATTGTTGATGCTGATAAAGTGGCCGAAGTGGTGGCAATGATGACTGGTGTACCTGTTCAGCGTATCGCACAGACAGAAGGTACCCGCCTCCTGCATATGGCGGAAGAACTTAAAGGAAAAGTTGTAGGCCAGGATGAAGCCATTGCTAAAGTTGTCAAAGCTATTCAGAGAAACCGTGCCGGATTGAAAGACCCCAATAAACCTATTGGAAGTTTTATCTTTCTTGGTCCTACCGGTGTAGGGAAAACACAGCTTGCCAAAGTCCTTGCAAAATACCTGTTCGATTCGGTGGATAACCTGATCCGGATTGATATGAGTGAGTACATGGAGAAGTTCTCTGTAAGCCGGCTGGTTGGAGCTCCTCCTGGATATGTGGGGTATGAAGAAGGTGGGCAGCTTACTGAAAAGGTGCGACGTAAACCCTATTCGGTAGTCCTTCTGGATGAAATTGAAAAAGCTCATCCGGATGTATTCCATATTCTCCTGCAAGTGCTCGACGACGGACAGCTTACCGACAGCTTAGGCCGACGTGTGGACTTTAAGAACACCATTATTATCATGACATCCAATATCGGTACGCGTCAATTGAAAGATTTCGGACAGGGTATAGGATTCAGCACTTCCAATAATGCAGCCAAAATGAATGAATATGCCAAAGGAGTTATTCAGAGTGCTTTGCGGAAAACTTTTGCCCCTGAATTCCTGAACAGGGTGGATGATGTGGTTCTTTTCAATACACTTACCAAGGAGGACATTTATAAAATTATCGATATTGAACTGGCCGGCCTCTATGAGCGTATCAATCAACTGGGGTACAAGGTTAAGGTTGCCGATGAGGCCAAGGACTTCCTGATTGAGAAAGGATATGACATCCAGTTCGGCGCCCGTCCTCTGAAACGCGCTATCCAGAAATACCTTGAAGCCCCGATGGCCGAAGTCATTATTAAAGCTGTTATCAGAGAGGGAGATACAATATTTGTCAGCTATACAAAAGACAAAGACGAACTTGATATTACCGTCCACGTTGGCGAAACTTCAGAAATAAG
>CAZJQN010000149.1:0-7067 GCA_964548125.1 uncultured Bacteroidales bacterium | reverse complement strand
GACGTCCGCCCCACAGGCTTGTTCAGAGCCAGAGCATGAGCAAGAGCTAAATTGCATTTCAAAAATGAAATTTCTCTTCTGAACGATAAGCCCTTGCGCGCAGGCCAGGGTAAAACAGGTAGCCCGGGATGGTGTGAATGCCGGAATGTGAGGTTTGCGGGTAAGTCAGTGTTTAATGGGCATTGCCCATTAAAAAGCTTTCAGGGCAGGCCGTAATGGGAAGCGAGAATTTTGAGATACAGATTGCCGGGAAGAATATGGCGCAGAATGACAAAGAGGATCTGATCAATTTTTCCTACGGGATACCGGAAAGAAGGAGATTTTGTGCGAATGATGCGGGCCACGGCACGGGCAATTTTTTCAGGCTGGCATCCGTTGCGCTCATCCCTTTCGAAGATTGCCGATGTTTTGCGGAACATATCAGAATACACCCCGTTGGTATGCACTCCGGAAGAAGACTGGCGGTTGTCGGTGAATGCGGTGCGGAAGTCGCCCGGTTCAACAACCACAACTTTTATTCCGAAGGGTTTTACTTCCTGCATAAGCGCTTCGCTGAAACCTTCGACGGCAAACTTGCTGGCTGAGTAAAAGCTCTGGAACGGCAGGCCGGCTATACCTCCGATGGAGCTGATGTTGATGATGGTGCCGCTTTTTTGCTGACGCATAGAAGGAAGGACAGACTGGCAAACGCGCACCATACCGAAGAAATTGGTTTCCATCTGCCGGTGCATTTCTTCTTCGGTAAAGAATTCGGCCGGGCCAGCGAGGCCGAAGCCGGCGTTGTTGATGAGAACATCGATGCGTCCCTGCGCTTCCAGGAGAGCGGAGACAGCTTTATTTACCGATTCCTTGTCGGTAACATCCATCACCAGCGGATTCCATCCTGCCGGAGGTGTCATTTGCTTCCGAGAAGTTCCGTAAACAATGTATCCGAGAGCGTGAAGCTGGTCGGCAATCGCTTTGCCCAATCCGGAAGAGGCTCCTGTTACAAGGATAACCTTAGTTTTCATTGAGCACCTGGATCATTTTTGCATGTTTGGCAATTTTTTCAAGAGCTATGTCAACCTGCTCAAAGGTATGGGTAGCCATGAGGGAGAAGCGGATCATGGTGTCTTCCTTACTCACGGCAGGGTAGACAACCGGATTGATGAAGATACCGTCATCCTGAAGCAAACGGGTGAGCAGAAGGGTTTTATCCTGATCGCCTATATAAATAGGTATAATCGGTGTTTCTGCTTTTCCGGTATTGAATCCCAGTTCCTTGAAGCCTTTCAGGGCGTACATGGAAACATCCCAGAGATGCTGAATGCGTTCGGGTTCTGACTTCATGATGTCGATGGCGGCAAGAACGGCAGCCGCTGAGGCAGGGGTAATGGATGCACTGAAGATAAGGCTCCGGGCGTTATGCTTCAGATAATTAATGGTATAGGAATCACTGGCTACGAAACCGCCGAGCGATGCCAGCGATTTGCTGAAGGTTCCCATGATGAGGTCAACCTTGTCGGTAAGTCCGAAATGATCGGCAGTACCGCTTCCGTTTTTTCCCAGAACACCGATAGAATGGGCATCATCTACCATCACGGTAGCATTGTATTTTTCTGCCAGGGCGACGATATCCTTCAGTTTGGCAATGTCGCCGTCCATGCTGAAAATGCCGTCGACCACAATAAGCTTCAGCGCACTGGAATGGCATTTCTTGAGCTTGGATTCGAGTGATTCCATGTTGTTGTGCTCGAATTTGAGGACCTTGGAAAATGATAACCGGCTTCCTTCGATGATGGAGGCGTGATCGAGCGAGTCGAGGAGAATGTAATCGGAACGTCCGGTAAGGCATGAAATGACACCCAGGTTCACCTGAAAGCCTGTGCTGAAGCAGAGAGCCGCTTCCTTGCCTACCAGTTCGGCCAGTTTTTCTTCCAGTTCGATATGGATATCGAGCGTTCCATTAAGAAAGCGTGATCCGGCACAACCGGTACCGTATTTGTCAATAGCTTTTTTAGCGGCTTCTTTGATTTTGGGGTGATTGGTTAAACCCAGGTAGCTGTTGGATCCGAACATCAGAACCTTTTTCCCTTCGATGATGACTTCGGTATCCTGCTCTGAGGCAATCGGGCGGAAGTAGGGATAGATACCTGCCGCCTGGGCCTTCTGAGGCATATCATATAATCTGGTACGATCCTGTAAAATTCCCATAGAATGCTACGATGAAGTTAATTTTGGTAAAAAAAATGTTAAACAACACAAGGTGCAAATATACACATTCAAATTATATACGAATAAAAACGGCAGATTTTGGTCAGGTGTATTGGTATGTTAGTGCGAAATAAATACGGGCAGGTTTTTCAAGGGTTATGCCCCGAATCTATATAATTTTTATTCCGCCATTCTGAACTGGTACGGATACACGGCATATTGTTTCCCCAACCTGTAATATTTCTGGGCCTTTGATTGTTCGCCGGTTTGCCGGTACACTCGACTCAGGGCAAAATAGGCCATTGTGCGTACCGATTCGTCGTAGCGATTAAATTGTCCCGTTAACCTGATGCCGGCTTCGAGGTATTTTTTGGCGCTTTCGGGCCTGTGCAGGACGCGGTCTTCATAAATTCCTCTAAAAATCAGATATTTCATGCGGTGAAAGCTGTTTTTTCTGCCCGCCAGAGACAATTTCGCAATGAGGGAATCGGCTTCTTCGAAATTCCTGTTAATGAAGAGTGACTCAATATGTACGCCAAGGTAATAGGCATTATCAGGATACAGTGCCCGGAGGCGTGAGGTCAGCATGGCGGACAGCTGTGGCTGATCTTCGTAGTTGAGATAGATGAGGGAAAGATAGAACAATGCTTCAGCTTTAAGAAAAATGCAGTGCGAAGCGGCATATTTCAGCTGTTCCAGTCCTGTTTTCTTGCTTCCCTGCGGAAAAAGGGATGCAATGGGTTTATAGACGGGATGGGCTTCAGGGTAGGCTTCGCGGTAGTAATTGTACAAACCGGTGGTAAAGTAAAATTCGTTGAACTGGTCCGTCAGATGAAATCCTTTTGCCACCTGGCGGTAGAGAGCTGATGCGCCCAGAGCAACCTTCATCGACTCTCCGTTATCTACATACACCAGATTGATCATGGCACGGGCCAGCATATCAAAAGAAACTCCCTCCAGATCGTCCGGGTTGGAATCGAGGTAAATCCGGCTTCGGTTGATAGCCTCCGAGCAGAGAGCGATAAATTGATTGGTTTCAGCAGTGCCGGTAATCAGCGGGAAATTGTAGTGATATTGCCACAATGCATTCAGAAGAGGCACCACAGGGTGGTCGGGTATCTCCTGTTCAATACGTGAAATCAGTACCCGGGCTGTATCGAACCGGTAGTTGTAAATCAGTCGTACAGCAGGTTCAATTTCCGAAAGCAGAGGATGAGAAGGCAGCAGCCGCACCTGTGCGTTTGCACCGATAAGGGAATGGATCGAAAGCCCAAGCAATACAAGTATTTTCCGGAAGTATCTCATGATGCCAAAGGTTCGAAATTACGAAATTAACCGTAAATTGCACCGGTTCTTAATAGTAAAATATGGTTCAGATTGGGGACGTGATCATCAGTTCCGAGGTTCTGGAAAAGATGTTTGTATGCGATGTGGAAAAGTGCCATGGGGCATGCTGTATTATCGGAGATTCAGGTGCCCCTCTGGAAGCAGAGGAGGTTGCAATCCTGAAATCGGAATACCCGCACATCAGAGAGTTTCTGAGGCCGGAAGGAAATGAAACCATTGAAAAGCTGGGGACCTCGGTTATTGATTCCGACGGTGACTTCGTGACACCTCTCATTGAAAACAGGGAATGTGCGTATGTGGTATTTGACGGAGAAATTGCCCGATGCGGCATTGAGATGGCCTGGAAAGCGGGGAAGACCGATTTCAGGAAGCCAATATCCTGTCATTTGTATCCTGTACGTCTTACAAAATACCATTCTTTTATTGCAGCCAATTATCACCGGGCTGACTTCTGTGCTCCGGCGCGTGCATTGGGAGAGAAACTGCAGTTACGTGTGTATGCGTTTCTGAAAGAAGCCCTCATCAGGCGTTTCGGAGAGAATTTTTACCGGGAACTTGAGGAAGCCGCGGAAGAGTCGGCGGAATAGATGTGTTGCAGGGGGTATCGATGAACGAGGTTTTCCGTTATCTCTGAGACACATTCTTCAGCAGTAGGCTGGCAATAAGGGCCAACCAGCTGGTGCATTTTATCAATCCACGGAAGGGCATCCGCGAAAACTTGCCCTCAATGGATCCTGAAGGAAATTAAGGATATAATAATTTGATAAAAAAATTGAATATTTATAAGAAAATATGGGGTAATGTTGATAAAAAATAAAAAATTTATGAAAAAAATATAAAAAAATAGGGGGTGGTATTGAAAAAGAATATATATTTGCCATGAAAATTTAAAACTACTTCAATATGGCTACACTTCGTTTTCTGGCCCTGGAGGAAGTCCTGAGGCGCAAACCTGTGAAAATTGAAATTCCGAAGGAAAAAATCTCATCCTATTACGGGATGAATGTATTTGATCGCAGCAAGATGCAGA
This sequence comes from uncultured Bacteroidales bacterium, assembly GCA_964548125.1. GTDB lineage: Bacteria > Bacteroidota > Bacteroidia > Bacteroidales > JAAYUG01 > JAAYUG01. The sequence continues at coordinate 2,497 of CAZJQN010000149.1, read as the reverse complement.
AATACCTTTCCAAAGAAGCATTTGAGGCTGTGATGATGGCCATTGAAAAAGGTACACGCATTGACCGCAGAATGGCTGATCAGGTTGCTGCCGGTATGAAAGCCTGGGCCATGGAAATGGGGGCAACGCATTATACCCACTGGTTTCATCCACTAACGGAAGGAACCGCTGAAAAACATGATGCTTTTATTCAGCATGATGGCCAGGGTGGAGTAATCGAAGAATTTTCCGGCAAGCTGCTCGTTCAGCAGGAGCCTGATGCTTCGAGCTTTCCCAGTGGCGGAATACGTAACACATTCGAGGCCCGCGGCTATACCGCATGGGATCCCTCCTCGCCGGCTTTTATTGTTGACAATACTTTGAGTATTCCCACCATATTTGTTTCCTACACCGGTGAAGCACTGGACTATAAGACTCCTCTTCTTAAAACTCTTGCCCTGATTGACAAGGCGGCAACCGATGTATGCCACTATTTTGACCGCAGTGTGAACCATGTGAATGCATACCTGGGTTGGGAACAGGAGTATTTTCTTGTGGATGAGGCGCTGGCTATGGCACGCCCCGACCTGGTACTTACCGAACGCACCCTTCTCGGCCACGCTTCGGCCAAGAACCAGCAGCTGGAAGACCAGTATTTCAGTTCCATTCCTGAACGGGTAAAATGCTTCATGCAGGATATTGAGATTGAGGCATATAAATTGGGCATCCCCATTAAAACCCGCCATAATGAGGTGGCTCCCAACCAGTTTGAAATTGCTCCCATCTATGAAGAATGCAATCTGGCTGTGGACCATAACCTGCTGATGATGGACCTGATGAAAAAAATTGCCCGCCATCATAATTTCAAGGTTCTCTTCCACGAAAAACCGTTTAAGGGAGTCAACGGTTCGGGTAAGCACAACAACTGGTCGCTGATTACTGATACAGGCATCAATCTCTATTCTCCCGGTAAGACCCCTCGCACCAATCTGATGTTCCTCACCTTTATTGTTAATACAGTGAAGGCCGTTTACGAGCATGCTGACCTGCTGAGGGCATCCATCGCATCGGCCGGCAATGCCCACCGTCTTGGAGCCAATGAAGCGCCTCCCAGCATCATTTCTGTTTTCCTCGGTGCAGAAGTGTCAAAAATGCTTGATCAGATTGAAACTTCGGTGAAGGACAGAAAAATGACGGCCGACGAAAAAACCGAACTAAAGCTCAATATTGGCAAGATTCCTCAGATTCTGCTGGACAATACCGACCGCAACCGTACTTCGCCCTTTGCTTTTACCGGTAACCGGTTTGAATTCCGGGCTGTCGGATCATCGGCAAACTGTGCTTCCGGTATGATTGCACTCAACGTTGCCGTTGCCGACCAGCTGATCCAGTTCAAAAAAGACGTGGATGCACTGAAGTCCAAAGGAATGAAGAAGGACGAAGCCATTTTCCACGTATTGAGGAAATATATTATTGAATCGAAAAACATCCGGTTTGAAGGGAACAACTACAGCGAGGAATGGAAGCAGGAAGCAGCCCGTCGGGGGTTGAAAAATATCAGCGACGTACCGGAAATGTTCGATGCATACCTTACTCCAAAGTCGGAAGACCTTTTCATTCGCAACGGTATTTTCAATAAGAAGGAACTGGAGGCCCGTACCGAAGTGCGTCTTGAAACCTACGTCAAGCAGGTTCAGATCGAAGCGCGGGTACTGGGTGATCTGGTCAACAACCACATTATCCCTGTGGGTATCGACTATATGACTTCACTAATACAGAACGTACAGGGACTCAAGGAAATATACTCAGAAAAGGAATTCCGCGAACTGGCCAGTGTAAGACTTGAGGTCATCAAGGAAATTTCGAGCTACATTACCATTATTAAAACCAAGGTGCGCGATATGATTGAAGAGCGCAAGGTGGCCAATAAAATAGATGATATCCGCAAACGGGCTGACCACTATTCAAAGAAAGTGTTCCCTTACTTCGATGAAATTCGTTATTACGTCGATAAACTGGAACTGCTTGTTGACAACGAAAAGTGGCCTCTGCCCAAGTACAGGGAACTGCTCTTTACACGCTAAGGATATACGTTGAAGGTAATACGGCAGGCGGCTTGTGACCACAAGCCGCCTGTTTTTTTGTTATGTCCGAATTGTCTTGAACCGAGATTAGTCAATAGAAACACAATAAATATTAAAACAGCTTGTTTCTATTGACTTATCAAGGCAACCCCGACTTATCAAAATCTTGCATTTTGTTAGTCGATGGGGTCAATTAACGACTTGGGTTAAATGCAATGCTTGCATTATCCTGATTTATTCATATAGGAACACCTTTTAGGTGTGAACTAATGAATTAATCAGGATTACCCCGATTTAGAAGAAACACCTTTTCAATTCAGCGTCAGCGAAGTGAAAAGGTTGATTCTTCTTAATCGCATGAGGCTGTCTAAAAAGTTATTAGGCGGCCTCTTTAATTTTCAGGCAATATAGGTTGAATATTTTTGGATTTGGAG
>CAZJQN010000148.1:0-7184 GCA_964548125.1 uncultured Bacteroidales bacterium | reverse complement strand
TCAAACTATCGTTGATAATGAACCCGGCCTCAGCCCACACCAATCGTGGACGTCCTCCCCACAGGCTTGTTCAGAGCCAGAGCATGAGCAAGAGCTAAATTGCGTTTCAAAAATGGAATTTCCTCTAAAAATAATTTTGCTCTGATTCTAATCTTGAAGGTTTTAACCCACAATACGCATTATGCTATGCGTTTTGCGCCTCTCAGGCCGATTTCACTTTGTTCCATCGGGGTTAGCCCGATTGAATTTGTTAATTCATATTACTTCGGATAAACAGGATGATGGATTTTATGATGTGAGATTTTTGATTCTGGATTCTTATTTATCTCATGTCAATGCCCGGATAGGGTTGACTGTCTCAGAAAAGCGGTGTGCGCTGGCCATTGGCAGAAACCCTGAAAATCTTTTCATTTTCGATCAGAAGTGCTTCGGGTTCTGCTTTGAATGTATAATAAGGAACATCGACTGCAATGACTTTTCCTTTGAAAAAAGAAGTAATACTGGGCACATTAGTATGGCCCACAAAAATGGTTTTGACATGGTAATAGTTTGTAAGACTATCAACAAAAACAGGGTCAGCCATAGGATAGGCATGGTTTTTTTCAATCAGTCCCCGGTACCAGAAAATTCCCATGTTCCCTGTCAACAGTTTTTCCAGGTTATGGTCTTTTTTATCAGGCTTTTTGCCGAGGTAGGCTCTTACAATGGTATTCATTTCCGATGGTAAGAGTTTCTGGGAAAATACCTCCGGAGAAATACCGGCATGAACAAACAGATAGTGGTTGATGATTATGACTGAATTCAATGAACGGATCCATTGTCCGAAAAGAGTATTTTTCCCGAAGTGGGAAGAATAGTCTTTACGCAGCTTTTCATTGAGGTAATAATATTTGGCGGGGAGGTAGCGGTAGTCTTTGCGCAGCATCATGATTTCATGGTTTCCCAGAATATAATGCACGTTTCCTCCTGCTTCTTCAGCCTGTCGGGTAAGGTGATAAATAAACCACAATGATTCGGTAACCTTATCGCCCCGGTCGAAAATATCGCCAAGAAATACCAGGTGTCCGTTTCCGAAGTTCCAGCTCAGGTCATTATTGATAATACCGTTTGCTTTCAGCAGGGCAACCATTCCGGAATATCCGCCGTGAACATCTCCCATGACAAAGATTTTTTCAACACCTGAATATGTATCGTTCTGAGGTTCGGGAGGGGGGTAAATCGTGTATGTGGAGCTATCCTTTGCCATACCTTTGACTTTCATGGGAAGGGAAGTAAAGGCAACTGTCTGTTCGCGCAGATAAGCTTTGCGGGTAAGGGAATCGTAAACAAGATAATACATGTTCATTTTCTTTTTGCCCTGAAAACGCACATAGGGGCCGTCGGTCCAGTCAGGCAGATGTTGCCGGTAATAGTTGGAAAGAAACTCGGAAGTGCGGCTGTACATGTTATAATTGGCAATGTCAATGGCTGAAAGATGCTCGTTGTTGGTATGGTTCAGCCAGGCTCCGTTTCGGATAAGATAACGGGCAAGACGGGTATTATTGTTCTGTGCAGCATACATCAGTGCCGTGTTTCCGGCCGAATCAGTTGCATTGGGGTTTGCTCCTGCCTGCAATAGCATGCGCGGTATCCGGAGCTCCTTTTTAAAGGAAGCGTGCATAAGAGGGGTTTTGCCATGGCTTGGCAGATCAGGTGAAGCTCCTTTCTCAAGCAGATATTTCGTAAGGCGTGGAGAATTATTCAGAATGGCTGTAACAAGAAGGGTGTGATTCGACTGAGGACAGATGCTGTTAATACCATGGGTCCGGAGATAGTTGTTAACAACAGATGTATCAGGTGAAAAAAGGGATCCAAGGCAGGAAGTATTGCCGGTCTGAGAATTTCCGGAGATGCTCAGGAAGCCAAATAATGCAGTTAAAAAAACAATGCGTTCGGGTTGTATCATCAAAAGCTCAAATCGGACTGTAAAGGTAACCAATCCAGATAAATATCAGAAGTTCCATTTGAGCCGGAAAAAATTAAGGTAAAAAGTCTGTCTGATTTCCGGTCCCCCAGTAAATTTGCTGAAACGACCGCTGAAGATCTGGCTGATAAGAGAAGCTTCTAGATTGTTACTCAGGGAGAAAGAAAAGGAAGGGCCGAGATAGAAACCTTTTTCCGGCAGGCCCATTGCTGCCAGTGATATATTAAACAAAGGCGACACTGGCACACTGAGCTGGACCAGTGCAGAGATATCGGCGAAGGCAAGGTCCTTAACTGATGCAGGCGCATAGTAATAGTCCATCAGCGTTTTTTCCGGTGCAGGTTTTTGTTCCCACCGATAAAGTACTTCGGCAATAAAATACCATGATTTGTAGAACATACCATCAACGGATACAGAGGAGAGGATCATATCGGAGCCTTTCAGGGAATCACTCCGGGGATGAAACCAGGATACTTCTCCCCTGAAACCGAATTTTCCTATATTGCCTGACCAGCCACCTCCCAGAACCAGTTCATTCTGTGGAAGAACAGCGCCAATGATCTGGAAATCGTAGTTCCATTTATTCCAGCGAAAAAGCCCTCCGGCGGTAATTTTTCCTGAGCTGTCTGTTTTAACAGCCATTTCAGCTCTTCCGGCAGGAGAATAGAACCAGGTGCACCGGATGGCGTCGCTTCCGGGTCTTTCCGGATAATCAAAATCGAAAAAGGAATACGTATTGAAAAGGTCATTGGGGTTCCACACCAGGGTCTGGCTCCAGTTAATGCGTTGCCTTCCCACGGCCAGTTCAATTTTGTTGAAGGTTAGTTGCAGGAAGGCTCTGTCAATCTGACTGGTCAGAGCATATCTGTTTCCTGTGGACAGGGTAAATGACAGATCGGCCACACCCCGGTCTTTACCGGCAGAAGAGGCCAGCATTGGATTAAGTGCAAAAGATTCTCCGAACGAAAGCCGGTTTCTGACCTGCCATTCCGAACTGATCCAGGACAGGGGTTGCCATGCCATTTTCAGACGGTTTTGAAGTTCATTATCCCAGATGGCATCATGTGGGTCCTGCAAAATCATCAGCGATGTTCGGTCAGAAATATATCCTGAAAAAGAAGGTGGCAAAATTCTTCGTTTACAGGAATCATTCTGTGCACCAGCAGTTAAAATGAATGAAAGACAAAACGAGATCAGAATTACTTTTTTCATCATCTGGTTTGCAGTTCGTCGCGAAGCACCTTTCCATCTTCCAGCGTAATTATGCGCCGGGCCTTTTTCATTACGCGGGGGTCGTGGGTTGAGAAGATGAAAGTAATATTTTCTTCCCTGTTGAGTTGTTCCATTATTTCAAGAAGGTTTTCAGCTGAATGTGAATCAAGGTTTGCGGTAGGTTCGTCGGCAAGGATAAAACGCGGCCGGGCGGCAAGGGCACGCGCAACAGCGACTCTCTGCTGCTGGCCTCCTGAAAGTTTTGACGGACGGCTGTTCGCACGTTCGGCAAGACCTACAGCCTGAAGCAGTTCGGTGGCTCTCTTACGACGTTCACGCAGAGGTTTGTTCTGCAGATGCATGATGAACTCAATGTTTTCACGGGCAGTAAGGACAGGAATCAGGTTGTATGCCTGAAAGACAAATCCCACATTCCAAAGACGAAAATCGGTGAGACGGGACGAAGAAAGCTGGGCAAGATTGGTTCCGTTGACAATGATTTCCCCTGAAGTAGGTGTGTCCAGGCCACCGATAAGGTTCAGCAGAGTTGTTTTGCCACTGCCGGAAGGGCCGACAATGGCCGTAAATTCTCCTTGCTCAAAGCTGATAGAGATATTTGAAACCGCTGTAACTTCGATAGAATCTTCGCTGTATATTTTTGTTACATTTTGAAGAGAAATGATTTTCATGGGTGGTACTGTTTAAACATTACTTTACAATGTTCTTATAGCTTCAACAGGTTGCAGTCGGAGTGCCCTCCGGGAAGGCCCTATGGAAGAAAGAACAGCCGCCAGTATCACCAGAACAGTGAGGCCGGCATAGCTGTCAGCATTCAGCCGGGGATAAATCATGGCTGCAAAGCCGATGTCTTCAAATCCTTTTGAAAACATCAAGGCATTGAGTCCGTGCAGATGAAAATGCTGCACAACGGGTATGGTGATGATGATTCCCACAAGGGTTCCAGTAAGGGAAAGGAAAATGGTTTCAAACATAATCATCAGAAAGATTCTTTTGCCAGACATACCGACAGCTTTGAGCATTCCGATTTCGCGGGTGCGCTCGAGTACTGCCATCATCATGGTGTTGATAATTCCAAAACTGAGCGCCAGCAGAATAATGATCAGGATAATGTACAACCAGGTACTGGTATATTCGGCCATAAGGCCCAGATCAGGCATCAGTTCCTTCCATCCCATGGTTTCCAGATGAGGGAATGTTTTCCTGATGGAGGCAACTACCTGTTCCGTTGTGTTATCGTTATACAGGGAAACAAGGATTTCATGAAGCTGTTGTTTTTGTAAATCTGCCAGAGGCGCCAGATCGTTATATCTGACAAAAACATTAGTTTCGTCAAAAGAGGTGTTGTAGGTTTTATATATACCTTCTACCCTGAAAGCTCCATAAACAATTTCACCGGAGGCTGACTGGAAGGAAAGAATGACCCTGGAGCGAAGCTTGAGTTTCAGCTTCTCCGCGAGTTTTTGGCCAATTACTATCGTATTATTCTTTCCTGATGCGAACCATGTACCGGAAGTGTCAGGGATCTTCGTGTGAAGGGCGGAGACGTTCATTTCGTCTTCGGGGCGAATTCCGTTAATCTTAACACCGGCACCTCCTGATGCCGTTGATGCCATGGCAATTATTTTAATGCGGCCAGAAACTGCCTTAATTCGTGGATCGTTGGCGAGATGCCGGAGAACGTTTTGTGCACCCGGTATGGTATCGGTAATTTCTCTGTTGATGAGAAAATCAGGGTGATGAATCTGCAGGTTGGAAACCTCATTACGGATGGCATCGTTTAATCGCTGGTCAACCATTCCAATGAATATAGCTGATGAAAACATCCCGCCAAACAGACCAATTGCCACGGCAAAGACTACAATCAGGCTGCGGGGTTTATTTCTCCAGATGTTTTTCCAGGCAAGTGACAATATCATACACGTACGTTATTTATCTGCGAAGGGCTTTGACGGTTGAAAGACGAAATACAGCAACTACGGGCCAGATCAGTGCAATCAATGTAAGGATCAGTACGGCTATTCCCTGTTTTATGATGAATCCGGCTTCCAGAAGGGCTGGAATTTCCGGGTCCATGCCATAGATTTCCATCATTTTGGCCACTGATCCCGAAAGCATTACCGGGTGATGGTTAAACCATACAATAACAGGCAGGGCCGCCGCAATACCTAGCAGGATGCCAAGAATGGCGAGAAAAAACACTTCCGTTGAAATCAGGGTAGCCACCTTAAGTTTCTTCATTCCGACGGCTATCATGACGCCCAGTTCATATCGCCGTTCATTGAGCATCATCATAAGGGTGCCAAAGATGCCAAAACCAATGATCAGGTAAAGCAGGCCAAGCAGAATGTATCCGCTGCCAACGTCCGATATGTATTGCTGATAAAGTTCAGTAAGCATTTGCTTCCAGGTAAGGACTTCAAAACTGTTTCCCAGGATTCCGGAAAGTCTGTCAGCTGTTTTGTCAAGTGTCGAAGGATTCTTCAGGTCAACCACGAGGGTAGTTAGCATGTTTTCGGCTGAATAAAACTGCTGTGCTGTGGGCAAAGTCAGATACACCATCTGATTATCCCATTCCGGAGCAGGAAGCCTTATGATTCCGCGCACAGGAAAAACCCCTGCTGCCGAAGTACCTGCATATCCCTGACTGATCATGAGAAGAGTGTCACCCACCTTCAGTTTCAGATATTCTGCCAGTCGGCGTGATAATAGCGCTCCCTGGTCATCAGGTTTGAGCAAATTTCCCTGGACCAGTTTTTCCGGGAGGCGTGTAAAATCGTATTCTTTCACCGGGTCAATGCCTGCTACGATTACCGGTTTGGTGCGTTCACCCGAAGAAGCAAGGGCGAAGGATTCAAGACGAGGTATCAGAGCCCTGACGTCTCGGCTGGCAAGGAGGGTTTTTTCAGTATTCTCGTCCCGTGTGAGGGTATAATCAAAGTTTTTGTTCTCCTGGTATCCTGCTGCATGAATCTGTAAATAGCCAGTGTAGGAATGCAATACGTTTTCCAGCAGACTATGCCAGCTTCCGAGGTGAAAACTCTGTTCCACGGAAGCAAAAAAAACCGCAAACAAAACCGAGGCGGTTGTGATAGCTGTTCTTTTCCGGTTACGGCCCAGGTTCCGCCAGGCCATTTTAAGGTATCCCTTCATGAGCAGACTACTTGACTTGTTTCATGTTTTGCTGGGTAAAAAAACTTACCGGGATAGATGCATTAAAGCGTATCTCATTCACAATCACAATTGTTCGGTATCCAGGTTTATCGGCAGGAATGATCTCAAAGCGGGTAGGGATCAGACGGTTGTCCATGGATCTGATATCAGACGCAATCTCCGTTCGCATAAGTATTCCTTCTTCATCATAGTATTCTGTACGAAGCTGGTCATACCCTTCCTTGCTGATCCATTTGATAATTTTCCCCCAGACTACAGCCGCTTCTTCTTTTGGGAGCAGTTCGATTTTCCAGCAGGAGGTTCCTCCGGTGGTTTCGGTACCCATAATTTTGTGCGAATAGTCATTAACAAGCGAAGATTCTCTCAGCAGGTCATCGTTGGTATAATCCGACCCCATCCACCCTTGCGACAGCATGGAAGGAGGCAGTTTGATCATCCTGCTGATGGAGGGATTCCAGTTCCACATTTCATTTTTCACTTTGAGAAAAGACTGTCCTTTTTCTCTGGCAGGTTCGAGAATCAGGGTGAGAGCATAATCCCGCCCGAGGGTCCAGGTTTTAAAAACAATTGTACGCTCCCATTTCGGACGTTTCACGACCATTGTCATGGTGCTGATGCTTGACTTTTCACCCTGAAACTTGTCGTCAGCCTTACGGACAATTTCAGATGCATCCTGTGCAATTGCCGAAGATGAAAGGAAGCCGGTTAAAAGGAGTAAGAGAAAAGGTTTCATCCGTATTAAAGGTTTTCCGTATTGTAAAATAAACCCAAGTACCATGAATTAGCAAATTCAACCGGGCTAATAAAAATGGGGATG
>CAZJQN010000147.1:0-7282 GCA_964548125.1 uncultured Bacteroidales bacterium | reverse complement strand
ACAAATTTTTCTCTTAAAAACCTGATTAGTGTCAGATTAAGTGTTGACTATTACAATTGACGAATTTGGGTTTATTACATTATTCACAAAATACGCAATATGTCTAAAGGGTTATTTTATTTTGCTGAACTGCAAAAAGGTTTATTCAATACCATTGACGCATAACTAGCTTTCAGGCTTAATGCGTTATTGGTATTAACTCAATTTATTCATTAGGAGCTCCTGAATAGAGCAAACTAATAAATTGGGGTTAAACAAAAAATTCGGAGGTAATATCAGTCCTGGTCAGATGAATTTATCTGGGCAATTTCGTTGTCAACCAGAATGCGTCCGCAATATTCACAAACAATAATCTTCTTGCGCGACCTGATATCAAGTTGTCTTTGTGGGGGAATTTTATTGAAACATCCGCCGCAGGCATCCCGTTCTACAGTAACTACTGCCAGACCATTGCGGGCATTACCCCGTATCTTCTTATATGCAGTTAAAAGACGCGGTTCTATAATAGACTCTATTTCCTTTGACTTCTGTACAAGTTGTTCTTCTTCCTTTTGTGTCTCAGTTACAATTTCTTCCAGTTCCTTCTTCTTCTGTTCGAGATCACCTTTCCGTTCATTCAACAGAGCAGTAGTTTGCTCAATTGCTTCCTTCTTCTGGGTTATCTGAGCCGTAAATTCCTTTATCCTCTTTTCACAGAGTTCGATTTCAAGGCTCTGGTATTCAATTTCTTTTGATAGGGAATCAAATTCCCGATTGTTTCTGACATTGTTCTGCTGATCCTGGTATTTTTTGATCAGGTCTTTTGCCTGAGCAATTTCGTTCTTTTTATTACTAACTGCTGTTTCTAAACTTTTTACTTCTCCTTCCAGATTCTTTAACCTTGTTTCAAGACCTTCAATTTCATCCTCAAGGTCTTGAACTTCAAGAGGAAGTTCCCCGCGAAGGATTCTTATTTTATCTATTTCAGAATCAACTCGTTGAAGTTCAAACAGTGCACGCAATTTCTCTTCAATTGAGATGTCAGTTAATTCAGTTGTCTTTGTCTTCTCTGTTGCCATAAGTTACAGATAATTTACCGGATTGAAATCCCTTTTCGAAAAATGAACTGCAAAGTTAGGGAATTTTTTTATAAGAATTTCATAAAAAATTTCTTTCGCACCCACTTCAGTTTCATAATGTCCTGCGTCGATCAGCAGAAGTTTACCTGTAGCCTCAAGAAACTGATGGTATTTTATATCGGCGGTAACAAAAGCATCCACGCCTGCTGCTATACAGGCCGTAATCAAAGATGAACCGCTTCCGCCACAGACGGCAACCTTATAAACCTCAGATTTTGTGCAGGCAGAATAACGTATTAATTGAACGCCAAGTGCATTTTTTACCATTGTCAAGAATGCTTCAGTATTCATTGGGTTTGCAAGATGTCCTGTCAGACCAGCACCGGCTATAGGTGATGAATTGACCAGTGGAATTATATCATATGCCACTTCCTCATAAGGATGAACTTCCAGCAAATGATGAAGAATTTTCTCCTGAAGATAATCCGGGAAAATCACCTCTATGCGTGTTTCGGGTTCAGTGTGTTCAATTCCCTTCTCACCCACAAAAGGATTTGTAGTTTCGGAACCTCTGAATGTTCCGTACCCTTCTACATTATAGCTGCAATGATCGTAGGCACCAATATGTCCCGCCCCGGCTTCAAACATTGCCTGTCTTACACGTCCTGCAAACTGATGTGGTACAAAGGTCACGAGCTTATATAGCCGACCTGATAGAGGACTCAGGATTTCCGTTTCGATAAGTCCAAGTTTCTCAGCTAAACGTGAATTTACACCATATTTGATGTTGTCAGCATTGGTATGGCATGCATACAAATTTATATGGTTCCTGATAGCCTGAATCAAAATCCTGTCAGGATAAGCACCAGAGTTCAACTTCTTTATTCCATGAAAAATTAAGGGATGATGCGAAACAATGATATTGGCTCCGAGAGCAACAGCTTCATCAATGACAGCTTCAGACACATCGAGGCATACAAGCACTCCTGTTGCATCATCCTGCCTGTCACCAGTTATTAATCCTGCATTATCATAACTTTCCTGGTAAACAAGAGGGAATTTCTCTTCCAGACAGGCAAGTATTTCTTTTACTTTCATGATTTTCACCTTCTATATAAAAGAACCCTTCCCTGAATAGTCAGATGGAATCTTTAATTTCAATTAGCAAATCTTTGACTTTCTGCAAAATTCGCACAACTTCAAAGGTGCTCTCAGTCTCCTCCCTATTTTCCTTTAGCTTCTGCTTAGCTCCTTTGATAGTCATTCCCCGTTCTTTAACCAGGTGGTAAATCAGATGAAAGTTTTTGATATCTTCCCTGGTAAAAAAACGAGTACCTTTTTTATTCTTATGCGGCTTGAGTATGTCAAATTCCTTTTCCCAGTACCTGATTAAAGAAGGTTTGACATGAAACATATCGGCTACCTCACCGATGGAATAATATACCTTTTCTATTCTGGCTTCCTTATATGGCATTTACAAATCAGTATTAGAGCAATTCAGCCACCTAAGTTAGAAAAAAACTTGTTCCTCTGTTGTTTTCCCTCCTTTTTTCTGAAAAACACACTATTCCCGGCTAAACGAAAGTCAAGCAGTCTGACAGAAAATATCAGTCGAATGTTCGGTTGGAATTGGTGGAAATCTCAATCAGCTTATCGTATTCTTCAGCACTGAGATCATTGAAATAATAATTGATCGGATTTACCGGCTGCCCGTTGAGATGAACTTCATAATGCAAATGGGGAGCAGTTGAAAGACCTGTATTTCCGACATATCCAATCACATCACCCCGCTTAACACGTTGACCTACCCGCACATTGAACCCACTGCAGTGTGCATACCAGGTTTCATAACCAAATCCATGATCGATAACAATTTTCCAGCCAAATCCCCTGTAAGATGCCTCAAGTTCTTTAACCACTCCATCACCGGTAGCATAAATTTCTGTCCCCACCGGCGCTGTGAAATCCATACCATAATGAAACTTCTTGATTTTGTATACCGGATGAATACGCCACCCCCATCCTGAAGCAGTTCGTGTTAAATCTTTATTAGAAATTGGTTGTATTGCAGGTAGTGATTTTAACATTTCCTCCTTGCGTAAGGCAAGTTTAATAATTTCATCATACGACTTTGACTGAATATATACTTTTTTCGTAATCTTATCAAGCTTCTTGGCTGTAGAAATCAACAAATCGGAAAAGCTATAACCTTCCATATCAGCATACCGATCGGTTCCTCCGATTCCTGCTTCTCTTACAGATTTTGGAATGGGTTTCGCTTCAAAAATAGTACGGTAAATATTATCGTCCCGTTGCTGCAAGTCTTCCAGAACGGCATTCAAATTATCCAGCTTCTTGTTAAACAACTCGAGCCTGACTTTCAACTGTTCATTCTCGCGCAGAAGTTTCTTTTCCTTTGGCGAATTGAAAAAACTGGAGAACAAAATGTAATAAATGATTGCTATGGCAACACTTGCCATAAAGTATGTAAAAATCTGGATAATGCGTGTTTTGATGGTAACAGAGATACGGTCGTAGCTGAGTGATTCGGGATTAAAACGATATTTGGTTCGTGCCATATCTAATCTATTGAAAAAGTGTACTATACACCAAAATTATATATATTATTGATATTGAAGGCAAATCTACAGAAAAAATTTAATTTTACAAGCTCTGTTTAAATGATTTTTTATTAAAATAACTTAATTATCAATTAGTTGAAAGGAGATGAACGCATCGGAGATTCGGCAGAAGTATTTGAAATTCTTTGAGGATAAGGGACATACAATCGTTGCCTCCGCGCCCATAGTGCTCAAAAATGATCCTACCCTTATGTTTACAAATGCCGGTATGAATCAGTTCAAGGATATATTCCTTGGCAACCAGCCTGCATTGAATCCCCGCGTCGCAAACACACAGAAATGCTTGCGCGTATCGGGCAAACATAATGATCTGGAAGAGGTAGGGTACGACACTTACCATCACACTATGTTTGAAATGCTTGGAAACTGGTCATTTGGTGATTATTTCAAAGCAGAAGCTATCGACTGGGCATGGGAATTTCTTACCAAAACTCTGGGCCTTGATCCGGAAAAACTATACGCAACTGTTTTTGAAGGAAGTAACGAAGAAGGTATCCCTTTCGATGAAGAGGCCTATGTTTGCTGGCTCAAGCATCTTCCATCAAGAAAAATTATCAGAGGCAGCCGTAAAGACAACTTCTGGGAAATGGGAGATACCGGACCCTGCGGACCATGTTCCGAAATTCATATTGACCTCCGGACCGAAAAAGAACGAAAGGAAATACCTGGTCACATTCTTGTCAATACTGGCGATCCCAGGGTTATTGAAATCTGGAACCTGGTTTTTATTCAGTTTAACAGAAAGTCCAATGGCTCCCTTGAACCGTTGCCCATGAAACATGTGGATACCGGAATGGGATTTGAACGATTGTGCCGCGTTGTTCAGCAAAAAGATTCAAACTACGATACCGATCTTTTCCGCCCAATTATCTCAGAAACAGAACAGCTGACCGGTTTCAAGTACGGACAGGATGAAAAGACTGATATTGCTATGCGGGTGATTGCCGATCATCTCAGGGCTATTTCATTTTGCATTGCCGACGGCCAGCTTCCCTCAAATACCAAAGCGGGATACGTTCTGCGAAGAATCCTGCGCCGGGCCGTCCGTTACGGATATACTTTCCTTAAACAGGAAGACCCTTTCATCCACAAACTGGTCCCTACCCTCGTGTCAGTTATGGGCGAAACATTCCCAGAAATTAAAAAGCAACAGCATTTAATAATGAAAGTTGTGGAAGAAGAAGAAAATTCCTTTCTCCGCACACTTTCCACTGGAATTCGCCTGCTACAGCAAATAATGAATTCATCTGGTGAAAACAGGATAATTCCTGGCAGCAGCGCCTTCGAACTCTATGATACGTATGGATTTCCTCTTGACCTCACCGAGCTGATTGCCAGAGAACAAGGCTATACAGTCGATCGTGCCGGATTTGAACAGGCCATGGAAGAACAGAAAAAACGATCACGAAATGCTACTGTTGTGGAAACAGGTGATTGGAATATTGTGCATAGGAATATTGAAGAAGGAGTATTTACCGGATACGATACTCTGGAAGAAGAGGTCCTCATAACAAGGTACAGAGTGGTCAAGGTGAAGAATAAAGAACAGATACACCTGGTGCTGAATAAAACTCCTTTCTATGCCGAAAGTGGTGGTCAGGTTGGCGATAGCGGAATCCTTACCTCTGAGTCGGAGCAAATCAGAATCTTAAACACCTTCCATGAAAATAATCTGATTATACATCAGGCCGACCGTCTGCCTGCTCATCCTGAGTCAGTCTTTCATGCCAGAGTGGATGAAGAAAAAAGAAAAATGACAGCCTCTAACCATTCCGCTACGCACCTTCTTCATCATGCCCTCCGGCAAGTTCTCGGAAAGCACGTGGAACAAAAAGGTTCCCTTGTTGAACCAGAAAGACTTCGATTTGACTTCAGCCATTTCAAAAAAATGACCTCTGAAGAGATCCGGAAAACGGAACAGTTGGTCAATGAAATGATCCGCCGGAATATTGCCCGGGATGAAATACGGTCCACAACCATGGATAAGGCTAGAGAAATGGGAGCCATGGCGCTCTTCGGCGAAAAGTACGGTACATCAGTCAGAGTAATCCGTTTCGGCGAATCGGTTGAGTTATGCGGAGGAACCCATGTTGACTCTACTGCTTCCATAGGGCTTTTCAAAATAACAACCGAAACATCGGTCGCTGCCGGTATCCGACGCATTGAAGCTGTAACCGGCAAGGCCGCCGAAGATTTCATCTATGAACGGCTGGATCTGCTTGATAACATGCTTTCAAAACTGAATAATCCGAAAAATCCGGTTACCATTCTTGAACAGATTCTCGAAGAAAACACCCGGTTACGCAAGATTGCTGAAAGCCTGCAAGCTGAACGAGCTGCCAGGCTTCAGAAAGAACTGCTTGCTTCAGCCAACAAAATTGGTGAAATTAGATTAGTGACTGAAAAAATTCAAACCGACACTCCTTCTCTTTTAAAAGATATCGCTTTCCCACTAGCCCATGCCTCTGAAAATACTATCATGCTTCTGGGAACTGAGCATGACGGCAAAGCACATCTTGCCCTCATGATTTCAAACGACCTGGTAAAAAAGCTGAACCTGAATGCGGCTGTTCTGATAAGGGAACTGGCTTCAGAAATTAACGGGGGTGGAGGCGGACAACCATTTTTTGCCACTGCCGGAGGGAGTAATCCCGGCGGATTGAAAAATGCGTTTCAAAGGATGAAAGCTATTGCAGAAACAAAATTTGTTAATTAGCAAACGGATTTCAGTATTAAACTTTAGTTGCGGCTAATAAACCTAATTTGTGTAAAATATTATAAATAGATTTTTGCTAATATCTTTATTTGTAATATTGACATTCAAATAGAAGCTTGTATATCTAAAAAATCCTTCAGATTCAGGTCACCAAACTACGATATGAAAGATGGAACTATTGCAATTTGCATATTTCATGATGTTGTTTAGAAAAGTGGACATAAAAAACAAACCATCAAAACACCTCTTATTCCGAGATTATTACAACCGAATTGATTGCCAATAAATACTTTCATGGTTATAATGATAATGCTACTTTTTTGTCAAAAAGGTACCGTTCATGGCCACGAAAGCTTGGCAAAAGGTGATTCAAAAGTCGGATACATGCCATCTTTGAACTGATTATCATTTCTTCCCATATTGTTGAATTCATCAAGAAAATAAACATTGCCTTCGAATACATTATTAACAGTTAGCCTTTCCCATCTTGCAAGAACATAATAAAAGCATGATCCGGGATTGCTAAAGAGAATACTTACTGGAATTACAAGCCATCTTTCAGAAGGTTTTTTTATAGCTTTACAATCCATGTTATTTCCGCAGTTGATGGTATTCCTTTAGAGTTTGCAATCCTTTTAAAAAGCTATCATGATATAGACGAATTGAATAATAAGTTCTTTCATGTTCCTGAAGACAGCATAATTTACAGTTATACAGCACATGCAGACTTCACCTACAATGTTTCCATATGGTGGTTCATTTATAAAATCCTATTAATTTTAAAAAAGTATTTTTATGAAACATTTTATAAAGTTCTAAGGTTAGTTGTGCAACTTTTTTTCTGTAAAATTAATTTACCACGGTTA
>CAZJQN010000146.1:0-7319 GCA_964548125.1 uncultured Bacteroidales bacterium | reverse complement strand
TAGCCTAAAATTCCTGTACCGGAAAAAATATTGCCTACCCAAAATGCAGTAGATAATTTACTTTTTACATTTATTTGCTTTTGAATGGTATCCTTTCTTGCAGTTATTTTTAAATCATTTCTTGAACGCTCAACATTTATCAGAGTAGGCGTATTGTACCATCTTGTAGTATCATTATTGACACATATTTTAACTGAATCGACATCAGAACGCACATCTACAATCACAGTCTTTTGATGAATCAAAGTAGCACATGAACAAAACAAAATTCCGATTATCAGGAATATGTAATATTTTATCATAGTGTTCTTTTTTGTTTTTTTAAATGCCAGCAAACAGGCTTGTACACGCAACACTATCGTACAAAATTTCCATTTCCGAATTTATTCACAGTAAAGTTGCACAGTATTATCAAATCGAATTTAGAAAAAAATTATTAATCATTAAAAAGTAAAATTTTTTTCAGCAATAGCTTTAACTATGGTTTTCTTTGCTACTTGCCCGAAGCTTTGTTTCTATTGTCATTTCAACGTTTATAACTTTTCGAACAGAGACACTTTTTTCTGTTCGGTCTGTAATACCGGCACACTGCTTCCATTATCCCACTTGGCACATTAAAAAATGTGGCATATGTACCATAGTCGATTTTATCTGGTTTCAGATAACGTAAGCCAGATGGCTACGCAAAAGCGCAGCTCTGCATGTATCAGTTCGTTTTCCCTCTAATGCCAGATCGGAGCTAAAATACAAGGTTTTTGAGATAAGCTCCGCTGGTACGGAGGCATTCCAGTCCGTTCTGCACGTTATCGCGTTCCACGAAATAGTGTTCGATGCCCTGGTTTTGTGCTTCCCTGAACAAGGTAGCAAAATTGATAATGCCGTCGCCCGGGCATGCAAAATCCATCTGATCGCCGGGAGCCATATCTTTTACATGCAGAATTTTGATGCGTCCCGGGTAGCGCTTCATCATTGTGAGGGGATCGGCTCCGCCTTTACGTACCCAATATATATCCATTTCGCATGATACCAGTTCCGCATTGGTATTCTGCATCAGGTAATCAAAGGGAAGACCTTCTTCCATAGGCTGGAATTCTTTATTATGATTGTGCCAGCACAGGTGAAGCCCGTATTTTTTGCAGGTTTCACCCATTTTGTTGAGGATTTCTGCGCTTTTTCTGCAATCGTCGAGGTTGAACGGGCCGCCGGTAAGCCAGGGCCAGTAAACAACCGCATACTTTAGTTTCAGATCAAGCAGAGGCTGGAGCAAAGCCGGTAAGTCATTCTGGTTTTCGGTAAAGGCAACTCCTCCAGCCACAGGTTGAATTCCAACGGATTTGCAGAATGCCAGAAATTCAGCCGGAGAATTACCAAGATGTTTTCCAATTTCAATTTCTGAAAATCCATATTCGGCTGCTTTGCGGAGAGTGCCCTGCCAGTCGGCTTTGAGTTCTTTCCCAACAATACCTGAAATAAACCCGAATTTTTTCAGTGTGCTTTTTTCTGATGAAGCCCTGAGAAGGGAAGGCATGGTTACCAGAGCAACGGCCGACAGGCCTGCTTTATGAAGGAAATTTCTGCGTGTTTCCATTTATGTAAAGGATTTGGGGACATTCAGACTTTCGGAAGTTCCCAGGGTTTTCTGTATACTGGAGTAATCAGAGCATTGGCTTTTTCGCTGTTGGTAAAACGGCCGGCGGTGTCGTCCCAGATGAGCATGTTTTCGCCTGAGCGCGCGGCAATGTTGGGAAAGTGGGCATGCAGGGCAGCGGCTCGACCGATTTCGGGAGGACAGGCTGGTTTATTGCGGGATTTTACACAATCAATAAAATTACGTACGTGTTCGCCGTGGGATTCTTTTCCTTCCGTAAAACTGTACTCTTCGCCCATGAACTTTTTTAGCTGGTTATTCCATTCGGGATATAGAATTACTTTGGAACGATCGGTTACTATGGTGCCGAGGTCTCCAATGAAAGCAATTCCGTAAAGCATGTCATAAGGTCCGCGCTGGATGCCTGCGGTAAGGTCAAAGTTGATAACATAATCCTCTTTCGGGAAGCTGACGGTCATTGTATCAAAGGTTTCCCGGGCACGGGGTTCGGAATAGGTATTGGCGGCATATACGAGAACTTTGCCGGGAGCCTGAACAAGATCTCTGGCCCAGAGCCCCATATCAAGGAGGTGAACACCCCAGTCTGACATCAGTCCTCCGCCATAGTCCCAGAAGTGACGCCATGTGCCGTGAAAACGATTTCGATTGAAGGGTCTTTGCGGGGCAGGACCAAGCCACATATCGTAATCAACCCCTGCCGGAACAGGTTCATCAGGGACAATTTCAGGACCGACTCCATAGGCAAAATTGGCCCAGATGTTTACTTTGCGCAGTTTGCCGATTTTCCCGGTTTTGATGAGTTCCATGGCCTTGTTGAAGACGAAACCGCTTCGCTGCTGCTGGCCTACCTGCACAATGCGGTTGTAACGTTTTGCGGCACGTACCATAATGTTGCATTCTTCAATGCTGTTAGCCATTGGTTTTTCTACGTACACGTCCTTGCCGGCCTGAAGGGCATATACTGTCTGCAGGCAATGCCAGTGGTCGGGTGTACCAATAATAACTGCGTCAATATCTTTCTGTTCGAGCAGTTTCCGGAAGTCGCGATACAGCTTTGGCTTCTGGCTGAAGTTTTTTTCAACAGCAGCAGATTTTTCACTGAGAACATTCTCGTCAACATCACACAAGGCGGCGCATACAACATCTTTGTTTTTCAGGTGATGTTCGAGAATGCCGAAGCCCATGTTGCGGCATCCGATAAGGCCTACACGAAGCGTATCGGAAGGGGCAGTTCTTCCAGTCCATCCTGTAAGCGGTAAAACAGAAAGGCCTGCTGCAGCGGCAGCCGATTTCTGAACAAAAGTTCGACGGGTAAGTTTCATAGGCGGTTGGTTTTTGGTTTAAATCGGGTTTTAAAGTTAATGAAAAAACAGAATGTCAGGTTCCGCCTCCATCCAATACTTTTTCCCGATGTGTAACTGAACTGTTTTTCTTTATTTCCGGGCTGCGTCTTTGAGTGAAAGCTGAATACGTTTCCGTGATATATCCACATCCAGTACTTTGACCATTACATGCTGGTGCAATTTAACCACATCGAGGGGGTTGGAAACATAACGTTCGGCCAGTTGTGAAATATGTACCAGTCCGTCCTGTTTTACTCCTACATCAACAAAAACACCGAAGTTGGTAATGTTGGTCACTATGCCCGGAAGCACCATTCCGGGTTTTAAATCATTGATAGTGTAGATACCCGGGGCAAATTCAAAGACTCTGATTTCTTTTCTCGGATCGCGACCAGGTTTGGCCAATTCCTGAAGGATATCGTTCAAAGTAGGCAGGCCGGCTTTATCGGTAACATACTTTTCGGGTTTGATGGCTGCCCTGAGTTTTTCACTGGCAATAAGTTCATTTACAGAGCAGCCCAGATCAGAAGCCATACGTTCCACAATGGGATAGCTTTCGGGGTGTACGGCCGTATTATCAAGAGGATTGGCGGCGTCTGCTATCCTGAGAAATCCGGCACACTGTTCAAAGGCTTTCTCACCAAGTCGCGGAACATTTTTTAGTTCCAGCCGGCTTCTGAACGGACCGTTTTGCTTCCGGTATTCAACAATGTTTGCAGCCAGTTGAGGACCCAGGCCTGACACATAGGTGAGCAAATGTTTACTGGCCGTATTCAAATGGACACCTACATGATTAACGCAGCTAATCACCACCTGGTCGAGGGCTTCCCTGAGTCTTGTCTGATCAACGTCGTGCTGGTACTGACCTACGCCGATAGATTTCGGGTCGATTTTAACCAGTTCAGCGAGGGGATCCATCAGACGCCGTCCTATGGATATGGCTCCTCTTACAGTAACGTCGTAATCGGGGAATTCTTCCCGGGCTACAGAAGATGCGGAATAAACTGATGCACCGTCTTCGCTTACCACGAACACTTTTACATCACGGGGGAAACGAATTCGTTTGATAAGGGCTTCGGTTTCGCGGCTGGCGGTTCCGTTTCCTATAGCAATGGCTTCGATTTTGAAACTTTCCACCAGCGAGGATATTTTGGCTATAGAACGAGTTGTTTCGTTCTGCGGTTCATGGGGATAAATGGTTTCGTTGTGCAGAAGATTTCCCTGTGGGTCAAGACATACGATTTTACAACCCGTCCGGTAGCCCGGATCAATTGCAAGGATGCTTTTTTGACCCAGAGGAGGAGAAAGAAGCAACTGGCGCAGGTTTTCGGCAAATACACGGATAGCTTCCTCATCAGCCTTTTCTTTCAGAATAGCAGTGAACTCATTTTCCAGGGAAGGTTCAATGAGTCGCCTGTAGCTGTCGGCAATGGCAGAACGAAGCAGGTCTGCCGCTTCACCCCGGGAATGAATAAAGAGTCGTTCAAGTTCTTCGATCACAGGTTCGGAAGGAGGGGAAATGCTTACCCTCAGGAACCCTTCCTCCTGCCCGCGCTGCATGGCGAGAAAACGGTGGGACGGGCATCTCCGCGCTTCTTCTTCATAACTGAAGTAATCGGTATATTTAATTCCTTCGGATTCTTTTCCTTTCACAACCTTCGAACGTATGACGGCAGATCGTCTGAAATGCCGCCGGGCTGTGTTTCGGGCTCGTTCGTCCTCGCTGATCATCTCTGCCAGGATATCACATGCCCCTTCGAGAGCGGCTTCCGCTGTGGCTACCTGATCTGTAATGAATTCTTCTGCCTTATGATGAATGTTGGGTATTTGCTGCTTCATGATGATGGCAGCCAGGGGTTCAAGACCTTTCTCTCTGGCAATGGTAGCGCGGGTACGGCGTTTAGGTTTGTACGGAAGATAAATGTCTTCCAGTTCTGCAGCATCGAACGATTGGAGAATTCGTGCCTTTAGTTCTTCTGTCAGTTTTCCCTGGCTTTCAATAGTTTTTAGAATGGTTTCCTTCCTCTTGTCGAGTTCAGTGTAACGGTTGAAGAGGTCACGGATGGCTGTGATCTGTGTTTCATCAAGGTTTCCGGTCATTTCCTTGCGGTAACGGCTGATGAACGGAATGGTGGCTCCCTCTTCGAGGAGTCTGAGTGTATTGGCAACTCCGCGACTGTTCAGATTCAGGTCTCTGGCTATCAGTTCAGTATATTGATGTAAGGCAGTATTTTCCATATATATCAGATTACCCTGCAAAAAAACAAAAATACTGCGGAGGAAAAAAGGAAGGATCGCGTTTTTGTTCTCATGCATGGGGACAAATATTCCATAAGAAAACCTAACAATTGTTTCAACTCCAACTAATTCATTAGTTTAATCTTTTCCAGAGCTTCTAATGAATAAATTGGGCTTAAGGCCAACTCATAAATTTTTCTGGCGCAGAAAAAAAGAAAAAAGACCTCCTGATCTGAGTGGCTAAGGGAATACAAGGCAAAGGTAGTTCGCGCCACAGATATATGATAGTATCGGGGTAAGTATCGCCCAGAAAATTACTGTTAATGAAAAAGTGTCAATCTAATGTTATAAAATATAACAATAAATTGTTATTAATTAAAACAAATTATATATTTGTTTAAAAAATCAGGATATAACAAATGAAGTTAAGTTCCAGGGAAATTGGTGGTAGGCTGGCCACTCTTCGCAGGGATAGAGGGCTTACCCAGGAAGAACTTGCTAATTTGCTTGGTGTGAAAAGGACAACACTTGCACAGATTGAATTAGGCAAACGGGAAGTTACTGCCATTGAGCTAAGAAAATGTGCCGATATTTTGCGATTTTCAATGGATGAATTCCTGGCCAACGAATTTCAACCGGAGAAAGATATTTTGTCCAATACTGAAAGTAAGGAATTGAAACCGGAAGAAAGGATATCGGTACCGGAGTTGCAGGTTGAAAAATTTAAGAATGTTCTTTTATACATTCTTGGTAAGTGCGCAGGAAAACCAAATGTAGGAGAAACCGTACTTTATAAGTTATTGTATTTCTGCGATTTCAATTACTACGAATTGTACGAGGAACACCTAACAGGTGCAATTTACCGGAAGCTTAATTACGGTCCTGTACCTCGCAAGGCAGAAGCAATAATCAGAAAAATGGTTGAGGAAGGTCAGATACAGAAAATCAAGACAGACTACCATGGATATACTCAAACCCGGTACATTCCACTGGTCAAACCTGATCTTATGATATTCAGTGCTGCAGAAAAAGAAGTAATTGATAATGTCCTGGACCGTATGGCCGACTGGTCAGCAAAGATGCTCACAGAGTATTCGCATAATGATAAGCCCTGGAAAGCAACCGATATGAATGACATTATTGATTACGAGCTGGCCTTTTATCGGGAGCCTCCTTATTCGGTGAGAGTTTATGAAGAAGATGAGCAGGATAACTTTTGATGAGCTTCCGGAATTCAATTCTGATCTGAAAAAGCTTTTAAAAAAATACAGGTCTCTGAATGATGATTTGAATGTTCTGAGGAAAGTTCTGAACCATGAACCGGATGAAAAGCCGCCGTTCAGTTACCGAATTTCGGGGTTGAAGATTCAGACGTGTGTAATAAAGGTTAAGAAGATTGCCTGCAGAAGTCTAAAAGGACGCGGTGTAAACTCTGGTTTGCGTCTTGTGTATGCCTATTACAAAGAAGAACAGAAAATTGTTTTTATTGAAATCTATCATAAAAGCGATAAAGAGATTGAAGATAGGGAAAGGATAGAAAAAAATTTTATTTAAAAAGCGTATGGCAAATTTTAAAGAACATTTAGTAAAAGGAGGGATAGCTGGTTGTTTAACTGGTTCAGGTTACTATATTTACTTACATTATAAGGCAAATATAAAACATCCGAACTTGAAAGACGATTTGATAAATCTAATCGCTTATACATTATTGGGAGGCTTAACAGGTTGTCTTGCAGGCATTCTCCCTGATAAACTTGAACCGCCCAGTAATCCAAACCACAGAAAATTCTTTCATAGTATTGCTTTTTATTCAATATTAGGCGGGCTAATTTTTAAATTATTGACTAGACACAACATATCATCCTGTATTAAAACGATTGCTTTTGCAGGTTTAGCTGGATACGGTTCCCATATCTTGCTGGATAGTAAAACACCGAAGTCAATACAACTCATTTGAATGCATCAGCTATTTTATAAGCCTTAATCTGTGAAAAAATCAATGAAAGGAAAAGGATAAGAATTTGAAAACGATTCCATTAATTATCTTTCAGGATAGGGAAGCATTGTAAACCTAATATGTAATAGTCAACACTTAATCTGACACTAATCAGGTTTTTAAGAGAAAAATT
>CAZJQN010000145.1:0-7340 GCA_964548125.1 uncultured Bacteroidales bacterium | reverse complement strand
CCCTTGCCTTCATTTTACTGAATGCACTGGCTATTTATTTTGACCAGTACCTGCTCAATCTTCTGCCTCTTACGTTACTGGTTCTTGCTATTGCTTTCTATCATCTTGACTGGCTTTTCTTCGCTCTGGTCTTCCTTGTACCTTTATCTGTTCAGCTGAAATACCTTGTTCCGGGACTTTCGTTTGATTTATTCCTTCCGACGGAACCGCTGCTTGCCGGAATACTGGTATTATTTATCCTTAAGCTGTTTTCCGGCGAAAAGATGGAAAAGTCTTTACTAACTCATCCGGTTACACTAGCTGTGCTGTTTTATCTTGCCTGGATGGCAGTTACATCCGTAACATCCACCATGCCGTTGGTTTCATTCAAATATTTGCTGGCTCATATTTGGTTCATCGTATCTTTTTATTTTCTGGCGGTTTATGTTTTCAGGAAGAAAAAAAACATGTTCCGCTTCTGGTGGTTTTATGTAATTCCCTTTTCGATAGTTATAATTTATACAGTTTCGCGGCATATTACCTTTGGTCTGAATAAGAAGACGGTATATTTTGCCATGAAGCCTTTTTACAACGACCATACCATATACGGAGCCGCTCTGGCTATGTTTATTCCAGTTCTGATTGGAATGGCTGTTTATTATTATCGGAAGGGAAGTTTGTTAAAGAACATTATTGTTTGGCTGCTTACGGTTCTGTATACATTTGGAGTTGTATTTTCGTATACCAGGGCGGCCTGGATCAGTCTGGCCGGCGCTCTGCTCGTGTTTTTTCTAATTCTGGTATTCCGTATTCGCTTCGGGGCGCTTCTTGGAGGAGCTGTTATTCTGGCAGGACTTTTCTTTGCTTTTCAGACGCAACTGATGATAAATCTTGAAAGAAACAAACAGGACTCATCCGTTGATCTGGCGAAGCACCTGCAAAGCATTCCAAATATTGCTTCCGATGCTTCCAACCGTGAACGAATCAACCGGTGGCATTCGGCAATACGAATGTTCAGGGAGAAGCCTGTTTTTGGGTTTGGTCCCGGCACATATATGTTTCAATATGCACCTTATCAGAAGTGGTACGAAAAAACTATTATCAGTACCAATTTTGGAACTCTCGGAAATGCGCACAGCGAATATATCGGGCCTCTGGCTGAATCAGGACTATTGGGAACCCTCAGTGTTCTGGTCGTTATGATACTCACATTCTTAACCGGGATGAAAGTCTATTACGGTTCATCCTCGTTCCAGATCAAAATTCTTGCCTTGTCTTCCCTGCTTGGACTTCTTACATATTACATTCATGGGTTAATGAACAATTTTCTTGATACGGATAAAATATCGGCTCCCTTCTGGGGTTTTACAGCCATAATTGTTGCCCTTGATATCTATCATAGGAAAAAAAGAACAGCAACAGATGCAGAGCAGGGAGTACCTGGCGATGCCGGTCAGGCATAGAACTCAATGCCAAGAATGGTAATATCATCAAAAATAGCTGTACTACCACTGAGTATGCGCCTTGATTCAATGATGCTGTTTATGTTTTCGGCAACGGGAGCATTATTGGCAATATTTTCCTCAATTACAGCTGTACCGAATCCTATTCCTGTATCATCAATTACTTCTACCAGACCATCGGTATAACAAATCATCTTCGAAGGTTCCTCAATCAGCATACTGCCTTGATGAATAAAAGGAATCTCATCCAGCATACCAATTCCGACACAACCACTGCGGAGGAAAACAAGTTTTCGGCTTTTCTTATGGTATAATACCGGTGGATTATGACCGGCGTTGACAAAATTCAGTTCTCTGGTCCGGTAATTGTATTTGGCAACAAACAAGGTAATAAATTTTTCTCCGTTAGCGCTGCTCATTACGCGTTCGTTCAATCTTTCCACGAGAGCGGTAAGTGAGATCTCATGCGAAAATAATGCCCTCAGATTAGCCTGAAAATTCGACATCAGTAATGCGGCTGAAATGCCTTTCCCTGAAACATCAGCTATACAAAAACCAACCTCATCGCGGTTCAGCCTGATGCAATCGTAATAATCGCCTCCCACTTCATAATGGGGGTGGTAAAAAGAGGTAACCTGAATATGGTTGTTTCTTGGAAGAGTTTCGTTTTTAGGAATCAGCATGTTTTGCATACGTGAGGCCAATTCCAGCTCCTTCTTCAATGCCTCCTGCCGTAACAGTTCGTTGAACATTCTGATGTTCTCAATGGCTACCATGATGATGTTCGACAAGGTCTGCACAAAAGGTAAATGCTTGATGACCGGGCTTACCCCTTCTCCTTCCTCTATATCTCCAATCAGGACGTAAGCAATTGGATTGGTGGTTTTGTAAACCGGAATTACTATATCGAAATGCTGGGCAAGATTATCTCCTGCTGAGGTAAGAGTTGTTTTTTCGGCGTATTTCAGCAGATCTCTTTCAACGTCTATTGTTCTTGATACTTCTTCCTCCAGGCCCCAGAACAGCAAACGTTCCCATTTCTTTTCATCAAATTTAAATATCAATATTTTGCCGATTTTCAGATCTTCCTCAAGCAAACTCCGGTAACGGGCAAGCAGTTCTTCAACTGACAAATTTTCATTGATCGCCTGCGTAATTGATAGCAGAGCATGCAGTTTGAAGCTGGAAATTTTATGTCGCTCACCCAAAGTTTTAGACATCAGAAATCATCCTGTTAATCCATTATAAAAGTACAAAAATGTTTTTTGCCGACAATTTCCTCGATCATGTAAATTTTGGCAAGAAGCGAAATTGCCGGCAAAAAACGGAATGAAAATATGGCTTATTTTCCTTGTGTTACATAGCTTCCAGCAAGCGATATAACCTGCAAATCGTCGAGGCGACTGCAGTCAGTTTTCGGATAAAAGGTTATTGTGTATTCCCTGCCTGGAAGCATGTCAAAATAATTGTCATCGAACCATCCGTCACATGATGCCGAATTCAGGTAAACATCCCGGGCCGGCTTATCGGTTGTGAGAGTAATTTCATACACTTTCCCTTTCTTCTGTACCTTATGTTTTATTTCAGGAATAGCAAGATTCAGATTTTTGGGAGCATCAAAATAGAAGTATCGTTCTGCCTGCTTAGATATTCCTGAAATGAATTCAGCATATAGAAAAACATCCTGTAATTTACCCTGTTGAGTAAATGTTTGCATAGGTTCCGTCCATAATACGGTACTGGTATTTCCCGGAATATTTACTTCCTTCTCTCTCTTCAGGAGCAGTTTCCCATCGAAATGGTAAAGGGAAATTCTAAGGACGCCATGCAGGTTTGTTAAGCTATCTGAAACTATATATACATAGAGGGAATCATTTTTAACTTCTGGTGAGATCAGAAGCGGACTAAAAGCTCTTCTTGCATAATAATGCAAAGCTTTCCAACGACCGAAATAATCGGTGCTTGACCAGGAAGGAGCCTGCCAGCAGTCATTTATTTGCCAATATAATGATCCCATGCACCAGGGCATGTTTCTTCGATGGGCTTCCATAGCCAGGGCAACTCCTTCAGCCTGCAGAACCTGATTCAGATACAGAAAGTGGTCAAAATTCAGTGCCGGCCTGTAATACATATCAAGGTATGTTTTGATCAGCATGTTGCCAGGTCCGCTGCGTTGGTGCCAGTTTAATACTTCAGAAGTAATATCTCTGTCCTCGGGAAGGGTAAAACTTTCAATGGTCTTCATTTCCGGGAATGACTGAAAACCGTATTCGCTCATGAAACGACCAATATACTTTTCATAGAGGCTGAAAGGTTGTTTCCCGTGCCAAACACTCCACATATGTACGTCACCAGAGAGCAATTCTCGGTTGGGCCGGTTGTAATCGGTTACATTTAATCCCTGAGTGGGAGAGGACCACCAGTAAGCCATTCCGGGAGCATATTCGTTAACAACAGATGGCAATAATTTATGAAACAGCGTATCATATGCATGCCAGATCTCCTTTTTTTGTTCGTCATTGTAAAGCTTTTGCCATCCCCAGTTTCGCCAGGCTGTTTCAATTTCGTTGTTCCCGCACCACAAAGCAATGGAAGGATGATTCCTCAAACGCACTACATTCTGAATAGCCTCGTTTCTTACATTTTCAAGAAATTCATTATCACCAGGATACATACTGCAGGCAAACATGAAATCGTGCCATAACAATATTCCATATTTATCGCATAAATCGTAAAATACATCGTTTTCATAAACTCCTCCGCCCCATATCCTGAGCATATTCATATTGGCATCGACAGCCCGTTTTACAACATCTTCATATCGTTCGGGTGTCACTCTTGGTAAAAAAGCATCGTTAGGAATGTAATTGGCTCCTTTCATGAAGACAGGCACACCGTTCAACTGAAAATAGAAACTTTCTCCCTGGCCATCAACATCCTTTTTCCGGATGAGTTTTATGTCTCGTAATCCGGTTTTAACTAACCGGCTGTCAATAAGGGTATTGCCCATTAGTAAGGACCCTCTGAAATTATAGAGCTTTTGTTCTCCCAGACCATTTGACCACCAGAGCTGGGGATTACTGATCTTAACCGGAATGTCATAAGTATTGGAACCCTTTTTTAATTGCACTTCTCTAGTACCCAGCACTTGCTTAAGATCATTGTCAGAAATGCTTAGCATAGCCGGCATATCCTTATCGGAATAAACAGTTATTAAAGCAGTAATTTCAGCCTGCTCACGGGTGATAAAATCCTGTCTGATAAACAGGTCTTCTATCCGGGCTTCATCCCATCCTTGCAATTCTACAGGTCTCCAGATGCCGCTGGTAACAAACCGGGGTCCCCAATCCCATCCAAAATGATACGGAGCTTTGCGTGTAAAGATGCTCACACGCTTGTCTCCCATACCTCCGATCTCAGAATAATCGTTCGCCGCAGGTAAGGGGTACCCATTTTTTTCCAGTTTTTCGAGACCGATTTTTATTGGAGAATGAAAGTAAATACGTATTTCGTTTTTTCCCTCCTTCAGCAAACCGGAAATGTCGGATTTCCATTCTCTGAACATATTATCTGCCTTCAGAATGAGAGAATCATTCAGGTAAATATCGGCATAGGTATCAAGTCCTTTGAAGACAATTTCATTGTGTTTCTTTTTAAGTAATGAATTGTCTGGTGTAAAAACCACCCTGTATTCCCAGTCCTTTTTATCGATCCACTGAAGATCTTTTTCATTCATCCGGTAGAACGGATCCTCAATTTGTTTATTGTTCAGCAAATCGGTATGCACGCACCCGGGTACTTCAGCCGGTAACCATTTTTCAGTTCCTGCCTGCCTGAATTCCCATCCGCCGGAAAGTTCTTTTCGAATGATTTGATTCCCTTTTCCAGTGCAGGAAGTAATCAATGTTCCCATACATACTAACGTAATGATAGTGAAATATATCTTTCTCATACAATACTGGATTTGTTTAATGAAGCAAGATACAAAATAACGATTTAATCTTTATCAAAGATCCTGAAAAAATAGAAACTATGTAAATTTGCTGATTAACAAATATTTTCTGATGGGCATTATGTGCGAATTGGATATTTTTTAATAAGATGCGATTCCATTCGCAATTTTTTCTATGCTTAATCGAAAAAATTTCCCATTATCTATTTCCAATTTTCTGTAATTATATCCTCAATGAAATCCAAATTCCTCAATAGAGTAAATGGGAATTCGAAAACCAGTCTGCACTTTTTGTTCGATTATTAAATCCTAGCCGGAGGGGTTTATTTTATCCTGATTACCATCAAAGCGATGTCTTCCTTATAAGGAGGAAGGGAGAAAGTCCATTCTGAGCCTTTAATGTTGATTGTATTCGACAAAAGGGTATCCCCTGTTGCCGGCGAAATCCAGCGGAGGGAATAAGATCCTGGAGGTAACTCCAGGGTGAATGATGTAACATTTTCTTTCCCGATGTAGGCTAAATAGTTCTTTCCCTCTTCGGCCAGAACAAATATTTCTTCTCTGCTGTCAGGTGATGGTTTCATTTTCACAAAAGGCAAGGAATATAAACAGTCTTTCAGAATTCTTAGTTGTTTTCTGAAAGCCGGCCCACCCCAGCCAGGGTTCCCGTCCGGAATCGGCCAGGAACCGTCTTCATAACCAACAATATAGGAGTAGTCAAGATTATTGTACAATCCACCGCCTGAAAGAAGAAACTTCCATGCCTGGGAACGGTACAGAAAATCCTGGTGGGGCATAAAACCCGTTTCATCCAGTGCGATGGCCTTTGGCAAACCATAATTCCACGCGGCGGCTTCAGGTAAGGCATAATGAAAATTTAATATAGAAACGAAAGAATCGGGTTGATTCAGTTTGGCTCTGAAATTGGATATGTTTTGGGCAATCAGGTGTTGATAGGGTAAATTTTTCTCTGTCTCATGAATTAAAGTTGCCATATGGTGCTGCCATGCAAGGGAAACCGGATTGGCTGTCTCAGCCAGTTTTTGCCAGGCAAAGGGATGAGAACGATTATCGGTAGGAACAATTTCCTGCAGGCAGGGGTGGTCTGACCATGGTTCATTCTGTATTTCAAAAAATATATTATCAAATCTATTCAGATCTGTGACAATTTTCCGATAATATGCTTCCTGGTATGCGAGCATTTTTCCGTTATATAAAGTTTGTGCTCTTTTGAAATCAACAGGTTCTTTCAGATTTATGTTATTGGCAGGGTTCAGAGGATTATTTGCCCATATATATTCGTTATATATGGAACTGGCAAGCGTTACTTCTACCACAATTCCTCTTTGGGATGCTTCCTGTACAAAATTTTTCAGTCGTTCGAAATATCGTTCATCCCATTGGTCGAGGTCATATAATCCTATCAGAGTATCTTTACGATCGCGGAGTTTTTTCCAGGGCGCAAGGTAGGATTGTGGGTTTGGGTTCATTGTGTTTTTTTCAATACCAAAAGTCGCGTCTTCCATTTCAAGATGTCCTGAACAAAAAATTCTTGTATAATTAAATCCTTCTTGCTGGAGGGTTGTAAGATATCTGGTAAAATCAAAATCAAGGTTCATGACAGCGCCGTAATGCTCTGCTGAAGTTATCAGAATGGTGGGCTTATTCCGGAATAGGAAATAATGCGGATTCTCAGGATGCAGACTGAGAGGAGCAGCATTTTGTCCGGTCACAACCGTGGTTGCCGATATAAAAAAACATGCAAGCAAAAAACAGGTTTTCATAGGTATTAGGTTGTTTGGTTTTATCCCTCCTAATGTACATTATTGAAATGTATGAAAAAAATTATTTCCTGTTGTGTACCAGAAACTAAAAGAAATAAGCCCAAATTCGTCAATTGAACCCATCGACTAACAAAATCTAATCATTCCGAAAATTCGGAATGT
>CAZJQN010000144.1:4518-7465 GCA_964548125.1 uncultured Bacteroidales bacterium | reverse complement strand
CGGAATGATTAGATTTTGTTAGTCGATTCGTCAATTGATTTTTTCAATTGACGGACTTGGATTAAGATAACTATTTTGTCTGATAATACTTTATTCTATGGTACTTAGAAATTTATCTGCAACCGAATGTTGAACCTTCTTCCGGTAAGATAATTCGGTACAGCAAACATTCCCGGAACGTTCTGCAGATTCGAAACCGTGCGTACCCACAAATAGGAGATAGTATTATTTGATCCGAATAAATTAAAAATCTCGGCACTTAAATAAACGCTTCTGAAGGCATTAATAAAATTATTCATCTTTGACGACTTACCTTCCTCTTTTATTGCTTTAATAAATCCAATATCAACACGTTTGTAGGCCGGCATTCTGTATACCAGGTCATACCGGTCAGCAACCGGAGGACTGAAAGGCAAAGGACTTCCATATAGAAAATAAAGACTTACCCGGAAACTGGGATTCTGGGGAACATAGTCCTGAAAGTAAAGACCGAAATTTACCAGCTGGTCAGTTGGCCTCGGATAATAGCCCGGTTCAATCTTTTTGCCTTCATTGTTGATATAAAAATCGTTGCTGATATTTTCCATAGTACGCATCAGGGAAAGGCTAACCCAGCTTTCTGCATCCCTCACAAATTCTCCGTTCACCTTCAGATCGATTCCTGTTGCATATCCTGCGGCAATATTTTGTGCCGAATAGCGTACACGTACATTTTCAAGCTTATAGGGTATCAGATCCCACAAATATTTATAATAAAGTTCTGTTGTAAATTTAAACGGCCTTTCCCATGCAATAAAATAATAATCGGCCCCGGCCAGCAGATGAAACGACCGTTGTGCCCTTATGTTCCCATTAATTATTCCTGCAGGATTGCGCATTTCTTTGTAAAAAGGAGGCTGGTCGTAAATTCCCGCTGAAAGCCTCCAGCGGAAATCCTTTTCCCACTTAGGGTTCCATGCGAGCGAAACCCTCGGGTCAGCAAGTAACTGATTGCTGAAATGATAGTAAATACCTCGAATACCTGCAGTGACAAATACATCACCACCCAAAAAACCTGTTGCAAAAGTATTTTCAACATAACCAGATGCTCTCCAGGTTGAAAGGTTATTTTTTGATTTTATTACATCGTACAAATTAACTTCTTCTTCAGAATAAGGAAGACTATAGCCTGCTGAATCAACCAGCTTCCATTCACTAAGCCGGTCGTGAATAGTTTCTGATTGAGCACGAAGACCCCAGCGCAGGGTATAGCCCGGAATACTGTACTTGCCGGAATGCTGAAAAGAAAATACACTAATCTTTAGTCGGTTTCGTGCATGATCCAGAAATGTTCCTACCCCAATATTTTTTATGCTGTCGCCAGTGGTTTCTAAACCTGGCCTGTTATCCAACTCATTAATCAAATATTGCCCTTCAATGTCAAATGTTTCACTTTCTCCTGAAGTATATGCAGAAGTAATGAAGTTAATACTTAGTCTTTCCCCCAATCGTTGCTTATAAGTTAACGCGCCTAAAAGTGTTGTATACCTGTCAAGCTCGCTTCCGTCATAGTATATTTTTAAACGGTATGAACTGAAAATTGTACCAAAATCCGTTTCCCTCGTTTCAGGGATAAACCGATAGCTGTTTACATTTACATTGGTTAGTACGCCTATTTCACTTCCCGAACCAGATGACCATGTGAGAAAACTTTGGAAATCCATAAAAGCGGGTTTATATTCCCCTTTTGTATCAAGTGTTCCCAGTAAATATTGAGTTGTTTTGTACCGTACGCCTGCAACCCAGGAAAGACGTGAATCAGATGAGATTCCTTCGAGATGGGCACTGCCCCCAAGCAGACTGCCCGATACAGAACCTCCTGCACGTGTTGGCTTTTTATACGTTACGTCGAGAATTGACGACATCTTGTCACCATAGCTGGCATCAAATCCTCCGGCCGAAAACTGAACTGATTGGATCAGATCCGGATTGATAAAGCTTAATCCCTCCTGCTGCCCGCTCCGTATAAGAAAAGGCCTGTATACCTCAATGCCGTTAATGTATACAAGATTCTCATCAAAATTACCACCACGCACTGAATATTGTGAACTCAGCTCATTATTGGAAGATACTCCGGGAAGGGTTTTCAAAATTGATTCAAAATTTCCCGAAGTATTTGGTATCATCTGTACAGTCTTCATATCAATCCGTGTCAGATTAGATGTCTGATTTATAGCCTGATTGATTCTCACTTCATCAATTTCCTGCAAATTTTCCCTGAGAATCACTACAACTTGTGTTTTTCCCTGACGTTCAGCCTGTACATTTTCAATTCTTGTTTCGTAACCTACAGAACTGATCTGAAGTTTCCATTCTCCTTTTCCCGGTAATCTGATTTCAAATTTCCCTGAATCATCAGCTACTGTTCCAATACCTGTACTGTTTATAACAACATTGGCGTAGGGTATCGGTTGATTATCCTCCGATAGTATGCGGCCCGATACCATATAAACTTCCTGGGAAAGAACACTTAGGCAGAAACAGGAGAGATAAAGAATTGCAAGTATTTTTACTTTCATCGGATTCGGAAGATACAAAATATCTAAACTATTTAAACGGAGTGAAATTGCATATATGATTTATTTTCGCAAAAAAAACATAATTCCATGATTCAGCAATACGAAATTCATTTACCGGCATTCCGTAAAGGATATCATTTAATTACTCATCTTATTACAGAAAAAATAAGCAAATTACCTGAGAAGGGTATTGCTCATTTATTTATTAAACATACTTCGGCAGCAATTTCTATCAACGAAAATGCCGATCCCTCAGTGCGTTATGATTTTGAATCCTTCCTCAACAAATTGATTCCCGAAAACGACCCTGTATTTACGCATACACTTGAAGGTAGTGATGATATGCCGGCTCATCTTAAATCATCATTACTCGGACAATCTATTACTAT
>CAZJQN010000144.1:0-4418 GCA_964548125.1 uncultured Bacteroidales bacterium | reverse complement strand
CCTGGAACTCCTTCAACTGAAATTATGGAATATATTCAGGGAAACGAGTATGCAGCATCGCATAATGTACATGCCCTGTGGTCAGCTAACGAAAAAACCGCAATGGAAGAAGCCCTTGGAATGTCCTATGCTGGGAAAAGGGCCATGGTGGCTATGAAACATGTTGGACTGAACGTGGCAGCTGATCCTTTTATGAATGCCGCAATTACAGGTGTCAATGGAGGTCTTGTTGTTGTAGCCGCTGATGATCCCTCTATGCATTCCAGCCAGAATGAACAGGATTCAAGGTTCTATGGCAAATTTGCCCAGATACCGGTATTTGAGCCTTCAACCCAGCAGGAAGCTTATGACATGACCCGGAATGCTTTTGATCTCTCAGAAAAATTCGGTATCCCCGTTCTCATGAGAATCACTACCCGCTTGGCGCACTCCCGTTCACAGGTTGAAATACAACCTCCGCTCCCTCAAAAAACGATCCACATGCCCGATGATCCTCTTCAATTTGTTTTATTACCTGCACTGGCTCGAAAACGGTACAAACGCCTGCTGGCTCTTCAGAATGAATTTCTTGAAGCTTCAGAACAATCGCCCTTTAATACTGCGGTTTCTAACTCTGCAGGACAGACTGGAATTATTGCCTGCGGAACAGGTTGGAATTATTTAAATGAATGGTTTCCTCAGGGAAATTATCCCGGACCAGTTTTTAAACTGTCCCAGTATCCGTTGCCTCATAAAAAAATACAAAAGGTATTTGAACAATCATCTTCGGTTCTGGTACTGGAAGACGGATATCCTTTTGTTGAAGAAATGCTTGGTAGTGTATTATCAGACCATCAGCAAATAAAAGGACGCCTTGATGGCACACTCCCTCGCGACGGTGAACTAACACCAGATATAGTTGCTTCTGCTCTCGGTTTTATGTCAAAAGATACTCTGCAAACACCACCCGTTGTCGTTGCCCGGCCACCTTCTTTATGCAATGGATGCAGTCATGCTGATTTGTACCTGGCCCTTGATGAAGTTATGCAGGAATTTGGCAAAGGGAAAGTTTTCTCCGATATAGGGTGTTACACTCTCGGTGCTTTGCCTCCATACAATGCAATATTTAGCTGTGTAGATATGGGGGCCTCCATAACCATGGCCAAAGGAGCCGCCGATGCAGGCATGTTCCCTTCCGTATGTGTTATCGGTGATTCTACTTTTACCCATTCCGGAATGACAGGTCTTCTCGATGCAGTGATTGAAAATTCACCTATTACCGTAATCATTTCTGATAACTCCGCAACAGCTATGACAGGAGGCCAGAAATCTCATGCAACAAGCCGGCTGGTAGAAATCTGCAATGGCATTGGAGTCAACCCGGATCACCTCATCACACTGGTTCCTCTGAAAAAACATCATGAAATGAATGTCCAGATTCTAAGAAGGGAAATCCTGTACCAGGGCCTCTCTGTAATCATCTTTCAAAGGGAATGTATCCAGACTTCAGCCCGGAGACATAGAAAGAACTAACCAGATCTTGTCCGAATTTATTATTTGTCAAATCATATGAAAAATATATCAAAAGTCTGATAAAAATGATTCCAACAGGAAAACCCGAGATGAAAACCGATATCATCCTTTGCGGAGTAGGAGGGCAGGGCATTATTTCCATATCAGCTGTCCTCGGAATTGCTGCTCTGGAAGAAAATATGTATATAAAACAGTCTGAGATTCATGGTATGAGCCAGAGAGGAGGAGCTGTTCAGTCCCATGTCAGAATCAGTTCTTACCCCATAGCCTCTGACCTCATCCCTCTGGCAACTGCACATCTGATTCTCTCCGTGGAACCTATGGAAGCTCTTAGATATCTTCCCTGGCTTTCTTCTGACGGCTGGATAGTATCCAACAGCCAGCCCTTTATAAACATTCCTGATTATCCTTCGATGGATTCATTAATGCATGAGTACAGAAAGTATAAAAATTCGGTTCTTATTAATGCAGATGAAATAGCTTCCCAATGCGGTTCTGCCAGAGCATCCAACATGGTTATGCTCGGCGCTGCCTCCCGGTTTATTCACCTGAAGCCTGAAAGCCTGGTATTTGGAATGAAATCACTTTTTACACAAAAAGGTCCTTCGATCATTGAACTGAATCTGAAAGCCTTTGAAGCAGGCGTACAGGCGTCTGCTTCAATGTAGCACTTTATCATTTTTCATTCTGAATTACATGCCTATGTGGACGCAAAATGATCTGAAACTTCTGGAAGAAAAAGGTATCAGTGTCGAGGAGGTTTCCCGGCAGCTGGATTTCTTTCAAAAAGGTTTTCCCTATGCTGCTTTAGATCGACCTGCAGTGCCGGGTGATGGAATTCAAGTTCTGAATGCAAAGGAACAGGAAGAGTTCGTTCATGTATTTGAATCCTCTGCACCAAAGCTCGATATGCTTAAATTTGTTCCAGCCTCAGGAGCTGCAACACGAATGTTTAAAGATCTTTTTGAGTGGAAAAACGCTCTTGATAAGGGAATCACCTCATTAACCCCTTCTGCCCGCGAATTCCTGACCAACCTGCCCAAATTCGCCTTCTACCCCGAACTGAAAAAAGTTCTTGTTTCTCATGGTATTACTCTTCAGGAGAAAGTTAGTCCGGAACAATACTCTGCTATTCTTTCGGCACTTCTTGATCGGGAAGGATTAAACTACGGTTCCTTGCCCAAAGGACTGATACTTTTTCATAAATATCCAGGAGGAGCTCGAACTGCCTTAGAAGAACATCTTACCGAAGCTGCTCTTTATGCCAAAGGTTTTGCTGACCGGTGTCGCCTTCATTTTACAGTATCTCCCGAACATAGGGATGCTTTCGTTGCCCTGTTTCTTGAAAAGAAAGCCTTTTATGAGAGATTTTTCAATGTTACTTATGAGGTGGAATTTTCCTTGCAAAAACCTTCCACCGATACTATTGCTGCTGATGCACTTAATCAACCCTTCCGGGATGCGAACGGGAATCTTGTCTTTAGGCCGGGAGGACATGGAGCTCTTCTTGAAAATCTTCAATCGTTGCAGGCAGACCTGATTTTCATCAAAAACATTGATAATGTTGTACCCGATCATTTGAAAGAACCTACAGTACATTGGAAGAAGGTTTTAGGCGGCGTCCTCATTTCACTGAGAGAAAAGGTGTTCTATTTTTTGGAAAATCTCAGGAAAAATCCTTCTGCAGATATAATAAATGAAGCTTTGCTTTTTGTGAAGCAGGAATTGCATTATACCATCGAAAAATCAGATAATGAAAAAGAATTTGTTAATTCTCTCATCGAAATACTCAACCGCCCTATCCGTGTCTGCGGAATGGTTAAAAATGAAGGTGAACCCGGAGGTGGTCCTTTCTGGGTGCGTCAGTCTAATGGTAGTATCTCTTTACAGATCGTAGAACTTTCGCAGATTAACCCAAATGATCCTCAGCAGTGGGATATCGTTAAAAAATCTACTCACTTCAATCCCGTTGATATCGTTTGCGCTATCCGTAAACCCGACGGATCAAACTACGAACTCCCGAAATTCCGTGATCCCCAAACGGGTTTCATTTCGATTAAGTCGAAGGATGGAAGAGAACTAAAGGCTCTGGAACTTCCCGGCCTCTGGAACGGATCCATGGCAGGATGGAATACGGTGTTTGTGGATGTGCCTCTTGATACTTTCAATCCGGTAAAAACGGTATTCGACCTCCTGCGTGATGCTCATCAATAAATATCGACTGATCTTTGCTCGAATGATTAACATTAGTTTAATCATTAATTTTTGTAATAATAACGATACTGTAATTTTGGGTTAATATCAGGGCAATACATTTGTAACAGTTAAAGTATATAAACAATGAAAACATGTATTGCAATCCTGATTTTCCTTGCTTCATGTACCATTTCCCTTTTTGCCGGAAATGACATAAAAAGCAATGTTCCTGAATCAGCATCCGCATCATCAATTTCTTTAACAGTTAAAGACAAAGTTACAGGAGAATCGCTGACAGGAGTGCTGATTACTATCAGTGAAACAGGAACCAAAGCATATACCGACCTGGAAGGCACTTGCCGCATTCAGGATCTACCTGCTGGTAAATACAAAATCTTTGCTTCCTATGTTTCTTATAATGAAACCATTTTAGAGGAAGTAAAGGTTGCTGCAGGAAACATCGAGAATATTACCATTGAACTTTTGCCTTCGCGTTAAGCAATGTATACCTGCTGAAATTATTTGTAACCCGAATTAATATTTTCACAGCTAATATGTTATTGTACAACAGATTATCGTAAGGTTTCTTCACGCAGGTATTCCACCATAAAAAATTAAACCGAGATAAGTCAATAGAAACACAATAAATATTTAAAACAACTTGTTTCTATTGACTTATCGAGGTAACCCCGACTTATCAAAATCTTTCA
>CAZJQN010000143.1:0-7501 GCA_964548125.1 uncultured Bacteroidales bacterium | reverse complement strand
TTGTTTCTATTGACTTATCGAGGTAACCCCGACTTATCAAAATCTTACATTCCGAGTTTTCGGAATGGTTAGATTTTATTAGTCGATTCGTCAATTGATCTTTTCAATTGACGAATTTGGGGTAAAGCCATTGAGGGAGGACTCGGTCCTGAAGTGAATCACCTGACAGTATTCGCCAATTTATAACCAGATTTCTTAAAAGATTTACTGTTCTTCGTCTAGTTGAAGGAGTCTTTCCGTTTCATTCCAGAGGCGTTCTGCCTTGGCTATATCATATGATTCTTCAGAGGACTGCGCCTCATGAAGTCCGCCTGGCGACCCTTCGAAGTACTTACCGTTTACGTTATCCATTAAAGCAAGTCGTATCAGATGATTCGCCGCTGACTCCGGGGACTGTGATTTTTTTACGAAATAACCTACCCTTGCCAGTACCTGAATAAACCAGGGTGCATGATCGGTAAGATGGGTACGCGTAAGGCCCGGACATACCGTACATACCTCAATACCCGTTCCTGCCCACCGTCTTGCAAGTTCATAGGTAAACATTATTTTCGCCAGAACAGCCTGACGGGAAGATTTAACAAACGAAAACTTGCTTTTGCCGATGAGATTCTCTTTATCAGGAAGCAATTCACCACCTGAAAAAAAGCCCGGCCTATGCTGTCTGCCTGAAACTATGATTACCCGTGAAGGTGCTCCGTTCATCAATGACTTCCGCAGAAGATGAACCAAAAGAAAATGCCCCAGGTAATTTGATGCCAGATGTCGGTCGAAACCATCCGGAGTGAAAGATTGCTCAGCAATCAACTCTCCTGCACAATCAAATAAATAGTGCAGTTTTTCATACTTCGCGGTAAATTCTGACACCAGTCCTTTTACTGAATTAACAGAAGAAAGATCAGCCGGAATCCAGTCCGTTTTCTTTGGATACATTTCATGCACCCGTTCAAAAAATTTCCGCCCTCTTTCTCGATTGCGGCTCACCATGATGACGTTAGCCCCGTTGCGCAGAAGAAGCAGAACTACAGCCTTACCAATTCCGGAGCTGGCACCGGTAACCATACAGTATTTTCCTTCCAGCTGGTATCCTGGTAATTCCCTGTGACTGTGGTCGCAGAAGGGTGGTGTTTTGGTATGTTTGCAAAGACACCATTTCACCAGTCTTTTTTCATTAATGGTAATGGAAACCGGTTGGAAGGAAGTCCCCTGATGGGAGCCATCACAAAAGGGCTGATTTTTGCTTCTTCCACAGGCACACCATGAATACGTGCCGGGTTCCGTCTCCAGTTTCAACGATCGGAAACCTGCAGGTGTAGGCTTTTTCTTGCGTTCCATAAAATATCTAACCTTTATTGAATTGCTGTTTCAGCCCGGAATCCCATTTCGTTGAGGGAATGGGCAAATTGTGCGGCATATCCATGCATAGTAATAATCCGCTCTGCTCCGGTTGAGGCAACTGCATTTATCAGCCCCGGAAAATCAGCATGATCGGACAGGGCAAAACCGCTATCTCCGAACAAGGTTTGCTGACGTCCCTTATTGGCTGAAATCCATCCTGAAACCATGGCGAAGGAATAGTTTTTCAAATTATATAACCACGGAGACTTTCGAATGGAAGGTGGTGCAATTATCAAAGCTCCGTTTAATTCCTCTTCCTTTCTATGTTTGTTAAATATTGAAAATGGAGCCAGTTTTACACCGGAATTACGAATGATTTGATTGATGAGCTCTGTCTCATTGTGCACATAAATTCTTCCATCAAATTCACTGAGAAAGGCCAGTAAGTGCTGGGATTTTCCGAGAGGATAACCCATCAGTAAAGAAATCCGGCCTTCTTCTTTGTTTCGTTGCCACCAGGCATAGATCCTCTGAAAAATGGTTTCCTGTGGTTCCCAGACAAAACGGGGTACTCCGAATGTGGTTTCGGTAACAAAGGTATGGCACTTAACCGGTTCAAAAGGTTCACTGATTCTGTCATTCATCAGCTTGTAATCACCTGAAACCACCCATATTTCTCCTTTATATTCGAGCCGTATCTGGGCTGATCCATATACATGGCCTGCCGGATGAAATGAAACAGTGACCCCATTGATTTTCAAGGGATAGTTATAGGCTATTCCCTGAATCAGATACTTCTTCCCAAGCCTGTGTCTAAGAAGTAATGCTGTCTGCTGCGTGGCAAGATAGTATCGGTGTCCGGCAACGGCATGATCGGAATGAGCATGCGTTATCAATGCTTTGTCAACACGGCGAACAGGATCAATGTACACATCTGCCTGTTCACAATATATACCCTTTGCAGTAAAACGCAGCAAATCCATCCGTTGTCAGAATTTCAAAATCTCTTTCAGCTTTCGGTATCCTGAATCGCTTACTTTGAGCTTTGCTCCGTTTTTCATAATGGCTACATAATTATCGTGTGCATAATGCTCGAGCTTTTCAACTTCGTCAACACGAACAATAGCCGACCGGTGTATTCTTACAAAATTCTGCGGATCGAGATGTTCTTCAAGGTACTTCATGGTCAGCTGCTTCAGGAATTTCTTGTCGCGTGTATAAATCATTACATAATCATCCTCTGCTTCAAAATATACAATCTGATCAGCAGGAATAATGTGAATCCGGTTGTTAGACCTGACCACAATGCGCTCCAGATAAGACTCCTTTTCCGATACGGTTTTAACCAGACGTGCGATTACATTGTTTTCGGCCTGGCTTTTTGTACTGATTTTCACAGCCGCTTTTTGCAGAGCAGCATCAAAACGTTCCTGGGAAAAGGGTTTCAGCAGATAATCAACAGCATTCATTTCAAACGCCTTTATGGCAAATTCGTCAAAAGCTGTTGTAAAAATAACGGCAGGAGGATTATCAAGTATTTCAAGTAATTCAAAACCTGTAAGCTTGGGCATTTGTACATCAAGAAATATCAAGTCGGGCCGTAATTCCTGGATCATCTTGAATCCTTCAAATCCGTCACGGCATTCGCCAAGAAGCTTAATTTCTCCGTGCCTTGCAAGATAATTCCTTATAAGGTTTCTCGCAGGCTCTTCATCATCAATGATAAGGGCAGTTATCATCTGCATAATGCAAAAAGTTGTTGATACGTTTCTTTTCAGGGAAGGTATCAGGTTTCAAAGTTAAGAATAATCACCCTGGGGAACACGTAATGTAACTGAAAATACCGAGTCCTTTCTGGTAACAGTCACCAGGTCATCCCGCTGGTAAATCAGCTGCATACGCTTCCTGATATTCTCCAGGCCCATTCCTTTTCCTTTGCGTGGTATGCTTTCCGGATCAAAATTATTCTTAATGGTCAGAATAAGTTCATTTTGGTCAGAACGGCATGCGGTTCGGATAAATACAACCTCCTGGCTTTCGTAAACACCATGTTTGATGGCATTTTCATAAACCGGCTGGAGAATCATATTGGGAAGTTTCGATTCCATGCATTTTTCAGGAATATCCCATTCTGCAACCAGCTTGTCTCCAAAACGGACTTTTTCAATGTCGAGGTACAATCTGATAAAATCAATTTCTGCTTTCAGGGGAACTAGCTTACGTTCACTTTCACCAAGCGAATACCTTAGAAAATCGGAAAGCTTGATGATCATTTCACGGGCTGCATCTGGCTGGGTTAATGTGAGGGAACTGATAGAATTTAGGCTATTAAAAAGAAAATGCGGTTTGATTTGTGACCGAAGTACACTCAGTTCCGTTTCGCGCACAAGTGCTTTCAGCTCAGCTTCTCGGGTGGCCGTTTCTTTGAAATTCTGGTAATAAATAATTAAATAGTATAATAATACA
Organism: uncultured Bacteroidales bacterium; assembly: GCA_964548125.1. Lineage (GTDB taxonomy): Bacteria > Bacteroidota > Bacteroidia > Bacteroidales > JAAYUG01 > JAAYUG01. The sequence continues at coordinate 3,697 of CAZJQN010000143.1, read as the reverse complement.
ATGATTCCGTAATAAAATACTCCGGCCGCTATTCTGAGAGGAAAGGTCGTTCGGAAAAAGTCATGGTATGAATTGCCGTCCTGGTCTATAAGAATAACAAACAGAAAGCACAATAAAAGCCATAGTGCGATGGTAGCTACCATTCCTGCAAGATGTTGCAGCAAGACTGATGGCTTGTTTTTTTCAATGGTTCCGAATTTTACCGTATAATACAACCCAATTGCAATCAGAGAAAAACTGCCATTCAGGAACAGACTATCTGTCAGAGCAAGAGCAGGTTTAATACGGTAGGTTGCTACCTCAAATAAAAACCATGCCAGGGAAATAAATAACCAGATAAGGATATAGGCAATCCTTGACCTGATACTTACCAGAAATGGATGATCCTGCATACCGAATGATCAGAAGTTCTTTATTTCCCCTCCTCCAAAAATGGCTATGCCACGAACAATAAGCACGTTTTCTTCAGAAAGATTCTCGTTGACACGGGTGCGTTTATCAGAAACACCTCCAAGAATGGCAGTTACTTCGAGTTTAATGTTCCAGTCAGGAGGAACAATCAGTTTAAAACCACCGAAGACAGAAACCACATCAAGCACGTGTTTGCCGGAAGCCAGGCGGGCATCGGAGAAATCAAAAGTACTGCCCCCGAAAATATTGGTCATATGTCCACCGCAAAAATTCTGGCTATGGATCCTTTTTTCTGACCCTCCGAAAATAGCTACTTCGTCAACATAGTCCAGGCTGTCTGATACAGGGCCATGCCAGTGCCGCCGATATAAAGGCATCCTGAAAGCACGGAACATAATAACCAGACCTATGAAAATAAAAAAGAAAGCCCAAAACAATGACCGCACCTCACCCGATAATCCAGAAAACTCTTCCAGAAGAAAGAAACCGCCAATAAGAATCAATATCAACCCTCCGATGCGGCTTCTGGAACTTGAAATCATTATAACACCTATAGCAATCAGAAGCATCTGCCATGAAAAAATAATCTGTTCTGTTTCATGGGGAAATATACCCAGACTTTTAAAGAAAACTGCTATACCAATAAGGATCAGAACCACTCCCAATAGTAAATTCCTGTTTCCATGGTATATCCGGGGACTTTCATTTTCGTCTAATCGTTTCATATAACATCAGTTTTTCTATTTAGCATCCAAAGGTAGCACCTTTTGTGTACCTGATGAAACATGAATCGGCCAACAATGGGCTTTTGCCGGTAAAAAGGCCTTCGTAAGTTTTCAAAACAGAATTTTGTCAGAATTCGCTCTCGATGAGAATTTTAAGATAATCGCGCATGAGAGGAATATCGATAGGATCAATTCCAAATTTTTGCAGAAGGTCTGCATCAGCAATAAATTCCTTCGCGAACCAGTCGAAATTGTAATCTGCTTTTCTGATACTTTTCCTGTAATACTCAATGGCCTGAGCTTTGTTCCCCAGACACCATTCTACATGCCCCAGGTTCAGCAAGTCGTGCTGATTTCCTTCTTCGCCGGATACTTTTTCGAAATACTTTTTGGCTGTATCAAGCTTGCCCAGTACGAAGGAACACCAGGCAATGGGACGCTGAATCCTATGATCGTCAGGTGATAAGAATTCAACCTTGAAATAATATTTTAATGCCTCTTCATATTCCTTCAGATCGAAATAAGTATGGCCCAGGCTGGCCTGAATATACAGATTATCAGGCTCCAGCTTTTCTGCTTCATGATAGTATTCCAGTGCTTTCCTGAAGTCGCCAAGCTTACGGTAACAAAAGGCTATTTTTTTTGTATTCCAGGCCTTTCTTAAGTCCGAGAGATCAGCTTTATGATAATATTCCAGAGCTTTTGCATAATTACCCAGCTTCTGAAAACTGTATCCTATCTTTTGCCACAACTCAAAATTCATAGGTTCATTGTCCAGAAGCATAAATACCTGAGCGGCTTCATCATAATGTTCTTTTTCGAAATAAAATTCGCCTATATTGCGTATAACCCTAGTATCGGGAAGGAGTTCCCTGAAAAATTGACACTTGTATATATCAAAGGGAGTGGCAAACACATCGTAAAACTCATTTTTATACTGATACAGTTTGTAAAATCGATATAAGTCCTGTATGTACTGCGTATAAACAACACGATCGGCCGTAGGTTTGGCAAGCAGTTCGTCATCCTGGGCCAGTTCCTCAACGGCCCTGAGTTCCATAGATACCATATCGAACATCATGCGACGCTGAACTTCGGGCATCCTTTTTACATTCAGACAAAACGAGTACTTGTCAGAATTGCACATCAGAATCGATCTTTCCAATCCCTCCGCCAATTTGTCAGTCTCCTCCCTGTCCTCACCAATGGCAAGCGCTTCTTTAACCCGGGAGTTTTCTTTGTAAAATGGTAAGAACCAATTGCTTATCTCATGAAAGAAATCAAAATGCTTCAGCATGGAAAAAGTCCCCATAAATACATCTCCTCCTTCGAGCTGAAGCATCGAAAATTCCTCCAGTTTGTTGTACAGCGTTGGTGTATCATGGAACACGTTTTCCCAATCGGGATTTTTTTCTTCCGCAAAAGGATCCTTCATTAGGTTCTGCAGGTCAAGTTTTTCATAAATTCTCGACTGCAACCGGGTAATTTCGGGAAGCACTTCGTCTCGAAACTTCTGCGTGATTTTTTCTGTATCCTTGGCCTTAATCAGCTGAATCACTATTGCTTCAATTTGCTGATCTGACTGATTTTCATTTTTTATTTTTCTGATGATGGTTTCCGAGTGCGGATAGATGGAAAGCCTTTCCCTGTATTGATATAATAAGAGTATCAGCCCGGTGAGAGCCCGCTGTCTTACCTGGTTCTCGCCTGCCAGAAAGGCATCGGTCAGAAATTCCAGCTTGGAAATATCGAAAAATCTTTGTGCACTAAGAGTTACAGCACTGATGAAAAGTGATTTGAAGTACCATGGCAGTTCCTCCGATACAATCATATGATGAAGAAACTCCATCTCCTGATCGCCGTATACATCGGTCAACCACAAAGCATGAAAGACTTTTTTCACAAGCTGCTCCTGTTCATGGCGCCGCAGACCGGCATCGATGGCTTCATCAGTTTTTTCAGCTTCCGGGAACGCATTCAGCGAGGGGGTCCATTCCAGCTCTCCGAGAATTCTTAAAGGATCGGCACCAGAAAACAGGGGAGCAGATTCCAGTTCCCTTTTAACCAGGGCATAGGAAACCAGCTTGCGCGAAACCACAATGGTCTCAAACAGTGCATCTGCCAGTCGCAAAACTGATCGCAGAAGCCGGAAATACACCTCTTTTTTCTGCGGATCTTCAACTTCACCAAATGAATACTTCAGAATGTTGCGATAGGTTTCCCGATAATTTTCAAGCTGGTTTAGATAGTCTATGTTATGCGATTCCTCAACAAGTTCCTGCAGAAGTATAAATGCCTCCCTGAGCCGTTTCTCTGTTATGAGCCGGCAACAATGCATATACTTTTCTGAAAACACTTTGTAATTCATGAAAAAAACTGATAGTCAGTAAAAAGCAAACAAATAGCGTGCCGAAGCCTGCTTCCGAATTAATTTTGCCTCAAATGGATTAGGATGTTTTTGTCTCAGCACATATACATCAGTTGCAAAAATTGAAGAAAGGAAGTGATTTCCTCTAAAAATAATTTTGTTCTAATCATGTAGGTTTTAATAAAAATTTTTA
>CAZJQN010000142.1:0-7526 GCA_964548125.1 uncultured Bacteroidales bacterium | reverse complement strand
AGGTAACCCCGACTTATCAAAATCTTTCATTCCGAATTTACGGAATGATTAGATTGTGTTAGTCAATGTCAGGGATCTTAAATCATACCCCTGTTTTCATCATCGCCCGGTGGATGTGTGTAAAAAAATTTACCTGGAAGACTTTCTTAATCACACGATAAATGAAACCATTTATAAATGTTTTCGTAATATTGTATTGTAAATCATTTTCATTCCGGTTGCAGTGTTGAAAGAATTCTCAAGAGTATGAAAAAAATAGGTTTGTTTCTTCTACTGATAGTAATGGCTGTCCCTCTATTTTGTCAGCAACAGCGGGAGGATGTTATTATCTATATCAACCGATTGAAAAAATCTACCAACAGTAATAAAGACTTCAAAGTTTATTTAGGTGAAAAGTATATTGGAACCTTCGAAGGGATCAATCCTGCTGTCACTCAGGAAGCAAAGGGAAAATGGATAGTTGTTGGTGTTCCGTATTCTGAAAAGCTGATTGTACGGGTAACTGACAAAAAGGGTCAGGAAATTGACCGGCTTATTCTGGAAACATTTCCGGGGCGCTCCTGTTTTATTGAGTTTAATCCTGCCGCCGGTTACGGAATTAAAGCATTGCATCAGTTGACCAATATGGAAGGCCGGAAGCAATTTGCAGAAACTGCAACCAGTAGTGTTCAGATCATTACTCCTCAAATTGCATCCACAGTTTGGGCCGAAAAAGGGAAACTTGACATCGATGATGAACCGGTTTCAGCGCAGGCAAAAACTACCTCTCAGTCAAAAACCGAAGATTTTCCAATACCGATTACCGATGGCCGGAATGGAATCAGTGTGGAGTCCACCCTGGGAACCCAGTTTCAGGAAGAAATTAATCGCGGAAAATACTACGCACTTATCATCGGAATACAGGATTATCTGGATCCGAATATCAATGATCTTGATCAGCCGGTGAAAGATGCACAGGCATTGTTTGATGTGCTTACCAAATTTTATACATTCTCTAAAGAAAATGTTATTTTTTTGAGCAATCCGAGGCGCCAGCAGATTACTAAAGCTTTAGACGATCTGGTTGAAAAAGTTACACCTGATGATAATCTGTTAATTTTTTACGCCGGACATGGCCATTGGGATGAAAAACTGAAGCAAGGGTTCTGGCTTCCTGTAGATGCATCAGAGAAAAACAGGGGAACCTGGTTTTCCAATGCTGATCTTAAAACTTATATCGGAGGAATTAATGCACGACATACTCTTCTGATTACGGATGCCTGTTTCGGCGGATCAATTTTTAAAACACGGGAAGCTTTTACAGATGCTTCAGCCGACATCCAGGAACTATATCGTTATCCCAGCCGTAAAGCCATGACAAGCGGTGCATTGAATGCGGTACCTGACCGGAGTGTTTTTATTGAATACCTGATTAAGAGACTGCAGAACAATGATAAAAAATTTATTTCTGCCGAACAGCTGTTTTATAGTTTTAAAACCGCAGTGATTAATAACAGTGCAAATAATCAGATCCCCCAGTTCGGTGAAATACGTGAAACAGGCGATGAAGGCGGTGATTTTATCTTTGTCAAAAAATGACTTTCCCGTTCACTGATTAGCGACTTCCTTCAGCTTTTCAGCAAGAACAATGATTTTATTATTTTTCACCTCTATTACTCCGCTTTCAATCTGAAAGAAAAGTTTCTGTCCGTCTTCGGTTACTACTTTAATTTTTCCTTCTTCCAGCAGGCTTAGAATAGGAGCATGATTGGGAAGTACTTCAAAGCATCCTTCCGCTCCGGGTACTGATACCAGGTTGATTTTGCCTGAGAATACGTTTTTTTCGGGTGTGACTATATCGAGTTTCATCCCCTTTTATTTTTTGGCTTCCGATATCATTCTTTCTCCTTTTTCGATGGCATCTTCAATTGTCCCAACCAGATTAAATGCCATTTCGGGATATTTATCCACTTCACCGTTCAATATCATATTGAATCCTTTGATAGTGTCTTCAATAGAAACCAGCACTCCCGGAATTCCGGTAAACTGAGATGCCACGTGGAAAGGCTGGCTGAGAAACCTCTGAACTCTTCTTGCCCGGTGTACCACCAGTTTATCTTCTTCGGAAAGTTCATCCATTCCAAGAATAGCAATAATATCCTGCAATTCCTTGTAGCGTTGCAGTATTTCTTTGACCTTTTGTGCTGTTTCATAATGTTCCTTACCCACAATTCCCGGAGTAAGAATTCGGGAAGTAGAGTCAAGAGGATTTACAGCAGGATAAATTCCCAGCTCGGCAATTTTCCGGTCAAGTACTGTAGTAGCATCGAGGTGGGCAAAAGTGGTTGCCGGGGCAGGGTCTGTAAGGTCGTCAGCCGGCACGTAAATAGCCTGAACCGAAGTAATGGATCCCCGCTTGGTGGAAGTAATCCGCTCCTGCATAAGCCCCATTTCGGTGGCAAGTGTTGGCTGATACCCTACTGCCGAAGGCATACGGCCTAAAAGAGCTGATACTTCAGAACCCGCCTGGGTAAAACGGAAAATGTTATCAACAAAGAAAAGAATATCCCTGCCTCCGCTTTTCTCATCGCCGTCACGGAACGATTCAGCAATAGTAAGACCCGAAAGGGCAACGGTTGCACGGGCCCCGGGAGGCTCATTCATTTGACCGAACACCAGCGTCGCCTGAGACCTGCGCAATTCTTCCTCGTCAATCTTTGACAGATCCCAGCCGCCTTCTTCCATCGATTTAAGGAATTTTTCGCCGTACCGGATTACTCCTGATTCAATCATTTCTCTCAGCAAATCATTCCCTTCACGTGTCCGCTCTCCCACTCCGGCAAAAACCGAAAGTCCGGAATATTTTTTAGCAATATTATTGATCAGTTCCATTATAATAACCGTCTTCCCCACACCGGCACCGCCGAAAAGACCGATCTTTCCTCCCTTGGCGTATGGTTCCAGCAGATCAATAACCTTAATACCGGTAAAAAGCACAGCAGTTTCTGTGCTCAGATTTTCAAACTTCGGTGGTTTGCCATGAACCTCATACCCGCCTTCCATACTGAATTTCCCCAATCCGTCAATTGGCTGACCTGTGACATTCAGCAAACGACCTCTGATTTGCTCACCAACGGGCATTCTGATAGCACCTCCTGTAGCCCGGACTTTCATGCCCCTGTACAACCCGTCGGTTGAATCCATGGCAATGGCCCGTACACTGTTTTCTCCTATATGCTGCTGGCATTCAACAATCAGAACTTCGCCATTGTCCCGCATCACTTCCAGAGCATCATGAATCTTAGGAAGGTCCCCTCCTGCATTCTCAAAGCTGACATCAACAACCGGACCAATAACCTGGATAATTTCTCCAATTTGTTCAGCCATATTTCTGAAATTTTATTCGGTGCAAAAATATATTTCAAAAGGTTAAAAGTAAAAAAAATCTCTGAAAGCTATATAAAATTTTGATGGTGAACCTTTTTATCATGCCGGTTGTTGTTATGGCTATAACAAATAATTCAGCTTACTATGATAAATGTAGCAATGTGGGGAAAGGCTCTGAGAGTAATACCCCGTATTTCCAAGGAAGAATGGACCGGGTTGGATGTAATTTCCCGATGGCTGGTTGCCAGCCGCTCCGCTGTATTTGTAATGACAGCCCTTTCAGCAGGTATCGGCGGGCTTCTGGCGTTTAAAGCCGGTTCTTTCTCACCATTCTTGTTCATCCTCGCTTTAGCAGGCCTTGTCCTTGCCCACGCCACAAACAATCTTTTAAACGATTATGTAGATTATCGGAAGGGGATTGATCATGATAATTATTACCGAGCCCAGTACGGCCCTCAGGCGCTGGAACACGGACTCCTGACCCCCCGGCAATTTCTCACCTATATTCTTGTTTCGGGAATGCTTGCAACATCAATTGGCCTTTATCTTGTCATCCATTCAGGATTTCCGGCCCTGGTTACCATGCTGGCTGGCCTCTTTTTCCTTTTGTTTTATACATGGCCGCTCAAGTACTACGGACTCGGGGAACCTTCAGTTGTTCTGGTATGGGGACCTCTCATGGTAGGAGGCACCTTTCTTGTGGTTTCGGGCGGCCAGTGGGACTGGAGCGTACTGTGGATCAGTCTCGTGTATGCGCTCGGTCCGACATCAGTGTTACTTGGCAAACATATTGACAAACTCAAAGAAGATAAGGAAAAAGGTGTTCGTACCCTGCCGGTTATTCTCGGAGAAAAATCGGCCAGATATTTAACCATAGGTCTGTTGATACTTCAGTATCTTTTGGTAGCAATGATTGTAATAACAGGAATGACTGGTGCCTCGGTTCTGATTGTTTTTCTTGCCCTGCCAAAACTGTTTAAAACCATCCGCATATTTTCCCGACCCCGTCCTTCATCGGAACCCGATGATATACCAAAAGGAAGCTGGCCATTGTATCTTGTCAGTTATGCATTTGTTTACAACCGCCAATTTGGTTCTCTCTTCCTTCTGGGGCTCATTCTGGACGTGATTCTTTTTAAGGCAGGCATCCAGTTCTGAGATTTAAAAATCTTTTTGATTGCAACCGGCTGATAAATGGCATAAGCCGGTTGCATCTTTTTTGTGAAAAAATGCAGTCAGCATCCTTTTTATAGCATTGAGAATTTATTTCGTTCTATGCTGTAACATTTCTTGTTTTTATTCGTCATATTTACACTACCGGCCGGAACATGACAACCGACGAATATAACCTGTGTGTTGACCAGTATGCCGACAGCCTGTACCGCTTCGTTCTGAAGAATCTCAGGGATGCGGAAAGGGCAAAGGATATTGTGCAGGATACCTTTGAAAAACTCTGGACGAAGGCTGATACTGTTGAATTTAGCAAAGCAAAAAGTTACCTGTTCACAGCCGCCTACCACACCATGATTGACATACTTCGTAAAGACAGCCGTCAGGAATTCATGGATGAAATACCAAATAAAATGGACACACACACCTCCCATTACAGCGACCTGAATGAAATTCTTCATGAAGCCATTAACCGGCTTCCGGAAGTTCAGAAAGCTGTTATATTACTGCGCGACTATGAAGGGTACTCTTATGAAGAAATTGCCCAAATTACCGGTCTCAGTGAATCCCAGGTGAAGGTATATATTTTCAGAGGACGGGTTTTTCTGAAAAACTATATTGGAAGCCTCGAAAATGTCATCTGATATGATTACAAGGGAAAATTTTGAAGTATTCGCAGCTGACTTTCTCGACGGAAAACTTTCGCCCGAGGATACTCTCCTCTTTCTTGCCTTTCTTCGTGAAAACCCCGATCTGAAAGAACTGCTCTCTGAAATTGATGAATTTTCCCTTTCTCCAGGTAATGAATCCTTCGCCGCGAAAGACAACCTGCATAAGAATTTCGCTCTGAAGACCAAAGTCACTGCTGCCAATTTTGAAGAATTTGCTATTGCTTCTTCAGAAAATCTCCTGACCTTACAACAGGAACAAAATCTGGAACTCTATTTAACCCAGCACCCGGAAAAACAACAGGACCTTGATCTTTTCCGGAAAGTACATCTTTCTCCTGATCTTTCGATACGCTTCCCTTCCAGAAAATCTCTGTACCGCGGCAGAAAAAAGACCCTGTTGTATTTCAGAAATGCCGTTGCCGTCGCCGCTTCCTTCCTCCTGCTGGCCGGTTTATACCTGTTGCTGGAAAAACCTTTTTCCTATAAACAACCAGAAAAAGAAACAACCATTGTTCAGGTTCCCGCTGCAGAAATCCCTGCTGAAGAAATACGTGCTACAACTCAGCCCGGAATCTCCAACCAACAGGAATTTATTGCGCAAACAGCCAGAGCTGGAAAAACCAACGGCAAATTACCAGTAGCACAAGCGAAAACGACAGATAAAGCAAAAGAAGAAATTGTTCTTAAAGAAGTCCAACCTATCCCTCTCCGGCCTGTTCCATATTCATATCCCTCTCTGGGAATACAGACGGTGCAAACTGAATCAAAGGTGCAACCATCACAAAACCTGCGGCAAAAATCATCTAAAGAATATTTGTCACTTCCTGAACTTGCTGCCGTTGAAATCAGGAAACGTATCAAGCCGGCATCAGCAACCGACAAATCACCAATAACCTTACTGGATATTGCGGAAGCTGGTATCAATGGACTGGGTAAACTTACCGGAGCCAAAATCCGTCTCGACAAAAAGTATGACCCTGATGGAAAGCTTATTGCCGTGGATTTTGAAACCCCTGTGTTCGCCCTGTCAGCTCCAGTCAAAAAAAATAACTGAACCCTGTAACAAATCCTCCACCTGTCCGTCATACTGACAGAATAACCTGTTCAGATTGTTGAATCAAATTTAAAAAGTATGAAACGTTTACTATTAATGCTGGTGTGTACTGCATTTGTTGTTCCGGCATACATGCAGGATACTGATTCTTCAGAGGTCGCTGGAACTGATAATACTAAAGAACTTTCCGATAGTATTTCTTCTGAAAAAGTCATCATTGTGTCAACCGAAAATAGGAAAGACACTGTCCGCCTGAAATTCGGGAAAAAAGGTATTGCCATTATAGAAGACGGGCCGGAAACCATTGTGAAAGTTACAGACATTGATGAAGATAAAAAGTCTGAAGAAAAGGACCTGAATGAAGTTGAAGTTGAAACGGAAAGAGAAGATCATGGAGAAAAAACCTCCCGTCCAAGAATGAAAGGGCACTGGGCCGGATTTGGTTTCGGACTGAATAATTTTGTTGACAAGGATTTCAGCATGTCGCGTACCGACGAAAACCGCTTCATGGACCTGAATACCGGAAAATCATGGAATTATAACCTTAATCTGTTCGAACAGAGTTTTGGATTGTTTTCTGATAAGATCGGACTGGTTACCGGACTTGGTTTTGCTTTCAACAATTACCATTTCGACGGAAACAACAGTATTACAGAGGATAGTCTGGGAAATACCGTATCTCTCGATTACGGTGCCCGCGGAATTAATCTGGAAAAAACCAAACTGGCTACTACGTACCTGAACCTGCCTCTTTTGCTGGAATTCCAGTTCCCTGGTCCTCCGAAAAAACGCCTGTATTTTTCAGTAGGTGTGGTGGGAGGACTAAAAATCGGGAGCCATACCAAGGTAATCTATAAACTGGATGGAAAACAAAAAGATAAAATCCGTGATGATTTTAACCTCTCACCTCTGCGCTATGCCTATGCGGCAAGGGTTGGCTACCGTAATCTTCAGGTATATGGCAATTACTATGCAACCCCTTTATTTGAGAAAAACAAAGGACCGGAATTATTCCCGATTGACGTAGGTTTGTGCCTGAGTTTCTAATATTAATTCATTAACAATACTTTTCATAAATTCATAAAAAATCAGCCGGTTGCTTCAGCGTCAACCGGTTGATTTTATCTTAAACCACCTGTGGTCAATATCAAAACCATTCCTGAAAAAGCCGGGATGGTTTTTCGTTTTATTGTTCGGGAATTCCAACAGAGTTAAACCGAGATTAGTCAATAGAAACACAATAAAAATATAAACAACTTGTTTCT
>CAZJQN010000141.1:0-7675 GCA_964548125.1 uncultured Bacteroidales bacterium | reverse complement strand
TATAAATGCACTTTTAAAAGAAAAGAATAGCTCACCTATAAAGCAGGCGGTAAAATTAAAGGACATTCTGATGAGAACTGAAATCAGAATCTATGATTTGTTGCCATTTATTGATGATCTTGAAAATTTGAAAAAGAATGCAGGCAATTTCGAAAGAGAAATCCTGGATTCTTTAGAAATTAATATAAAATATTCCGGGTATATTGAACGTGAAAGGGAAATTGCAAATAAATGCAGAAGGTTAGAAAATATTGCGCTAAAAGAAGATTTTGATTACGGAAAAATTAAATCCCTATCAACAGAAGCTAGGCAAAAACTTAATCGAATTAAACCAAAAAATATCGGACAGGCAAGCAGAATACCTGGTGTTTCACCTGCAGATATAAATGTTTTATTGGTTCACTTGGGAAGATAATGTTCCACGTGGAACAAATAGATTAACATCAAAGGTTATTAACAATGTTCCACGTGGAACGTTAATTGCATAATTTAAAAAATCGATGACTAACATTGTTGGAAATATCTTTGATGTCCATACCGGAACCTTTTTTAAAGGAGAAATTATAATTGAACAAAATCGGATAATTGATATATTACCAACATCACAAAAATGCTCAACTTTTATTCTTCCCGGCTTTGTTGATTCACACGTACACATAGAAAGTAGCTTGCTGATCCCCTCATCTTTTAGCCAGGCTGCCGTAGCACATGGGACGGTTGCAGTGGTGGCTGACCCACATGAAATTGCAAATGTTTTAGGAATAGATGGAATTCAGTTTTTAAAACAAAATGCAGAACAGGCTAAAATTAAATTTTTCTTCGGAGCACCTCCTTGTGTACCAGCTACAAATTTTGAAACTTCAGGAGCAACTATTTCTAGCAATGACATTAAAACTCTGTTCAAGTTAGAAATTTGCCATCACCTTGCAGAGGTAATGAATTTTCCCGGCGTAATTTTTCAAAATCAAGATATAATAGAAAAATTAAATATAGCCAAGACATCAGGTAAGATAATTGACGGGCATGCTCCAGGATTACGCGGAGAACAAGCCAGGATTTATTTTCATACCGGGATATCTACTGACCATGAAAGTGAATCAATCGAAGAAGCCCGTGAAAAAATTGAATATGGTTGCCACATTCTTATTAGGGAGGGTAGCGCTGCTAAAAATTTAAATAGTCTTATCCATCTTCTCTATGAATTTCCTGAACAGACAATGTTTTGCACGGATGATTGTCATGCCGACGAACTTCTGGAAGGCCATATAGATAAAATGGTAAAAAAAGCAATTGATTATAACATTCCGTTTTCTAATATTATTAAAGCTGCTTGTATTAATCCTGTCCGACATTATAATTTGCCCGTAGGACTGCTTCAGAAAGGTGATTATGCCGATTTTATTGTTATTGATTCTCCTGAAAAATGTAATGTTCTGGAAACATGGATAAACGGCGAAAAAGTCTTCTCAGCAGCTAACAATTATACTTTTGAAATCGTTTCCCCTCCATATAAAAACTATTTTCATCGAAAAACTGTATTACCAGAAGATATTAAAATATTTCTACCAAAAAATGCTACACAGGTTTTAATAATAGTCGCAAAAGACCAAAGCCTGATCACTGGATCTCAGGTCGAAAAGCCTTTGTTGACTCAGCAAAGAGAAATTATTGCAGATACTGGTCGTGATATTCTCAAATTAGTAAATCTCTGCCGATACAATAATGAAAAACCTCAGGTGGCATTGATTAAGGGATTTAATATTAAAACCGGAGCAATAGCATCTTCAGTTGCACACGATAGCCATAACATACTTGCTGTTGGAACAAATGATAATGATCTGGTTGTTGCAATTAATATGGTCATTTCTTCAAAAGGGGGCCTTGCTGCCGTTAATAGAGAGGAAAATTTATTTTTACCTTTACCTTATGCAGGACTAATGAGCGATCTTCCGGCCAGTGAAGTAGCTTTATTATATAAGAAATTGAATCAAACGGTACAATCCTGGGGATCTTCCTTCTCGGCACCTTTTATGACACTTTCATTTATGGCTCTTCTCGTAATTCCTGAATTGAAACTGAGCGATAAAGGATTGTTTAATACTTCTACCTTTACGTTTACCCCCTTGTTCAGATAAATTCGAATTATGGATAAGGGTATCCTGAAAAAGACAGTAGCACTCTTGCCCGAAAAACCGGGCATTTACCAGTTTTTTGATGCATCTGGTAAAATGATTTATGTTGGAAAAGCTAAGAATCTGAAGAAAAGAGTCGGTTCCTATTTTTCCAGGACAACCTTCGAGAACAGAAAAATACAGGTCATGATTGGGAAAGTTCATGAAATTAAACACATTGTTGTCCCAACTGAACACGATGCCCTCTTACTTGAAAATAATTTCATTAAAGAATATCAGCCAAGATACAATGTTCTTCTTAAAGATGATAAAACATTTCCCTGGATTTGCATAAAAAACGAACGATTTCCTCGTGTATTCCTTACGAGAAAAATTGTGAATGATGGTTCATCGTATTTCGGTCCCTATACTTCGGCTCAAATGGTTCGGACTCTCATTGCCCTTATTCGGGAACTCTATTCATTGAGAACCTGTAACCTGAATTTGTCAGAAGAAAATATTAAAACAAAAAAATTCAAAGTTTGCCTGGAATACCACCTGGGCAACTGTAAAGGACCTTGCGAAGGACTACAAACAGAAGATGACTACAATCAAACAGTTGACCAGATTCGCAAAATACTAAAGGGCCATATCAACGAAGTTATTGATTACCTGGAAGAAACCATGCAAAACCTGGCAAAAGAATATCGTTTCGAGGAAGCAGAAATCATCCGGCAAAAACTGGAGCTCCTCTCGAAATTCCGGGGTAAATCTGTTATAGTTAATCCGTCTATTACCAATGTGGATGTGTTTTCCATTTTAACTGATGGCAATATTTCTATCATTAATTTTATTAAGGTTATTAAAGGATCTGTCATACAATCACATACAATAGAAATTCAAAAAAAACTTGACGAAGCAGAACCTGAAATCCTTGCCCTTGCAATAGCCAGCTTTCGTACACGGTATGAAAGTAATGCCCCTGAAATTATTGTCCCCATATTACCCGAATTGAAAATTCAGGGTGTCAAATACACCATACCCAAAGAGGGAGATAAGAAAAAACTACTCGAATTCTCTCTCAATAATGCGCTGATCTATAAAAGATCAAAAGATATTTCATCCTTGTCACAAAGAAAACTTAAGCATAAGGAAGAAATTCTGGAGCAGTTGAAAAAAGATTTACACCTGCAAAAAATTCCTGCACGAATTGAGTGTTTTGACAATAGTAACCTCCAGGGCACAAATCCTGTTGCTGCATGTGTGGTATTTCTTAATGGCAAACCAGCTCCCGGCGAATACAGACATTATAATGTAAAAACAGTTGACCAGCCAGATGATTTTGCCTCCATGGAGGAGATTATTTTCCGGCGCTACAAACGTGTACTCGACGAAAACCTTCCCCTTCCTGACCTTATCGTTATTGATGGGGGAAAGGGTCAGATTAATGCAGCACTTAAAAGCCTTAAAGAATTAGAATTGAATAATAAAATCGCAATCATTGGAATTGCAAAAAAATTAGAAGAAATTTACTTTCCGAACGATCCGTATCCAATGTACTTAGATAAAAACTCACCATCCCTGCGTTTAATCCAGCATATAAGAAATGAAGCCCACCGGTTCGGAATAACCTTTCACAGGCAGAAAAGAAGCAAGGCCTTTATACACTCTGAACTGGAAAATATTAAAGGAATAGGGGAGTCAACACGACAAAAGTTGATAGAAAAGTTTAAATCAGTTAATATAATTCGCACATTATCAATAAGTAGTCTTGAAGAACTAATTGGTCCCAGCAAAGCTCGTATTGTCTACGATTACTTTCACAAGGAAAATATTAAATAACTTTTTAGCCATGAAAACCTGGATAAAGTTAATCCTCTATCTGGCTCTGACTGCGCCGGGTTTATTTTATTTTTCCTCCTGTTCAAAACAGGAAGATGCTGAAAATGAATATCTTGTGAGCTATTCACTGCTGAAGCAGATGACCGTTTCAGGAATGCAGTCTTTTATTCAGAATGCGGGTAAAATATATTCTGCTCTTGATTCGCTTCCGACCAATCTTAAATATAATGTGTCAGTTTATCTGGTAACCTATCCTGTAAATTTTCAGGGGAAGATTCTGACGGCCTCCGGTGTGGTTTGTTTGCCCGAAACAAAAGGTAATTTTAGCATTATCAGTTTTCAGAACGGAACAAATACTCTTCATGATGCAGCTCCTTCCAGAGATATTTTCAATGGTTTGTATACCCTCATTGAATCAGCCGCTTCGTATGGGTTCATTGTAGTGATTGCCGACTATCTGGGATTCGGTTCTTCAGAACAGATTATACATCCTTATTACCACAGGGAATCAAACGATCTGGCTGTAAAAAACCTTATTCTGGCCGCTAAGGAACTTACAAACGAAAGCAATATACAGGCCAAATGCAACGAAAATATTTTTCTGATGGGCTATTCTCAGGGTGGATGGGCAACTCTTTCTGCAGCCAGGGATATTGAACAGACAGCACCTTCCGGTATGTCGGTAAAGGCCGTTTCATGCGGAGCAGGCGCGTATCAACTGATAGATTTTTCTGAGCATGTTTTAAATCTTATTACATATCCTACACCATATTATTTACCATATTTTATTGAATCGCACCGGCAGAACGGAATGCTCACCGATCCCCTGTCTCTTTTTTTCAAAGAACCATATGCTTCGCGAATACCAAATCTTTTCAACGGCAATTTTTCAGGAGATGAAATCAATCAGCAACTCACCGATACAGTTGCCAAGCTGGTTACTGAAAATCTGAAGAACCATTTTAGCGATGGTGCAGAATTTTCCGCTTTACGGAATGAACTCGATAAAAACTCAATATATGGATGGAAAACAGAAATGCCTGTGCGTTTTTATCATGGTACCGCCGATGATAATGTATACTTTGGACAGTCTGAATTAATGTATGAAGATATGCTTCAACATGGTTCATCAGCAGAAAATACTTCCCTTTTTTTTCTGGATGGACTAAATCATCAAACAGCTTTGGTGCCGTGGGGAGTCACAACAATTAAATGGTTCCTTTCCCTTTCGGCCCCTTGAGAAACATAATGTATAAAGGGCTGATCAATTTTCCCTTGAAGCAATGAAGTAAAGCAATTCTGACAGGGCATCTCTTGCATCATTAGCCGGAAAATCCTCTAGAATGGTCAGTGCAGTACGAATGAATTCGTTCATTTTTTCTCTGGCAAGTGAAATACCGCCATTTCTCTCAGCAAATTCGATGACGCTATAAACATCTTTACTATTCAGATCTTTTCTCCGCATCATCTTTTTGATTTTACGGGATTCATCCGAAGATGAATTTTGTAGTGCGAGAATCAGAGGAAGCGTATATTTTCCTTCCCTGATATCATTTCCTGTTGGTTTCCCTGTCAATCCTGTCTTTTGGTAGTCAAGCAGATCATCCTTAATCTGAAAAACAATGCCGGCATATTCTCCAAACTGTTTCATACGTGCAATACTTTCTTCAGAAGCTCCGGCTGAATATGCTCCGCAGGCTGTACACGAAGAAATTAATGCTGCCGTCTTTTTTCGGATGATTTCATAATATTCCTCAGCTGAAATACCGTTTCGGCGGGATTTTTGTATCTGAAGAAGTTCTCCTTCACTCATTTCGCGAACAGCATCCGAAACAATTTCCAGAAGCTGATACTCCTTATGTTGTACGGCAAGCAACAACCCCTTTGCCAGTAAATAATCCCCAACCAGAACAGCAACCTTTGATTTCCATAACGCGTTGAGACTGAAAAATCCACGTCTTTCATACGATTCATCTACAACATCATCATGAACAAGAGTAGCAGTGTGCAACAGCTCAACCAACGATGCAGCCACAAAGGTGCTGTTTTTCACCTGACCAAAAAGACGTGCCGAAAGGAATACAAATAAAGGTCTGATTTGCTTACCCTTTCTCCTGAGAATAAAGTTGATTATAAAATCAAGAAAAGGGATGGAGCCCTTTAATGCTTCCCGGAATACCTTTTCAAATTCAGCAAGCTCCTTTTTAACAGGACCTCTGATCTTTTCGAGCTCTCCCATAGGTTCGTTTATCGAAGCAAATATAGGAATTATCTGTTTTAAAATTTTTACTGTTCTGTTTTAACCTGCAATACGCATTATAAGATGCGAATGCACCCATAAAGCAAACTTCACTTCGCTACGCCGGGATTAACCCGGAGGCCAGCATAGTAAGCTAACCTTCTAAGCATTAGATTCATATGCTCCTAATGACAGAATCCGGGTTTAATCATGGCATCGGGGAATATTAATAAAAAATAGCCAGTTTCAAGTGTAGAAATAATTTAGAACAATTTATATAACAAATAGAAATATAAGTGGATACAATTATTTTATTATGAAATAAAATATATTTATATATTTGCATATCTTAAACCATTATTATGGATTCAAGCACTTCATCTTACCCGTTTAAAGTTGATGAGGTAAAAGGTTTATCTGTGGAACAGTTTACTTCGGAACAACTTGACCGTGCTGCTGTTATGCTCAAGGCTATGGCTCATCCTGCCCGGATTGCTATTCTGAACTTGTTAAATGAAGGGAAGAAGCTTACGGTGACAGAAATTCACGAGATGCTGCACATGGAACAATCTGTGGCATCCCACCACCTCGGAATACTTCGTGACAAAGGCATTTTGTCTTCAAAACGTGAGGGGAAAAATACCTACTATTTTATCAAAAACCCCGGCTTTCTTGGAATAATTGATTGTATTAACCGGTGTGCCTGCCTGTAAACATTCAGCCATATCCGGGGTCTGATTCTTAGAATTTGAATATGCCAGTGATCCGTATTACTAAAGAATTTCATTTTGAAATGGCGCATGCCCTATGGAACTATGACGGCCCATGCAGGAACATCCATGGTCATTCCTATGCTCTTTTTGTTACCATTTCAGGAGAACCAATGCAGCGTCCTGGTCATCCGAAAAACGGTATGCTTATGGATTTCTCTGAACTCAAGAACATTGTAAAAACGCAGATCATTGATCAGTTCGATCATGCACTGGTAGTTAATAAGAATACTCCCCCTGACTTTGCCAAACAGGCTAAGGATCTTTTCGGGAAAATACATTTTCTTGACTATCAGCCAACTTGCGAAAATCTAATTGTCGACATGGCTGGCCGTTTGCAGAAGAGTCTTCCCTCTGAAGTCAGGCTTCATAGTTTGCGACTTTACGAAACAGCCAGCTCGTACGCCGAATGGTATGCCGACGATAATCTTTGATACATCGTATTGAAGCATTCCGTTTCAAAATAGTCCGAAACTTATTTTCTTTTAGGCCAGAATCTCTTCCGGATGCTTTTCCCGTTTGCAGGAACCATCTTTGATTATAATTCTTAGAGTCATTTTTAAACCCAAGTACCATGAATTAACAAATTCAACCGGGCTAATAAAAATTTTTGTTAAAACCTACATGATTTGAATTTTAGCAAAACTATTTTTAGAGGAATTTAGCTCTTGCTCATGCTCTGGCTCTGAACAAGCCTGTGGGGCGGACGTCCA
>CAZJQN010000140.1:0-7700 GCA_964548125.1 uncultured Bacteroidales bacterium | reverse complement strand
TTTAAATAAGCTTTCTTTAAAAATGTGTCTTGAAGAGCCTTCACCAGATAGTATCAATCAGATGTTTGTTGTTGATATTTTGTTGAAATTTTTACCATAATTTTCTGTCACAAATCCGCTCCGGAAGGAACAAATATATATCATCCGCTTAAAAAGGAAAAGGAAAATATCCGAAAAGAGAATATGACCCTGGAAATATCAGGAACCTCGGGTAAATGCCGGAATCATACACCGGAATCAAAACGAAGCCCGCCTTACTAAAACTAAGTACGGGTTCAGTTAATACGGCAAATATTAATCATAAAACATTCCAAAATCAGTAATTTATGAGAAAATTGATTCTTTTTATTGTTCTTTTATCCGTAGCAGGGTGTTTGTACCTTCGGGCTCAAAATACTCCAGCTAAGAAAAACTATATTGGCTTTAACACAGTTCCTCTATGGGAAAATATTGCAAAAAAAGATACTTTCTCTCCATTTACAATAATCTATCAAAGAATACTTAATAACAACAAAGAGCTGATTGTTGAAGCTGATCTCTATTTTAATCATCAGCACGAAGGTTTAGGATCGATATGGCAGCGTCACTTTTACAGAACATGGATCTATAGCGGAATCAACGCTGGATATTACTTCATACGGACGATAAAAAGGTTTTCTTTTGCCTGTGGAGCTGGAATAGGGTATAAAATAAATCATTTTAGCCTGAAAGCTGAAAATTATGCTTCAGGACTTTCTTCAGATGCAGATGGTATTGTAAGAGAATACTCCGTGTGGTTTAATAAACACTATCAAACAATGTTTTTTTCAATCTATTCCTCATGCCGGATGCGTTTTCAGATAAGTCCCAACCTGAGAATTGAAACAGAAGCAAAATTACCTTTTCAATACAAAATAAACAAATTCTGGGGTGTTGAAGAAGATCATTATATTGATGATGGTAAAATTATAAAAGGAACATATCCTGAAGAATTAAAAAATGATCTGAAGGTTGGTATTGTACCCTTTTATGCAGTAAATCTTTTGTTAAATTTCTAATCTCAGCTTATTTTGAACAAATTGTCAATAGAAAAAGTTTATCAAGGTTCAATACTTATTTTTTTGATGGCAATTTTATTGAATATATTAACGCCAAGTTTGGTTAAAAGTCAGTCATGGGTTGAAAAACCTGGTGAATGCTGCCCTTGCATTGATGAGTTTACACAATGTGAAACATACAATTACTCAATTTCATTACAAGATAGCAAATGCAAAGTAAATTGGAAAATTGAGAATGGTTACATTAAAGATGAGAATGGTAACTGGGTTACCACAATTTTAAATTCATCCTCTACACAGGTAACAGTAAAATGGCAAAATGTGGCTTATGACAACGTAAATAAGAAAATGCCAAAAGGAATAATTTCCGTAAAGTTTGAAGGAGAAAATTGTGGAGCTTTGAAAGACTTAGATGTAACTATTCTTTCATTAAACAACTTCCCGCCAGATCCATTTCTATATCCTATCATCAATAACACCATCACCTGGGTATATGGTGTTACCCCTCCGAGAACGACATTGAGCATACCCAAAATGATTTTTCCAAACAGTTCAAAAAATGTGAATGATTATTAGTGGGTTATTCCGGCGGGAATTATAGCCTATGAATACCAATCTTCCACCCCTCATCCGGGACCCTGCGAACTGTTCACCAAGGAAAGCATAGATATAACCACCGATGCCTGTACTTCAGGAGAGATTCTTGTTTATGGCATCAATAAAAGATGTTTTTCCAACGAAAATGACAACCGCATATATAGCGCACCAAGAAAACTTGTTATTAAGCGCATAAATCCCACAATAAAAAATTTCACGCTTTCCAAAACGGTTCTTGGATATACGGAAAGAACCCCTATTACTGCTTCCTGTAATCCGGTTACAGGTGCAACGGAATACATCTGGACCATACCACAAGGATGGACCGGGTCGGGAATCCAAAACGGACAAACAGTTGTTACAACATCGCCAACCGTTATTTTAACTCCTTCAGGTTGCCATGAAGGAGCTGTAAAAGTAAAAGCGAGGGTTTGCGGAGATAAGTTTTCCAATGAACCTTCAATTCAGGTTACTGTTAAATTTCCCGCACTCGTTGCTCCGGATGTTTTGTGCCAGTCAGGCAAGCTGTTTACTATTAACAATGTTCCTTCCGGAGCAGCCATAACCTGGACATTCGATAACCAACGAATCAGGCTCATCGACCCACAGGGTTCGAATCCGTGTACACTGGCGGCAACAGTTGCAGGTACAGGCCTGGCATGGGTTAAGGCTATCATAAATACGCAAATGTGCGGCGATTTTTCCACTGCTACCAGTCATCCATGGGTAGGACTTGCTCAAGTTGAAAGTATTGACGGGCCTAGATCAGTAAAAGTAAATCAGTACAATAATTATGAAGCCAAGGTCAATAACGAAAAAGGTACAGATTATATATGGTTCACTGCGCCGCCATCCGGTGCATATGTTTCGCCAACCCCCGGAACTAATAAATGTATGATACAATTTTATTATCCGGGTAGTTACACCGTACTCGCCCAGGCGCATAATGAATGTGGAACAAGCACTCCCAGAGGTATTGGAGTATATGTGTCTTCTCAAAACTACGGCTTTACGCTTACACCCAATCCTGCAAACGAAAGTGTTGATGTCCAGATCGGCAATGAGGGTATATATTCGCCAGAAACATTAGCCCAGCCAGATTCCATATATTCAGAATTTCTCCGTTCAGAATACTACGAGATTACCATCTCAAATTCTTTCGGATTGCAGATATATTCAGATATTAAATATTCCAGGCGCTTTACAATCCCAACAGGAAATCTTGCGGAGGGTATTTATCTCGTTGAATTGCGCACCAGGAAGGCTAAATTTCAGCAAAAGCTGATCATCAAACATTGATTTTAGGGGCAGATAATTCAAAATTCTTAAAATCGCCTTCTTTACGCTTTTCCCGGAAAAAAGGCGATTTCTTTATGAGGTATTTCCGGAAAATTGTCTGTTATTAAATTTTTGAAAATAACTTTAACCGAAGTACTGAATTAATAAACCCAAATTTTTTTGTCATGAAAGCAATTGTAATCTTCCTGATGATTTTCCTGTTCCTGTTCTCCTGCAAAAAGGAGAATAAGGAAGAATCGGGTGATGCTGCTACTTTCAGCGAAATTATGCTCATGGCTGCTTCCGGGCAGAAAGCCTATTATCAGCTTCAGCCTGTGCAACTGCCGTCCTACATTTATAGCCTGGATGACAGTATGTCCGGAAAAATCATTGCTCTGGCCAATCTGCTCAATCAGAGTCTTCAGATTTCAAGGAATCCTTCCTTCACAAACCTTTCCGGTCTGAAGAATACCGGGTTATTTATACCATTCGTTTCTTCTGAAGAAGAACAGGTGAAATACACCGTGGAATGTTTTGATTTTCCTGTTCCTGGGTGTATTTATTCATGGCGGGAAAACAATGGAAAACTGCTCGTTCAGGCATATGGTTATAGCTATCCTGAACACTGGGCACAATATATAACCTACGATGGTATCGACACCAGAGGATATACCTATAATGACGAACTTATCCAGTGGTGGATGACAAAAAAAGACCTGAGCATGTCGCAGTATATGTGTTATAACAAATTCCCACTTTGCAGCGACAAAACGGAAACTTCCTTTATTTTTCAATGGTGGGTTGAAGGCCAGGATGCCCAACTCTGTTTTGGTGGGGAATGCCAGTCACTGGCTACCCATTTCTATGTGGTTTCAGCCTATGGATGCATGCAGTCAGTCGGACATTATCCGGTATATTCAAACAAAATGATAGTATACCCCGATGAGAAGATAGAATATCTAACCTCAATATTTAGTTTCAATACAAAAAGTCTCTTTCTCTGGATACATTACTGGGTGAACAAAGATCATCAATGGTGTATTACGGTATATAACGATCAGTATCAGATAGTTAAACATGAATGCAGCGATAACTAAGATCCTTTGTCGGTGATTTCTCTGGTTTTTACATTACCCTGGGTGCGGGAAAAGCGGCGTCTTATTACGTCTGTCTATAAGTGGGAGCTGTTTTTTCTGAAGTACGGAGCATGAAAAAAAAATCAGCCGTTTATTGCATGATGACGAACGGCTGATGGTGTAATTATAGGCAGTTAATGGAAAGAAAGATGCAGTCTGATCCTTTGAAGTTGATCAATTTCCCGGTTCGTTGATCATTCCCATAAAAAGAATGGCACCGGTACTACGTTCGTGTATTGCGAAAAGGAAGGGTTTGTTAACGATAAAAGGTATTACCTCGGGTTCAACCGGCGCCGAAGTTACTCCAACTTCCACTACCGTGACAGCAGCCGCCTCTGTCCCTTCTTCATTAACTTCCAGAAAGCTGTGATGTAACACTTTGGATATCAGAAGGTCTTCAGCAGGGTTGATTCCCGAAAAATCGGCATCATCGGTAAATGCAATTCCCATTCCCATTTTTGACAATACCTGGTTCAGGGTGATCTTGTAAGTAAATTTGAGCTTTGGAAACTCAATCCTTAGTTTCTTCTCCTGCAACCCTGTTTTCCATTCATTCCAGTTTTGGGAATTCAGTGAGTTCAGAATTTCATTTATGGTTTTTCCTTCGTTAGGAAGCAGTACCAGCATGGCGTAATTCCCCTGACCGTAAGGCATTTCTGCCATGGCAAACAGATCATTTCTGTAATAGCTGAAGGTGTGTTCCTGTTGCATGAAGGAAGCGGTTACTGTTTTACCTCCCGGGCAGTAAAAGTTCTTTTCCATGGTGTTTTTTGGGTCAAAACTGCTGGTCCACATTCCTTTAAACCAGATGGCATTGACCAGAAACATCACCGTGGTTGGATCTATTTCCTGAATCATGTCCTTAATGCGGTCATTGGTTTTATTGGCTATCCATTTATTTATGGTCGCAGGAGCCTCAGGGGAGGAAAAGTTAAGTCCCTGCACTGCCGCGTCAAACCAGGTTTTATTAATATCGATGAAAGACTGCTGGACTTCGAACCCAAGTCTGTACCATATGGAATTGGCAATTGAGAGCTTAACTTTAGGGTCCAGTTCAAGAAGGGTTGTCCGAAGGGTTTTGCAATAGGCATTGATTTCTTCCCTGCTCATTCCCTCGTATCCAAGAACACTGGCCATCGAATCAGCAGTTTCCCCGCCTGCTCCGTTGTATGTCATCGTTAATGCCTCTGAAATACTGTATGGAGAAACAAATACCTGGGGCTTGTTTTCTTCTTCCCTGCAGGTGGTGCCAAACAGATTCAGTGCAAAATTATTGCCTGCCTGTACCAGGTTTTTTTGCACCGGCGTAAGATCAATTTCCTTCATTCTGGTGTTTTGATCATCATCACTCTTCTTTTCGCAAGCCGGATTTACCAGCAGAATGATTCCGCTTAAAATGAGATAAATTGAACTCTTCATATCCCCGTTTTTTAAACTGTTTTATCTAAAGATACTTTTTTTTGCCAAAAGGTTGCGTAACCTTCCGACGCAACCTTTTCCCATTTTTTATCATCTAACAATCAAAACGGCAGACATTTTGCAGTACCTTCGCTGAGATCATTGCCCCGGACACGTGGATCAACTTGAACATATCATTAAGGGCTGCCGGGATGAGGATCCGAAAGCACAGAAGGAATTATACCAGATGTTTGCCGGTAGGATGTTCAGCCTGTGTTTGCGTTATGCAGACAATGAAGATGAGGCAAAGGATAACCTTCAGGAGGGTTTTATAAGAGTTTTTAGTAAAATAAAACAGTACAGGTCCGAAGGTTCTTTTGAGGGATGGATAAGGAGAATTATGGTAAATATTTCACTGCAGAAGTATCGCGACCGGTTGAGAATGAATCCGGTACATGATCTGGAGGTAATCCGTGAACATACTCCGGAAACTGCCTCTGACCTGTTATCAGAAAAGGATCTTCTGCAGTTTATCAGTGAGTTGCCTCCCCGTTACCGGCTGGTATTCAATATGTATGCCATTGAAGGATATTCGCATAAGGAAATATCGGAAATGCTCGGAATCACAGAGGGAACATCCAAGTCGAATTTAAGCAGGGCAAGGGAAATACTGCAGAACAAACTGAAAAAGTATTCAGAGATAAATTACAGAGCAGGATAAGTATCAAATGAAACCGCAGGAAGAACATAGTATTGATAAATCTTTCCGGAGGTTTTCGGATTACGAAGTACAGCCGCCTGCCGAAGTATGGAATGCGGTGCAGGAAGCGCTGGCCAGAGAGAAGGGAAAGCGCCTGCTGTGGATCCGGCTGTCGGCTGCCGCAGCCATTCTTGCTTTTGCTGTGCTGTCTGGCTACTATTTCGGGCGTCAGAGCCGGCCTGTTGCCATCAACATGCCACAGAAAAACTACCAGACAGTAACGGAAATCACTACAGAAGATGCTCATTTGCCTCCCGTTGTCGCTCCATCTTCATATGAAAAAACTCTTTCCGGTGCCAGGCCCGATAGGAAAAAATCCGGCATTGCCCTGATAGCCATTGAAAATAATGCTGATATAAGTAATAATCAGGAAGTTTCGGAACATCAGACGGAGTATCATAATATTACTTTTCCTTCACTCCAGCGAAAGGAGCCGGAAATATCAGCGACAGCGGTATGGAAACTACCCGGTATAAGGGAAAAGCTGCTTCTGGCATCACTGCCTTCTGATGAAGGAATTATGGTGGAAACCGAAGAAAATGAACAGACCGCATTTGAACATCACTTTATTCTTGACGGACGGGCTGGTCCTGTACTGGCCTACCGTGACGTTCATGACAGGAATACCGGGGTGCCGGCTGATATTTCAGAAGTAACGGTAAAAAGTCAGGAGCAACCCCTGGCCACTTATGCAGGATCAGTACAGCTTTATTATCAGTTATCCAGGCGCATTTCATTAGGAACCGGTGTGGGATACTCCGGTATGGGACTACAGTGGAAAGAGTCCTTCTCTGCGGATGCCT
This sequence comes from uncultured Bacteroidales bacterium, assembly GCA_964548125.1. GTDB lineage: Bacteria > Bacteroidota > Bacteroidia > Bacteroidales > JAAYUG01 > JAAYUG01. The sequence goes on along the minus strand of CAZJQN010000140.1, from coordinate 691 downwards.
ATTCCTTCAATGGATCAGATATATTGCAGAATAAGGAGTCTGTTGCTTATGCCGGCTCAAACCTGGCGGCAGGAAATTCGCTGGGGAACATTCCTTCACTGGAAAGCCTTGCTTCAAACCGTCTGGCTTCAGTTGCTCCGGCTGATCGTTCCCTTTCTGAGCTTCAGTTTATTCAACAGCTTGGCTATGTCGAAATTCCTCTCCTTATGAAATATTCTGTCATTGATAAAAGGTTAGGAGTTACACTTTCGACCGGAATAATTAACCATATCCTGGTTCGAAATGCGGTTTTTTTAAATACCGGCAGCGGGAAAATAGGTCTTGGAAGTACGGAAGGCATTCGTACCTGGAATTACAGCGGAACTGCAGCTCTGGGGTTCGATTACCGCCTTACCCGGAATCTGAAAATGAGTCTTGAACCGGCATTTAAATATTATCTGAATTCTGCTAACACAACTGGTTCATATTCGACGCATCTTTTTTCAGTAGGGATTTTTACGGGCATGAAATACCTTTTTTAAATTCAGAATGGCAAATATTTTAAATATTACCTAATATGTTGTTTTTTATATTACCAAAATATAATAAAGCATTTTGATCATATAGATTATTTATTTTCTTAGAAATCATTTCTCGCTGAATTTCATAATTAGATGCAATTTCATCGTCTATTAGACTGTTAAATTCAATT